>NZ_CP176404.1:1597500-1897500 GCF_046245125.2 Bartonella heixiaziensis | reverse complement strand
AAGCGATAAAATGGTTTTTAATGATCCAACTGTTCATTTTGAAACACGTTTAGAACGTTCAGTAGCTTTGTCTGTATCATCGCGTCATAAGCAACAGCAATGGTATTTGCAGGTGATGAAAGATCAGTATCCGACAATTCGTTGGGTGGAGAAGCCTGGGCGAATTTTGACTGGTTCATTAGAACTACAGTATGAGATGGATGATGATTATGGAGTGACAAAGTCCTTTGTTGAAATAGAGCCTTTTCTTGACAACCGTGAAAATACCATTTCTCTTTATAGAGCACCTGAAATAAATCTTCTTCTACCGCGTGGTGGAAAGGGTAAAATGCGGATGGTACGAGATGTGTCAAATCATCCGTGGGCTGGTTTAGAAGTCAAAATTACTTTGGTGGCAGAAGATGGTGCTGGACAGCAAGGTCGTAGCAAAACTTTTGTTATGACATTACCGCAACGTATTTTTTCCAATCCTATCGCTCGTGCAGTGAGTGAATTGCGTCGTTTATTGGCTCTTAATCCTTTATCGCGAGAGCAGGTACTTGATATGCTTTCTGCTTTGCTGGTGCGTCCAGAAGATGGTCTTCAAAATGCAACACATTTCCTTGCTCTACAGAGTGCATGGACAAGGCTTTCTCTGGCAGAGACAGAAGATGATTTGCGCGATGTGGTCAACTATTTATGGCAAATTGCTTTGGGTATTGAAGGCAATCAACTTGAATCTGTTCAGAAAAATTTAAAACAAGCACAAGCTGCTTTGCGTGATGCACTTCGCTACGGTGCTCCAGCTAAAGAAATTGAGCGACTTATGGCGGATTTACGACAAGCTATGGATGATTATATTCATACTTTGGCTGAAAAGGCACAAGATAGTAATAGCGGTTCTAGTCGTCCCAATCTTTCAGAAGATACATTGCAGCAAAAGCTGAATTCAATTGAGGAAATGGCCAAGATGGGCTCCTCTGTAGCAGCGGAACAGTTATTGGCTGAAATCGAACAAACTCTCGATCATTTGCAAGTGCAAAAAGGCAATCAAGGTGGGGAGCAGGGCGAGAGCCAATTCGCACAAATGAAAGAAAAAATGGATCATCTTGGAGATTTGATGCGTCGTCAGCAAGAAATTCTCAATGAAACACATCAGTTAGAAATGGAACAACGACGTGGTGAAAATGTGCAGGAAAAGAAAAGCAGATCTTTAAAAAAACGTCAGGCTGAGTTGCAATCTGAATTATTGACGTTAGAAAAAGAATTGTCAGAACAAGGGGTTGAACAGAGCGATGCCTTGAAAAGGGCAGAGGAGAAAATGAATTCTGCAGAAGTTGCTCTTGATCAGGGAAATCATCAAACATCCATACAAAATCAGTCAGATGCTTTAGAGGCCTTAAGGCAGGGTGCACAAAATATTTTAGAAAAAATGCGTGAAGTCCTCAAAAACGCAGGAAATAATAACAAGGCTATCTCTGGTCAAGAAGAAGATCCATTAGGACGTTCGCTTTCTTCAAAAACGGATCAAGGGCAAGAAGGTACGGCACTACCGCAAGAAAGTGATAAAATGCGTGCGCGGCAGATTTTGGATGAAATTCGCAAACGCCTTGGTAAGGAGCATATTCCAGAAGCAGAAAAAAACTATCTTGAAAGGTTGCTTCGTTTTAATTAATCACTTGGCTTTTTCTTAGCTGAAAAACATGCACGGGAAGTTTTTCATGAAGCGCAAGTTTTAAAAGGTAAAAGCGATAAAGTGCTTTTGTGCAGTGATCATGGGAATGTTCTATGCTAGTTTTGAAGCCATTTGGGTTTAAAATATGAAATATTAAAATTTTCGCCATTGCGAAGAAAAAGCAAAGGTCCATATAAGTGGGGTATATGAAAGCCTGTGATGTTTGAAATTTGTTTCTACACGGTATGTTGAATTGGATATAGTCACACTGAGAGATTTTTACGCTTCTGCACTTGGATTGCGCGTACAAGAGACGCTATGTGATCAGTTAAATTTATGCTGGCCGGATCTTGCTGATAAACGGGTCATGGGTCTTGGTTATGCATTGCCTTATCTTTCTGCGTTGTATACGCGTGCACAACAATGTTTTGCTTTTATGCCTGCTGCTCAGGGTGCTTCACCTTGGCCTTGTACTGATAAGGTCGCTACAGCACTTGTTTTTGAAGAAGATTTACCGCTTTCTGATGCTTCGATTGATTGTATTTTATTGGTACATGCACTTGAATATACAGAAAATGCATTTGAAACACTGAATGAAATATGGCGTGTTTTGGCTCCCAATGGTCACTTGATCGTTATTGTTCCTAATCGCTCAGGTTTTTGGGCGCGTAATGGCTGCACACCCTTTGGTTATGGTGAACCTTATAGTCGACAACAAATTGCTCGTTTGTTTGAAAAAACAAATTTTATTTCTGGACCAGTACAAGAAATTGTACATTATACGCCTTCCTCAGGTTATGCTTCGCGATTGTTTTCCTTTCTTTATGAACCATTTGCACGCCATCTTTTACCTTATTTTGGTGGTCTCTTAATCTGTCAGGCTCAGAAGCGTGTTTATCAAGGTTTGCTTGTTCAGCGTCGCCAGTCACGGCGTGTTTTTATGCCTGCGTTATCACCACAAGCACGTGAAAACTCTCTCTCGTGGCGGCTTCCTTTTGCTTTCAGAGAAGAAAAATTAATGGCATCAAAATCATTTTTGAAGCAGTAAATTTGGATTAAAGATTAAGACGATATCCGTTCTGATCCGTAATGAGAATTTGTGCGTTGGAAGGGTCTTTTTCGATTTTTTGTCGTAAACGATAGATATGGGTTTCTAACGTGTGTGTAACAATATTTTCGTTGTATCCCCAAATTTGTTCCAACAATGTTTCACGGTTCACGATGTGCTCGTTGGTGCAGCAGAGGTATTTAAGAATTGCTGCTTCTTTTTCTGTGAGGCGAATTTGGTTGTTATCTTGATCAATAAGGAGTTTTTGTCTAGGTTGAAAAGTATAGGGACCAATTAAAAAAAACGCATCTTCATTTTGTTCGTATTGACGCAATTGAGCGCGAATTCGCGCTAACAATACAGCAAAACGAAAGGGTTTTTTGACATAATCATTGGCGCCTGTTTCAAGGTCTAAAATGGTATCGCAATCTGTATCATGATTTGTGATCATGATAATGGGAGCACGAAATCCTTGGGTGCGTAATTTTTTGACGGCTTTAAGGCCATCAAGATCAGGGAGCTCAATACCAAAAATGGCTAAATTAACGTTTTTCTCTTTGGCTATTGCGATTCCTGCTTTAGCTGTTTTTGATCGGAAAACTTTAAATTCTTTATGCATTTGCAATTGTTCTACCAAAATGAGGCGCAGGTCATCATCGTTTTCAACGATTAAAAGCGTGTATCTGGTCATTTTTTTTCCTTATAAGGTGTGTTGATGTCCTGACTAACTGAAAATAGTTTCATGAAAATGGAGTTTCATGCAAGGAGAATTAAAAAAGAAATCCCATAAAAAACAAACTTTTGTTGCTTTTATGGTTGTGTGCTGACAATTAGGTAATTGTACGCAAGTTTTTTTTATGCGCAGGGTGGAATCGTTTTTTGTGCTCTAAGGAATTTCAGTATTTTTGCTTTTAAGCGTGAAAGTTATGGTGCGATGCTTTTGGCATATATGCATTTTGGGGAGGATTTCATGGTAATCCTTATTATTTCTTCATTTTGTTTTGCCTTTTCATTGCATTCGAGTGCAGAATGGTTGGTGTGATGCGCGTGGTGGTGCCAATTATATCGTTTAGTACGCCTTCCTTACTTCCGTAGTTCTGAAAAGATGTATCGTGAAGATGGCCTTTATGCTATCGTTTTGGTGTTGGATTGAAATAGTACAGAACGAAAAATGGCAAGAGGGAGTGCCATTTTTATGCATTTAATGCGAGAAAATTATACATCGACAGAAGGATGTATCGCGCGCGCTCGTCGTGACATGAAACGTCTCTTGCCACATATTAGCCGATGAACAAAAATTGTTATTTTAGGTTGAAAGAATTTTCATCTCAAGATTGCCCATCAAACAGACTTCTTTCCATTCAGCTTCTGTTACAGGTTGCACTGATAAGCGAGAGGCATTGACCAGCACCATATTTTCCAGTTTTGGATTTGCTTTAATCTGTTTTAATGAAACAGGTGTTGGCATATCATAGAGTGCACGGATATCCACACATTCCCAGCGTGGATCAGAGGTGGTAGAATCAGGATGTGCTTCAGCACAGACCTCTACAATGCCTACGATTTCTAATCCTGTATTTGAATGATAAAAAAAACCTTTATCACCATATTTCATGGCGCGCATATTGTTACGAGCTTGATAATTGCGTACACCATCCCATTGTTCACCATCAGCACCTTTTTGCTTTTGCATGTCCCATGACCATTTATGGGGTTCAGATTTAAAAAGCCAATAAGCCATGCGCTCTCCTTTTTATAAGCACCTATATAACATCATAAAGTATGATTTTTAAAATGGGGTAAAGAGTACGCATTATCGATTTGTTTCTTCTTTGTTGGAAATAATTGAGTTGTGGTAGAAAAATGAGCCATATTTTTTCACATGATGTATAGAGATACTGTGCTTTTACTCTCTTGCAGGAGAGAAAATGTGCGCGTGGAGCGAAAAATAGACTTAAAGTCAATCGGCTCAGCATATGAAAGTTTAATTATTTTTTGGTTTTAGTCTAGAAGGGCTAGTCAATATGATTGCACTAAGTTGAAATTATTGCGTTGCGTTTAAAAAATAAAACGGGAAAATTGGTTCTAAAAAGCTTAAATACTATAATGATTATGGGAACAGGTGAAATATTAAATGATGATGGTTTATATTGTGCTTCGTGAATAATATAAACACCAATCTATTTCTATGCTTTTGTTCCACGACGTCCTGTTCCGATTAAAGGAACGGCTTTTTCATCTAATGGCCAGCGTGAACGAGGAGCAATGTCAAGAGAACTTGTTTCTCCTCGAGCAAGCCGCTCAGCTCCAGCAAAAGCAATCATTGCAGCATTGTCTGTGCACAAAGAAAGAGGGGGGGCTATAAATTCAAAACCGTGTTTATGAGCAAGTTCTTGCAACGTAGATCGAATGGCTTGGTTAGCAGCTACTCCACCTGCGACAACTAAAGCAGGTGGACGACGTCCTTGATAATGCGAGAGAGGATACTGGTGGATAAAGTGTTGTAGAGCCAAGTTAACACGATCACACACTGTGTCGGTAACGGCTGCTTGAAAGCTTGCCGCAATGTCAGAAACATCGCTTTCTGCAAGAGGTGCCATGGCTGTTGCGGCTTGTCGAACGGCAGTTTTGAGGCCGGAAAAAGAAAAATCTAACCGTTTTTCACCTTTTAAAGGTCGTGGAAGAGGGATACGATTTTTATCACCCAATAAAGCTGCTTTTTCAAGAGCGGGGCCGCCAGGATAAGGAAGGCCTAAGAGCTTTGCTGTTTTATCAAAAGCTTCTCCCAAGGCATCATCAATAGTGGTTCCTAAACGTTGGTAATTGCCTACGCCATGAACAAGGATTGTTTGTGTATGACCACCTGATACCAAAAGCAATAAATAAGGAAAATTAACATTATGTGTTAGCACGGCTGTTAAGGCATGCCCTTCCAGATGATTTACGGCAATAAAAGGTTTTCCAGTGGCAAGAGACAGTGCTTTTGCAGTCATAACGCCTACTAAGAGCCCTCCTATCAAACCAGGACCACTTGTGGCTGCAATGGCATCAATGTCTTTCAGTTTTGTGTTTGCTTCTGTCAGTGCTTTCAAAATTAAATCATCGAGAATTTCAACATGGGCACGGGCAGCAATTTCAGGAACAACACCGCCGTAAGGTGCATGATGGTCAATTTGGCTCCAAACAATATTGGAAAGAATTCGGCTGTTTCCTTCCTTGTTGTGTTCAATAACAGCAGCAGCAGTTTCATCGCAACTTGTTTCTATTCCTAACAGGCGCATTTTAGACAAAACCTTATGTTTAAGCTTCTTTCATGGGTGGGTACCACGGACAGGCAAAGAAGCAAAGGACTTCTCTTAAAATTGATCTCTTAGTGAGAAAAATAATTTTAGTTTTTTCTTTGCTCTAATTGCTTTGTTGACCAAAAATTAAGGTATGTTTTTCAGTATAAAATGCTAGTGTGTTTTTAAAAAGGTTGTTTATAAAAGTATATCACTGTAAGTATCTCTATAGGGATTAATAGGGATAAATTGTAGAGAGTTTTGACGAAGAAATACTCTTGATAGAAAGAGTGTAAAACAAAATATGTTGTTTGAGAAATGCTTAATTTTTAAAGCTTTTTTCATTTTGTTATTTTATCTTTTAAAAAAAGTACGAAAAAAGTGGCTAAGATGGCAGATTCTTCAAAATCTAAAATTAAATCGCATTACACTGGTGTTCGTCGTAAGAAACCCGTGATTGAACATGAAGGTGTGAGTCATGATTCAGAGCAAAAAGTACAAAACTCTGTAGAATTGAACGCGATAGAAAAACAGAGCGAGCAAAATACGCAGAATAAGCGTCTGTCTGGTATTTCTTGGTTTTTTTTGCCAATCTCAGGAATTATTGGTGGTCTCATTGCTTTGGGTCTTGCGATGGCGCTACAGTGGGCGGGTCTTCTTCCTTCTTTTTCGGTGGATGATCGTGCTGGCGGAGAAAAAGCTTTACAGATTGCGGAAACAGCAAAAAGTCAAAGTGAAGAGACAGTGCAGAAATTGGGGCGTGTACTTCAAGAAATTGATGCATTGAAAGCAGAGCTTTCTTCTTTTTCATCACAAAAACTTGACACCTTTCAAGGTGAGGAAATTTCACAAGAAGAAAGCAGAAAAGCCGTTGCAGCTTTAGAAGAAAAAGTAAGTGGTCTTGAAGAGTATGTGTTAAATTTAGTAAGCGTATCAAAAGAGATGAAAACAGCTTTGTCTGTTGGAGAGAGTAATGCAAATGATCTTACTGCTTTAAAGCAACAGTTAGAGAATATGCAGGAAGAAATTATTGCTAAAAATAATGAGAAAGAAAAAATAAATACTGCATTGTTTATTGCAATCAGTTCGCTAAAAAATGCCATAGATCGGGGTGGTTCTTATGTCAATGAATTGACAATATTACAGCAATTATCGCCTTCGATTGAGGGATTTGATTTGTTACAAAAAACAGCTACAACGGGTCTTCCACGTTCAGCTCAACTTTCAGCTGATTTTGCGCGTGTTGCGGATGCTATCGTTAGTACGCAAAATAGTGTTGCGTCAAATGCCGGTTTTTTTGAAAAGATTTTGGCATGGATAAAAGGTCTTGTTGTCTCACGGCCGATTGGAAATGTTGAAGGGACAACGCTGGGAGCGATTGCAGCACGGATGGAAGTTGCTATTCAAACGGGTGATTACGATAAGGCTTTGAGTGAATGGCAAACATTGCCCCAAAGTGCAAAAGATGTTTCGGAAGATTTTGTTCATCAACTTGAAAGATACATTGCTGTTCATCATCTGCTCCAAAAGTTGTTGCTGTCTGCGCAACAAGGATCTGTTAAAGCAACAAAGATGTAAATAGGCTCAAGATGATACGTGTTTTGATTTATACTTTTGTTGTATGTGTGGTTGGTCTAGCATTTGGATGGGTTGCTAATCACAATGATGTTTTTGTCATAACATTTTTGCAGTTTCGGTTTTCCGTTTCATTGTTGACACTCTTAAGCGCGCTCATTTTGTTTCTTGGAGTTTTAGTGCTTCTGTGGTGGCTTTTGTCTACCCTTTTTTCCATCCCTAGGGCTTTCTCCAATTATTTTTATAAACGCCACAAAAAGCTGGGTTATGAAGCTCTTTCAAAAGGCGTTCTTGCTGTTTTTGCTGGTGATGGTGTTGCCGCACAAAAAATGGTGGCACGTGTTGTAAAATATCTTCCAAGTCATCAAGAGCCATTGGTTAGACTCTTACAAGCTCAAACTTTGTCTTTGCAAGATGATTCTGTTCGCGCCATTGATCTTTATGAGAAGATGAGAAAGGAAGCGCCGACAAAATTGGCTGGACTTTATGGCTTGTTTCGTGAAGCTATAAAAACAAATGCTTATGAAGCAGCGCAACAATATGCAGAAGAAGCCTTGGCTTTGTCACCCGCACTTTTGTGGGCTAATCAAGCAGTGCTTGATCAGCTGAGTGCTGAGGGTAAATGGGATAAAGCACTTGATATTTTTGAGCGGGCACAAAAAGCTTTGCCTCGTTCTCGTCGTTCGACTGTCGAGCGTCATCATATACAGGCTTTGCTGTTAAGTGGACAGGCACTTAATCTGTTTAACACACATCCTTTCGATGCGCGTGCAGCTATTTTGAAAGCACATAAATTAGCACCTGATTTTGTGCCTATAACGGTTATTGCTGCTGATATTCTTTATAAACTAAATGAAATACGCAAAGCTGATAAAATGATTATTTCTGCTTGGCAGAAAGATCCTCATCCTGATTTGGGAGCACTTTATCTTGAAAGAGAAGAGGGAGCCGTTGGGCGGTTAAAAAAAGCTAAAACACTGGCTTCTTATAATAAAGGCACATTTGAATCGGCGTTCCTCATTGCTAAAGCTGCGCTAGATGCTGGTGAAAGGGGGTTAGCAAGAGAACAGGCACAAAAAGCACTCCGGTATCATCCGCGGGAAAGTGTTTATTTGTTGCTAGCAGATATTGAAGAAGCAGAAGGAAATAATCAAGGGGCGGTGCGGCAATGGCTTTCTTTGGCATTGCGTGCTGAACGTGATCCCGTATGGATGTGTGATGGGTCCATCTTTTCTTCTTGGTCTGTGGTTTCTCCAATAAGTGGACGTTTGGGGTGTTTCGAATGGAAAACGCCTCCCAGCATGCCTCCTCTCACATTAGAGGCTGATAATGTTACACTGAAAAAAGAAGATAAAGAAGATAAAAAAGGTATTGTGGAAAAAACTGCTTTTGTTGAAGATAAGTTGCTTGAAGAGGTCTCATCTTTAGGAGATGGTCTTTTGCATCATGTTCAGACAAAGGAACAAGATATAAAGAAAAAAGAGACTGAGCTACTAAGCCAAACACACTTAAATGTTGATGATCCAGGGATTAAAACAGAAGAGGATGATGCGTCTTTATCGAAAAAGAAATTTCGGTTATTTTAAAAAGAAGAACTAGAGTGAAGAGTGTTGATTAAAATTGTTCTTGTTTTTAAAAAATTAGATTTAACTTGATTGTAGGGGTGATTGATTACAAATGTTTTTAATACAAAGCTGTTGTGGTAAAAAGCGAAAAAACAGCAAACCAAGAATAGCAGTCGTTGTTCATCGCCAATCTACATATACTGGTCGTTTGGGAAAATTTTTGCAACAAAATGGTTTTGTTCTTGATATTTATCGTCCTATTTTAGGGCAGAAGCTTCCCCATACATTAAAGCATTATGCTGGAGTTGTTATTTTAGGGGGGCCGATGAGTGTGAATGACAGAGAAGCCTATATCGGTGAAGAAATTGATTGGATTTCTTTGTCATTGGAAGAGAATAAGCCTTTTTTGGGTATTTGTCTTGGAGCACAAATGTTAGCGCGAAATCTAGGGGGGCGTGTTGGTACAAGAAGCGATGGGACTGTTGAAGTTGGCTGGTACCCATTGGAAGCAACTTCGCAAGGCAAGGAATTGATGAATTGGCCAGAAATGGTCTACCATTTTCATGATGAAGGGATTTATGACTTACCTAAAGAGGCTATGCTTTTGGCAACAGGACATACATATCCTACACAAGCTTTTCGTTATGGAGACAATGCATGGGGTTTGCAATTTCATGCCGAATTCACACGTGCTATGATGCGTCGTTTGATGGTTCGTTCAGCACATAAATTGACCGAAAAAGGTGCTCAGCCAGCTTCTGCACATTTGAAAGGTCGTTTAATTTATGATCAGGCTTTAAGTCAATGGTTTGAAAATGCATTGCGACATATTTTTTGTGTGCCCGTCACACACGCGTGAGAGTTAAAAAATTTAATCATCATGAAATAAGGAAAGTTTTCATTTTGTCTATATTTGCTCAATTGACATCTCTGCGGAAAAGCCTCTCTGTGCGCTATCTGCTTTGCGGGTTATTTTGTCTTGTTATGATACTCGTTTATAGTTCACTCTGGTTTTTTTTTCACGTAAAATAGAAGATCGTGTTTCTGATTTATTCGTAAAGGCATCTGACCGTGATATGACGGTTGTATGCGAACATTTCAGCAAGAATGGTTATCCGTTACGTATCGGTGTTGCTTGTGATCAATTCCAGTTTACTTGGCCATTGCACGGACTTTCTTTATCAACGGGGCATTTAACAATTGGTGCACCAATTTATGCACCTCATTTTGTAGAATTTAATATTCATTCTCCTGCATCAATTGTTTTTTCTGAAAAAACATCTATCGTGTCACACTGGCGCAATCTGGTGATTGAAACAGAACTCTATTGGAAAACCGGTAAGACATTTAAACTGATAGCTGAAGGGCTTGAGGTTTCCACTATTGCTTCATCCCTTGAAGATCAGAAATTTCCAGAAAAATTTGGATCACAAACGAAAAACAAAAAAGCAATACAAGAAAATGTTGGGAATCAAGTATCTTTGAAAAATGCTCCGGGTGTGATTGCACCTTCGTTAGATCAAGAGAATGTGCCCCAAAAAATAACGGCAGAATTTTTGCGACTTGATCTTAAACACGAAAAGAATCACTTATCAGGGCGTCTTACTTTCGATGATTTTGATTCTTCCATGTTTTTTGCACCTTACTTTATTGATATTCCAAAAATTGATGGCAACTTAAAGTTGATTTTCAATGATGTGTCTCATTTGTTTGAAAATGGAAAAAGCAGTTGGAGACAGCATTTGTATGGGAAAAGTGGTGTTTTAAAGCGTGGTGAATTGATTTTTCATACAGGTGGCGTATTGCGTGTCAGTGGGCCTTTTTCCTTTGATGATGAAGGATATTTGACAGCAAAATTTGATCTTGTCTTTGTGAAGCATATGGAGCTTCTTACCACTATGCAGCGCTTGTTTCCTGAGCATGCTAATAATCTACAAGCTTTATTTTTTGTTTTGGGTGCTATGCCTAAAAGTCCAGATGGCTACCCCATTCTGCCATTGCAGGTTACCCATGGATGGGCCAAATTAGGTTTTTTAAAACTTGGCCGTCTCGCACCGCTTTAAGTCTAAGATGTGCTTTTGAGTTATGCAATCAACTCTTCTGGAAAGGTAGTGAGATTTTTTTGTTTTAATCATTATGCCTAAAAATATAGATGGCTTCTCCGATTTTCCTTCACTGATTATTCATGGGTAGGAAAAACGAAGTTTTTTAACTTAGCCATCTTGCACTGCTTTAAATCTGAAAGGTTTGTTTTAAAGTTGTGCAATCATACCTGCTGCGAAGGTAAAGCGAGAAATATTGAGATCATTTTCAATGAGAGCACCAATGCGGTTTGTTACATTATGAATTTGCTCTTCTTTTGTTTTACTCCAAGCTGCAAAGGGATCCTCTTTTGCTCCATAATTTTTCAGGATTTTCAGAACAATTTTGCGTAAACTTTCGGCAATATTTTCTTTAGCTTGGCTTAAGGCCATACTATCATAATAATCAAGTACAGGAATTGTTCGACTTGCTTCATTAATGCGATTTATACGAATGATTTGCGCAAGTGAGAAATAGATCTCTGCGGTTTTAATAAGGTCGCTGTTGCTTTGTTTTGCAATCAAAGAAATGTCACAAATTATTGGAGCAGCTTCTAAGAAAGCCAATTGTTTTGCTAAAATTTTTGGTGCGCCTTCTTCGCTATAATGTATTGTTTTTTCTTTAATTTTTTGATTGATATCGTTATCATTGGAATATGATAGCAGCTCTTCGATAACAGTACGGGCTTGCTTTATTGTTTTCACAAGTTCTTCTAATGGAACCGAGAGATCCATATTACGCAAACCCCAATTTGTTGTTTCAAAAAGCATTGACATAATGGCTGCGTAAAATTTATTTTGGACAAGACCTGGTATTTTATTGTCAAGCTTATCAATTTGATCAGACAATTGGGGTATTTCAAAACCATCACACAATGCGATGAAAACACGAATGATATTTTCAACCTTTTGTTCAGTAGCGTCTTGTAGTCGACTAACAAAAGTAGGACCTCCACGATTCACAATATCATTGGCAATGAGGGTTGCAATAATATTACGACGTAATTGGTGGTTAATGATGTCTTTCTCAAAGCTTGTCTGAATTTGAGTTGGAAAATAGTGCAACAAAATTTCATCAAAATAACGCTCATCAACAATAGCGCTATGGGCGATTTCTTCTTTCAGGGTTAATTTAGCATATGCCAAAATAACAGCGAGTTCTGGACGTATAAGTCCTTGACCTTGTGTTATTCTTTGCCGCAAAATTTGTTCATCAGGGAGAATTTCAACTCTGCGATCTAGAAGTTTCTTCTGTTCTAAATCATGCATAAAGCGGATTTGATAAGGCAAATCCGCAATACTTTGGCTTTCAGCCAATGAAAGAGCAAGGGTCTGTAAATAATTGTTGCGCAAAACTAAACGCTCAACTTGTGGAGTCATTTCTTTCAAGAGTTCATTGCGTGCTTCACGGGTCAGTGTTTTTGCACGAAGGGCTGATGCTAGAACAATTTTGATATTGACCTCAACATCAGAACAATTCACTCCTGCGGAATTATCAATAGCGTCCGTATTGCAGCGCCCACCGTTTAAGACATATTCAATTCGACCACGTTGTGTAACACCAAGATTAGCTCCTTCACCAATAACTTTTGCACGAACTTGTTCACCAGTAATGCGGAGTGTATCATTAGCACGGTCTCCTACTTGGGCATCGGTTTCTGTGGTTGCACGGATATAAGTTCCAATGCCGCCAAACCATAAAAGATCAACAGGTGCTTTGAGAAGTGCAGAGATAATTTCAAAGGGGGTTCCTGTTTGTTTTTCAAAACCAATGGCTTTTGCTGCTTCAGGTGCAAGCGTAATGGTTTTCATTGTGCGTGAGAAGATACCACCGCCCTTGGATAATTTTGTTTGGTCGTAATCCTGCCAACTCGAACGAGGGAGTTGAAAGAGGCGCATACGTTCTGCATAGCTTTCAGCTATGTTTGGATCTGGGTCGATAAAGATATCACGGTGGTCAAATGCGGCAATAAGTTTTGTTTGTTTGGAAAGAAGCATTCCATTGCCAAAGACATCACCAGACATATCACCAACACCGATACAGGTGAAAGGGGTTGTTTGAATATCGTGATTGAAAGATTCTCGAAAGTGTCTTTTGACTGCTTCCCACGCACCTTTGGCGGTAATTCCAATGGCTTTGTGGTCGTAGCCTGCTGATCCTCCAGAGGCAAAAGCATCATCAAGCCAAAAGTGGTTTGCTTGGCTGATGCTGTTTGCTGTATCAGAAAAGGTTGCTGTGCCTTTGTCTGCTGCAACAACAAAATAAGGGTCAGGGGCATCATGGCAGATGATGTTATGCGGAGCACTTATTTTATCGTTGATCAGATTATCAGTAATGGAAAGTAAAGCTGTGATAAATTCAATATAGGCTTGTCGTGCGGCTTCTATAATTACGGCACGGTCATTGGTTTGGGGAAGGCGATGAGGATAAAATCCACCTTTTGCACCAACAGGGACGATAACCGCGTTTTTAACCTGTTGGGCTTTAACTAAGCTAAGCACTTCAGTGCGATAATCTAATGCGCGGTCAGACCAACGGATTCCACCGCGTGCAATAGGACCAAAGCGCAAATGAACGCCTTCAACTTCTGGTCCATAAACAAAAATTTCTCGATAAGGGCGCGGTTCAGGTAAACCTTCAATTTGGCGTGGATCTAACTTGGTTGCTAAAATACGTCGTGGGCTACCATTGGTTAGAGGAGTAAAGGCGTTGGTTCGTAAACTCGCATCGATAAGATTACGATAACGCCGTAAGATGAGATCATCATCTAAACCTGATACTTTCTGTAATTTTTCTTCAATGCGCTTTTGAATGACCTGTTGGCTTTTTTCCCGTTCTTTTTCTGTATGGCTTTGATGAAATTTCAAATGAAACAAAGCATAAAGATCTTGGGTAATATCAGGATAGGCGTTTAAAGTTTGGGCAACGCGTTCTTGTGAATATGGAATTCCAGTTTGTTGGAGATAGCGTCCATAGTGGCGTAAAATAACAATTTCACGCCAATTAAGTTCAGCTGTTTGAGTTAAAGCGTTAAAGGCATCATTATCAGCATCATGGGACCAAATTGCTTCGAATGTTTCAGCGTGCTTTTGACCATTTTTGTCGAAATCAATACAGAGTTGGAAGGCGCTTTCTAGTTGCATGTCATGAAGATATACAGAGTGTCCGTTGCCATCTGGTAATTTAAGAGTTTGCTCAGCAATGACCCGAAATCCCATGTTTTCAAGCAGTGGTACGCGCTTGGAAAGGGCTAGTGCTTCATGGTGATGAAAGAGCCGGAGAGAAATATTTCGTTTTTCTTTGTTGTGTGTGTGATAAAAAGTAACGAAAAGAGGTTTTTTATCATTAAGACTTAGAATATGACCTGCATCTTCGATTGCATCTTTCGCTGAGAATAAGTCGCGATAGCTATTGGGAAATTGGCTAGCTAAACGCATTTGTTGGTCTGTTGCTTTGCGGTTAAGAGCTATGGTTTGGACACTGTCTTCCCAACTTCGTACTATGGAACGAACATTTTGTTCGAGTACTGTGCGCTCAACAACAGGAGCGCTTTCGTTCCCTTTGCGATGGATGATATAATGAACGCGGATGAGTGTGCTTTCTAAGAAGAGTGGATAGGATTCAAAAAAATCACCTTGATAAAGTTCGACAAAATATTCGCCAATTTTTTCGCGAATATTACTGCTATATTGGTCACGAGGTACATAAACGAGGATAGAAACAAAGCGTCCAAAAGAATCAATATGAGCGAGTACCCGGAGACGTGGACGTTCGTCTAATTGCATGATAAGTTTGGCATTTTCTGTCAATGTATCAACGTCAGAGCGAAACATTTCATCTCTAGGGTAAGTTTCTAAAACACTGACGAGTGCTTTTCCAGAATAGTCAGCGCGATTGTATCCAAGACGTTGAATAATGGTTTTGGCTTTTTCTTTTAAGAATGGGATTTGTGAGATAGAGCGTGTATAAGCTGAGGAAGTAAACAATCCTACAATGCGTAATTCTCCACACAGCTTACCTTCTTTATCAAAGATTTTAAGACCAATATAATCGAGCCAAACAGGACGGTGAATTTTTGAACGGCTATTGGCTTTTGTCACAATCAGTAGGTTATTGCTTTCCATAAAGGATAAAATTTCTTGGGGAGGTTCTTCCACGCGTGCATCGCCAATAATGCGAATAGAGGCATCAGTGAGAATACCCAACTCAATGTCGCTGGCTGTAAAGGCTTTGGTAGGCTCTTGGTTTTTGGTGAAGTTATAAGTGCGCATGCCAAGGAAGATAAAATTATTATCCATCAACCAGTTAAGAAATTCAACAGCTTTTTCGCCTTCTTGTTTGTAGTGCGCGGGAAGATTTGTTTGATAGGCATGGATATGCTTTTCGACTTCTTTTAGCATAGGTTTCCAGTCTTGCACAGCAGCATTGACCTGTTCAAGGACTAAGGCGATTTCATCTTTGAGCTTTTGTATTTGTTGTTCGTTTAATGGTTCGATGTGAATTTGCATCAAGCTGATGCGTTGTCCGGAGGCACAATCAAGGACGGGGTGCGCAATTAGATGAATGTGATTTTTGTGCTGGTTGAAGATATTTAAAATAGAATCAAGGAGAAAGGGTTTGTTATCGTTGACAAGCGTGATAATGGTTATAGGTTTGTTGTCGCGGGTCAAATTTTGTTCAAAACAGATGGTGCTTTTTCCTGCTTGATGGAGATTGAAGGCATTAACAGCGGTGGTTGCTGCTTTTTGGAGTTCCTTGTTCTCGTAACAGGCGATATCTTCTTTATCAGTATGAGCAAAAAGGATTTGTTCTATTTTATCTTGATTACTTTTTATTTCTGATGCTTTTTGTTGTAACACAATAACCTTCCCTTTTCTGCTCTTAGGGGTCTTTTCTTCAGTAGAGCAGACCACCATATCATTTCTCACAGTGTAACATCTTCTTGCTAACGAGAATAGCCTCTTTATTTGGTTATGATAAAACTGTTTCTTCTGTTTTACAGTAATTATTTACTATTCTCAGGAGATAGCTTATGTCGATGAAAAGATATTTTTAGTATTTTTATATGTTAATAATCTGTTCTTAAAAAATAGACAAAGTGAAAGTAAATCTAGAGAATGACGCGTTTACCAGAAAGACTTTTAAACGGTTACCAGACTTTTATAAAAAATCATTTTTCATACAAAACAGCACGTTATCAGCAATTGGCGGATGAAGGGCAAAAACCTGAAGTTTTAGTAATCGCTTGTTGTGATTCACGGGCAGTACCAGAAACAATTTTTAATGCTAAACCAGGTGAAATTTTTGTGTTGCGCAATGTGGCAAATTTGGTTCCCCCTTTTTCTCCTGATAGGCAATATCATGCTACATCAGCAGCTCTTGAATACGCAGTACAATTGCTTGAGGTTAAGCATATTGTCGTTTTGGGCCATGCGCATTGTGGGGGAGTGAGTACTGCCCTTAAGGAGACATGTAAGTCTTTAACATCAGATGATTTTATTGGTCAATGGATAAATCTTTTGGTACCAGCAGCAAAAACAGTCGTTAACAATAAAGCATTGACTGTCCAAGAGCAGCAGACCACATTAGAGCAACTTTCTATTTGTCATTCGCTGAAAAATTTAGAGACATTTCCTTGGATAAAGGTGCGCAAAGACCAGGGTATTTTGACGTTGCACGGGGCTTGGTTTGATATTTCAAGCGGTGAATTGTGGACTATCGAACAAGAAACAGGTCATTTTATACGTGTTGAGGTTGGGAATTTTGAAGTGTAACATTTGCTTATTTTGCTTCGTGTGAAAGGTCTTGTATGATAAATCTTGACAAAAGGGGGGTTTTATTGTTTGAAAGGGAAAGCTTTCAGTGACAAAATTAACTTGGAGCCACCGACTGAGACCCCGTTTTAAGGGTATAAAGAGATCTCAGAGGTCAACATCCGACGGCGCGATGCGTTCTCGGATGCCATTTTGGTTTGTTTGTTATGCAGCAATGAGGTAGATGATGTTTGAATCCTTACAAGAGCGGCTTGGCTCCATACTGTCTCATTTGACAGGGCGTGGTGCTTTGTCGGATCAGGATGTGGCAGAGGCGCTACGCGAAATTCGTCGTGCTTTGTTAGAGGCTGATGTTGCACTTGATGTCGCGCGTTCTTTTACCGATAGGGTTCGTGAAAAAGCTGTTGGAGCGGAAATTGTTAAATCAATTAAACCTGGACAGATGGTTGTTAAGATTGTTCATGACGAACTGGTTCATGTTCTTGGTGATGAAGGTGCTCTGAGTGATTTAAACGCACCAGCGCCCGTTGTTATGATGATGATTGGCTTGCAGGGTTCTGGAAAAACAACCACAACAGCAAAGCTTGCAAAACGTTTCACTGACAAACATAATAAAAAAGTTCTCATGGCGTCACTAGATACACGCCGTCCTGCTGCACAGGAACAAATACGTCAATTAGGAGAACAGGCACAACTTGCGAGTTTACCTATTATTGCCGGTCAGTCTCCCGTTGATATCGCAACACGTGCGGTACAAGCAGCCAAATTAGGTGGTTATGATGTGCTGATTCTTGATACGGCAGGTCGTAACCATATCGATGAAGCTTTGATGCTTGAGTTGGCTGAGATTAAAGCGTGTTCCCTTCCCCATGAAGTTATGCTTGTTGCTGATAGTCTTACCGGTCAAGATGCTGTTCATCTCGCCCGTTCTTTTGATGAGCGTGTGGGAATTACAGGAATTATTTTAACACGGATGGATAGTGATGGGCGCGGTGGTGCTGCTCTCTCAATGCGAGCTGTTACGGGAAAGCCGATTAAAGCAATCGGGACCGGTGAAAAAATAGATGCTTTAGAAGAGTTTCATCCCAGTCGTATTGCTGATCGTATTCTCGGAATGGGCGATATTGTTTCTTTGGTGGAAAAAGCTGCTGAAACAATGGATCATGAGAAAGCAGCTGCTTTTGCAAAAAAAATGCAGGCTGGAAAATTTGATCTCAATGACTTGGCAGAACAATTGCAGAAAATGAAAAAACTTGGGGGAATGGGTGGCATTATGGGAATGCTACCGGGTTTTAGTAAGGTAAAAGATCAGATTGCTGCCGCGGGACTTGATGACCGTTTGTTTAATCGTCAATTGGCTATTATTTCGTCAATGACTCCTCTTGAGCGTGCTAATCCTGAAATTTTGAAACATAGCCGTAAACAACGGATTGCTAAGGGCTCTGGTACGAGTGCTGCTGATATTAATAAGCTTTTGAAAATGCATCGCCAAATGGCTGATATGGTGAAAGCCATAGGAGGTAAGGGAAAAGGCGGTTTGATGGGAAAAATGTTGGGAGGACTTGGCGCCAAAATGGGGCTTGGTGGTATGGGAGCCGTTGGCGGAGATTCTGCAACACTTCCCGATTTATCAGGGTTTGATCCAAAGCAGCTCTCAACACTTCAAAAGCAAATTGAGAGTGGTAATGGAGGGAAGGTTTTACCTGGTCTCCCAAGCCGTGGACTTACATTTCCTGGTCTTTCCAATGGCATTGCCGATAGGGGAAATTTTCCTCAGCGTCCCAAGAAAAAATAAGATGTAAAGAGGGAAGGAAGTATGATGCAGGAAAAAATATTGGACGAATTAGCGTATTTACGAGCGTCCATTGATAATTTTGATGCAATCTTGATTCATGTTTTGGCAGAGCGTTTTCGTTGTACGGATGCTGTTGGACACTTAAAGGCGCGTTATGATTTACCTACAGTAGATCCTGTACGTGAGCAACATCAGGTAGCACGTTTGCGGCAATTGGCTATAGACAGTCATCTTGATCCCGATTTTGCAGAAAGATTTTTAAAATTTATCATTAAAGAAGTTGTACATAACCATGAAGTTATTGCTGAAGAGCAAAAAACAAAACAAGTAATTTTAAACGAAAGCCAGAGTTGATTATAGGAGATAAAATATGGCATTAAAAATTCGTTTGTCCCGCGGAGGTTCAAAAAAGCGTCCTTATTATCATATTGTTGTCGCGGATGTTCGTAGTCCGCGCGACGGGCGGTTTCTTGAACGTGTTGGTGCATGGGACCCAATGTTGCCTAAAGATGGACCGCGTGTAAAACTTAATGAAGAACGTATCCAGTATTGGCTTGGTCAAGGGGCACAGCCAACAGATCGTGTTTTACGGTTTTTGGATGCTGCTGGTTTGAAAAAGCGCTCGGTTCGCAATAATCCACAAAAAGGTGAGCCTGGCAAAAAAGCACAAGAGCGTATAGCTGCTGCAAAACAAGCTGCTGAAGAAGCAGCTGCTTCTTCAGCAGAGGCGTGATTACTCTGAAAACATAATTGAGCGTATTTTGAAGTTTTTAATAGAAAATACAGCCACCTTCCGTTTTTATCGACAAAAACAGATCTTCTTGAGAGGGTGGTTGATTTTTAAAAGAATCGACGTGAGACTTTCAAAAATCAATGGCGCGGCCTTTAATTTCCCAATCTCCATAGCGTGAAGGGTCTTTGCCGCCGCGTCCTCCATTTTCTAAAGGTTTATCTTCGTTTTTTTCATGTTTACGCCTTTCTTCAGCTTCATGGAGGGCGCGTTGTGCTGCGGGAGAGAGAGATTGCGGTTTATAAACCGTTGCTTTTTGTTTGCTTATTTTCTCGTCTTTTTTATTCATTTTAACCTTATCCCATTGAAGAAGCAGAAAGAAAACCCCATCATATAGTATTGATTGATTTTTATCATGGAGTTTTTTGAGTAATGAACATAGTGCGTACGGCCATGCTTTTGGCTTTTATGACCGCTCTTTTTATGGGAGTTGGTTTTCTGATTGGAGGGGGCAATGGCATGATCATTGCACTTTTGATAGCGAGTGGTTTAAACTTTTTTTCTTATTGGAATTCGGATAAAATTGTTTTACGCATGTACGGTGCACGTGAAGTTGATCACAATTCATCACCCGTTTATTATCAGATTGTAAGTAATTTAGCTCGAAAAGCTTCTCTTCCTCAACCAAAAGTTTACATTATTGAGAGTGCACAGCCAAATGCTTTTGCTACGGGACGTAATCCTCAGAATGCAGCCGTTGCTGCAAGTACCGGATTGTTAGAGCAGTTGAGTGCAGAGGAAATTGCAGGCGTTATGGCGCATGAGTTAGCCCATATTGAGCATCGTGATACTTTAACAATGACGCTGACAGCAACAATTGCTGGAGCAATTTCGATGCTTGGCAATTTTGCTTTTTTTATGGGGGGACAGCGTAATTCTTCAGAACATTCTCATGGCGCTGGGGCGATTGGGAGTATCATTGCTGTGTTGGTTGCACCTTTTGCAGCGATGCTGGTGCAAATGGCTATTAGCCGTACGCGTGAGTATGCTGCTGATCGGCGGGGTGCTGAAATATGTGGTAATCCCTTATGGTTGGCTTCAGCGTTGCGTAAAATTGCGGGCGGTGGACGCGCGCAATACAATGAAGAAGCAGAGCATAATCCTGCAACAGCACATATGTTTATTATTAATCCCTTGAGCGGTGAGGGAGCTGATAGCCTTTTTTCTACGCATCCGGCGACGGAGAATCGTATTGCTGCTCTTTATCGGCAGGCGGAAGAGATGAAGGGAGAAATGGTCAAAAATATGGGATGGAATGAGGAGGGTGGTTTGCATAAAAAAAATGCTTTTCAACGAGTCACAAAGCGTCCTTCTTGGCTTCGTTATGAAGATTCAAAGAAATCTCGATCATAAAGCTCTTTAGGGAGCAAAGGTATCAGGGTGTTGTATTGAAACGCGTGAAAGTGGGGCGTATGTCCGAAAAGCATGTTCCTGGATTAGCTATACGGCAGGTGTGTGTTCGTCTTTTAGGGGCGGTGCTTGATAAGCACGCATCTCTGTCTGGTTTGACGGATAATGAGCATGGGCATCCACAGTATTTAGGGCTTTCGCATAGAGATCGTTTGTTGTGCCGAGCCATTTTGGCAGCGGCGTTGCGTCATCGGGGGCAGATTTCAGCTGCTTTATCGCGCTTTTTATCACGACCGTTGCCTTCACAAGCATTTTCACTTCAGCATCTTTTGCATATCAGTGCAGCACAAATTCTTTATCTTGATATCCCCGATCATGCTACGATTGATTTAGCCGTGCGTGTGGCTAAAATTGATCCCCGTCTTCGTCGCTTTTCAGGAGTGGTGAATGCTCTTTTACGTAATGTTGCACGTGAGGCGGGTGTGTTACGTCAGCAAGCGCCTGTCATTGAAGGGGTTCCAGCGTGGTTTGGACAGCTGTTAGTGTCAACCTATGGAGCAAAAAAGGCTGATCAGATTTTGGCAATTCAAAGTGTTGAACCACCTCTCGATTTAACTGTTAAATCTGATAGTGTTGGATGGGCTAAACGTCTTGGAGGTGTTGCTTTGCCCAATGATTCCGTTCGACTGAGCAATTTAGATTGTGCTGTTTCTGATTTACCAGGGTATAGGCAAGGGGCTTGGTGGGTTCAGGATTTTGCAGCAGCATTGCCTGCTTGTTTACTTGGGAATATTCGTGGCAAACGGGTTGCTGATCTTTGTGCGAGCCCTGGGGGAAAAACGGCGCAACTTGCTTTGCAAGGAGCTGATGTGACAGCTGTTGATATGTCCGCTAATCGGTTAAAACGTTTAAATGAAAATATGGAGCGGCTTCATTTTTCAGTCCGTACTTGGCAGGGGGATGTGAGAAATTTTCATCCCGATCAGCTTTTTGATGCTGTTCTTCTTGATGCTCCTTGTTCTTCTACAGGAACGATACGTCGTCATCCAGATATCTTATGGACGAAATCGATGGACGATGTCGTCAAACTTGCTGCATTGCAATATGATTTGCTTTTGGCGGCAATTGCTTTGGTGAAAAAGGATGGGCGTATTGTTTTTTCTAATTGTTCGTTGGCAAGAGAAGAAGGTGAAGATCTTGTTGAGAAAATTTTATCGGCGTGTGGTGACATTGTTTTAGAGCCTATTTGTAAAGAGGAGATGGGAGCACTGGCGCATTTGCTGTCTTCTACGGGGACTTTGCGCACAACGCCTGCTGATTTTTGTCATAAAAACTTTGATGCCGAGAAAAAAATGTTGTTAGGAATGGATGGTTTTTTTGCAGCGCGTTTCCGAAAAGTCGTTTGATTAACGGTTCATTTACTAAAATGGCTGAAATTGTACACGATTCGGTACGTACGGAGATGAGATTGTGGCGATTGCGGTAAAAGGTTCTCAGGTAAAGGCGTCGGACTTCGTGTATATGATACACCAATTTATACGGCGTTTATCAGTTGGCCCCCTGTTTCGTTGGCGATTTTCGGGGTTTCGTCCTCATAAAATTTTAGCGCACCCTATTGATTTGCACTTAGCTGATCCGATGATGGCGCATGAATTTTACCACGGTCGTTTTGCTTTTGCTGGACATATTGTTCATTCTGGCGCTGTTTCACCTTTTTCATTAGTTTCACCAACGTCAGAATGGGAAGCAGCTTTGCATGATTTTCATTGGTTGCGACATATGACGGCAGCAGACAGTAATTTGGCAGCAGCGCATGCACGTGCGCTCTTGGAGGATTGGCTTGATCAGTGTGGTAAGAAAGTAAAAGGATTGCCTTGGAGTGGGCCGGTTGTGGCACGGCGTTTGATTTCGTGGATTTGTCATTCGAAAATGTTGTTGGAGGGGGCAAGTGAGCGGTTTGAAAAGCGTTTTTTGCGTGCGCTTGGTTTCCAATTTCGTTATTTACGCATAGCGATTTGCGGTATGGAACACGATGATCAGCGCTTACATGCAGCAGTAGCTTTGACATTTGCATCTCTCGCTTTGCCTGTGTCTGCGGCAATGAAGAAAAAGGCGCAAACCACTCTTACAGAGGAGCTTTCGCGTCAGATTTTGGTCGATGGTGGACATATTTCGCGTAGTCCTCTCATCTTGCTTAATTTATTATCAGATTTATTATCATTACGTCATCTTTTTATGCATAGCAATGAAACAGCGCCGCGTATTCTTATTGATTCTGTTGAACGTATGTTGCCTGCTTTGCGATTTTTTATCCATGAAGATCAAACATTGGCTCATTTTAATGGGGTTGGACCTCTTGTTCCTGAACGTTTATCGGCAGTTTTAGATCTTGATGAAACGGTGGGGCATCCTTTTAGTTATGCACGTTATTCAGGGTTTCAGCGTTTACAAGCCAATCGAACGACAGTCCTTGCAGATACAGGCCCCTTTCCACCACGTTTTGCTGCGGAGCATGCTTGTTCGGGGTGTTTGTCTTTTGAAATGTCTTCTCAAGGGAGCCGCTTTATTATCAATACGGGTGTTAATCCTTATGGGAGTGAGAAGTATCGACATTTCGGGCGTGTCACCGCAGCACATTCAACGGCAACGGTTAATGATTGTTCGGTAGGCGTTTTTCGTAAAAAAAAGAGCCGTGGGGCTTCCTTTTTACTTGAGGGAGCAACGGATGTTAAAGTGCGGCGTATAGATGATTCAGAGAAGACTGGTTTTATTGCGAGCCATAATGGTTATGTGCGGCCTTTTAATATTGTTCACGAACGCGGTCTTATTTTAGCGACAAATGGTTCAATGATTGAAGGTTTTGATCGTTTTTTTATGCCACATAAAAGTCAATCAAAGAGACATAAGGCAGGACAAAATGAACAGAATACTGTTGCCGTTCGGTTTCATCTTCATCCGCAAGTTGAGGTCAATTTTGATGGCAGTTGTGTACGTTTAGCCGTAGGAGATGGTCAAGAGTGGTATTTTATATCACCTGACGCTGATATTTGTCTTGAAGATTCAATTGATTTTACTGGATTAACAGGTCCGCAACGTACACAACAGATTGTTTTGTATTTTCGCCCTGCATTTCAAGAAAAAGTTCGTTGGCGCTTTACGCGTCGTCAATTGGAGCAATGATGCACTTCTTTATAATATCGATAAAGCGAGAGTTGTTCTTTGTGTGTTAAAAGAAAAGCATTCTATCCTTTCGGTATATTTTGATAAAGGCGTGTGCTATAATTGTATTAAACTCGTTTTTCTTGAATTTTAACCATTTTATTTTTAGGTTTTCTGTTATGGGTGTTGTTGCGAAAAATTTTCCCATACCTGATCTTCATCGGGTTCGTCGTGTTCTTCTTTCCGTGTCTGATAAAACAGGTTTGGTTGCGTTTGCACAAGCGCTTCACGCTTACGGTGTTGAATTGATTTCAACAGGAGGAACAGCGAAAGCCTTAATGGCTGCTGGTTTAGTGGTAAAAGATGTTGCTGAAGTTACAGGGTTTCCAGAAATAATGGATGGGCGTGTCAAAACACTTCATCCTTTGATTCATGGTGCTCTTTTGGGCGTAAGACAGGATCCTAGCCATAGGGATTCTATGGAAAAGCATGGTATTCATGGAATCGATCTTCTGGTGGTGAATCTTTATCCTTTTGAAGAGACTTCCCAATCTGGTGCTGATGGACAAACCATTCTTGAAAATATTGATGTTGGTGGACCGGCAATGATTCGTGCGGCGGCAAAGAATCATGCTTATACCGGTGTTGTAACAGCAGTGAGTGACTATGATTTGGTTCTCGCTGAATTAAAGCAGCATGATGGGTGTTTAAGCTTGTCTGTGCGACGCCAATTAGCAATGCGCGCTTTTGCACACACTGCTGCTTATGATGCGGCGATAGCGACGTGGTTTGCAAAGGATTTAAAGATTGAAACACCATCTTGGCAGAGCTTTTCTGGTCATCTTGCAAGCGTTATGCGCTATGGGGAAAATCCGCATCAACAGGCGGCATTTTATCGCAATAGTGAGAAACGTTTTGGTGTTGCAACAGCCAAACTTTTGCAAGGTAAGGCACTTTCTTATAACAATATGAATGATACAGATGCAGCATTTGAACTTGTGGCAGAATTTGATCCCAAAAGAACTGCTGCTGTTGCTCTTATTAAACATGCCAATCCTTGTGGTGTTGCAGAAGGGCAGAGTTTAAAAGAGGCTTATTTGAAGGCTCTTCTGTGTGATAATGTGTCGGCATTTGGTGGGATTATCGCTTTAAATCAACCTCTTGATGAAGAATGTGCCGAAGAAATTATCAAAATTTTCACGGAAGTGATTATTGCTCCTGATGCAACAATGGGTGCGCGGGAAATCATTGCGAAGAAAAAAAATCTTCGTTTGTTGATAACAGGTGGTTTACCTGATCTACGTTGTGGAGGTCTTCTTGCCAAAACACTTGCGGGCGGAATTTTAGTCCAGTCGCGTGATAATATGGTTGTTGATGATCTCAAACTGCAAGTGGTGACAAAGCGGGCACCAAGCCAAGATGAAATGCGTGATCTTCAATTTGCTTTTCGGGTTGCTAAACATGTCAAATCAAATGCTATTGTTTATGCAAAAAATAGTGCAACAGTTGGAATTGGCGCCGGCCAAATGAGCCGGATTGATTCAGCTAAAATTGCTGCGCGTAAGGCTGAAGAAAGTGCACAGAGAGCAGGTTTAACAGAATCTCTCACAAAAGGGTCGGTGGTAGCATCGGATGCATTTTTTCCTTTTGCAGATGGTCTATTGGCAGCTGCTGAAGCGGGTGCAACGGCGATTATTCAGCCGGGCGGATCCATGCGTGATGAAGAGGTCATTGCTGCAGCGGATGCGCATGGTTTGGCAATGGTTTTTACGGGTGTGCGGCATTTTCGTCATTAACAATTTCGTGGTGGTTGGTTCTCTTGAACAAGAGCACACCGTGGCACAGCTAACACGTACCTGCTTTAAGAAGGACATATTTGGTTGCTCTTAAGTTCATTTCATGATTCCTGTCTATGGAACGGTAATGCACGATTCATTGTGTACAGCTACCTTTACGTTTATGAAATGCAAGCTGGCGCCCGTGACACTATTTGTCAGCTTCCAGTGTTGCTACTGCTTTCGCATTGAGGTGGTAGTTTCTGTTTGAACAAGATACGTTTTTTGTGTTGTAAATGCATGCCAGTTATGCAGTTATAGCACAACTCTTTTTTGTAATTTGCTCTATCATTATGTCTTATGAGGTGTAACATAAGGTTTGAGTAAAAGTTATGAATATTCTGCGTTCCTATAGTAATTGGCGTCGTTATCGCCGGACAGTTAATGCGTTAAGTCATCTTTCAACTTATGAACTCAATGATCTTGGTATTAATCGGGGCGATATTGATTCGGTTGCGCGACATTTTTCGCGTAGGTCTCGTTAATTTTTGAATGCACGGGCATATTTTATTGTAAGTTGTAATCTAGGGTGGGCTTTTATGTGGCTGTATTCTAGGTGAGTAAGCTATTGCAAGAATAGGGATATATATCTTTTGCTAAGCTTGCTGTTGTTTTTGAAAGCAGTCAAGTATGCGGTATTTTTGCTATGATAACTTGATAGACCTTGTGAGAAGGTAAGTGTTTATTAAAGTGAAATGCTTATCCCTTTCACAAAGAGGTAAGAGTGTTTTGGTCTTACGTCTTTTTTCATTTCAAACATCATAAATCTGAAGCCGGAATTTTTCTTCATAAAGAACAAGTGGTATTAAGTTCATTTTATTTTTTTTGTTGTAGCAAAACAAGAGAGGCACCTAAGATGCCCGCTGCCAAGATAAACCACGTAATAGCATAGACAAGATGATTGTTTCGGAAGTGTACAACAGTGAGACCAGCAATGGGGAGATCTTTTTGCGTGGCTGTTTTTTTCTCCGCATCAATGAAATAAGGAGCAACAGTCGAGAGACCAAGTTTTTGTGCCATAGTGGGAAGATCACGTGTATACCATAGATCATTATCAGGGTTATTTTTACGTGGAAAAAAGCCATTTTTTTCGCTCATTCGCAATAAACCTATAATTGTGGTTTGCTCTGTGTTTGTAGAAGAATCTTGATAAAGTGAGTCATTCGTGTGTGATTGTTTTGGATTTTGAAAGTTGTTGCGCGCGTCCATGGGGATAAAACCACGATTTATAAAGGTCAGTGCATTATCCGCTGTTTGTAAAGGGGTTAAAACCCAATAGCCGGTGGTTTCTTGAGCAACAGCAGTGACCAAAATATTTTTATCGATCAATAATTTTCCTGTGATGATGACAGGTCGATACTCATCTTTCTCAAAAGTAACTTGCTCCCATTGATTTTTGGGGGGGGCTTTGATGGGGGGCAAATGAATACGTTGATGAGCGCTGGTGATAAGATTGGTTTTCCAGTTTAATCGTTGTATTTGCCAAACACCTAGTGCACTGAAGAGAAGAAAAAAACACACACATAAAATACCGAACAGAAGAGAAGAAAATCGTATGTGTGTTTTTTGAAGCTCTGTCATGGAGTGGTCTGTTTTGCTCATGATTAATGCTTCCTTTACAGCATGGGTGTATATCCTTTAGCATGGTTAAGCGTTAAAAAAAACATTTTGTATGCCTTGGTTTAAGGAAAAAATTAAAAGAATTAGCAACAAGGAATGCAAAAGGCTTTACAAAAGACTTGACCTTTTGTTATCAAGACCCTATTAAAACACAACTTCCTAGTAATATCTGCTCAAGGCGGTATGGTGTGTTTTTTGCACTCATTTTGTTTTGCTGGGATTGGGATTTGAGAGTTTCTTAGAGTTTAAAGGTGAAGTTTATGTCTCGTGCCTGCGAATTGACAGGGAAAACGGTTCAGTATGGCAATAATGTTAGTCATGCAAATAATAAGACCCGCCGTCGTTTTTTACCAAATCTTTGCAATGTGACATTGATTTCGGAAGTGTTACAGCAAAGTTACCGTTTGCGCGTTTCGGCCAGCGCTCTGCGTTCTGTTGAGCACCGCGGTGGTCTTGACGGCTTTTTAGTGAAATCCGATGATAAGGAATTGTCGCAACGTGCACGTTTGTTAAAACGTCAGATTGTTAAGAAAAAGGCTGAACAAGCAGCTGCGTAGCCGTCTTTGTTTGTCATCAAGCTGGATTGTTTGCTCCCATTTAAGTGGCGCTGTTGTTTGGCTTTTAGCTTTTTGATCATTGCATGTGATTGGTTGCATATCCTAGGTTAAGAAATGTCTTCAGTGCATGGTTTTCTGTTCGAACAGCAAAAGAGAAGGTATATTGCCTTTTCTGTCTTTGCAATGTGCTTTGCTGTGACTGCTTCTAATATTCTGGTTCAATATCCCGTTTACTGGTTGGATTTAAATGAGATTTTGACCTATGGTGCTTTTACCTATCCATTTTCTTTCTTGATTAATGATTTGACCAATCGTTTCTATGGTCCAGCTGCAGCGCGACGTGTGGTTTATGTTGGTTTTTTTGCGGGTGTTTTTGTTTCTTGGATTTTGGCTACTCCACGGCTTGCAGTTGCTTCTAGTTTAGCATTTTTATTTGGGCAACTTATCGATATTGTTGTTTTTACTCCTTTACGGCGTAAAACATGGTGGAAAGCTCCTTTAGCAGCAGCGTTTGTTGGCTCAGCCTTGGATACAGTTTTGTTTTTTGCTCTTGCTTTTTCTAGCTCTTTTGCTTTTATCGATCAGGTGACAGGTTACGCTAATAGCTCACTTGTGGAGAGTACAGTTTTCTTTGGACTTGAGATTCCGGTTTGGTTCTCGCTTGCTTTTGGCGATTTTTTGGTAAAAATTGTTATGAGTTTGTTTATGCTGATTCCCTATGGAACGATTCTTAGCAGTTTGAAGATCCCTCTTTACTCGAATACGCCAAAGGGTCATTCGCAATTTGATTTGTAACGGATAACACTATTATTCTCTTGTGTTCCCAAGGTTTAGTATGGCTCATTTTCTCATTGTGTGATGATTAAAGAGTAGGCTAGCAATCCCATAAAAAGAAGCTTTTTTATCCAATTGCTAGAAGATACATCTGAAGTGATTGGTTCTCTTGAAGAAGCTCTCGATAGCGTGGCGCTTTTAAAAGCGTTCATCATTGTTTTGCTGTGTTTTCTTGTTTGAGAAAAAGAAAAGGGTAGAGAGGCGATTTTGTTTTCTCATCCCAACTCTTTGTGCGTTTGGATAGAATCTTTATGAGCATACTTCACTTTGTGTATTTTCATCTCCTTCAATAAGCGAAGGTGTTTGAGTCATAGTACTCTAATTTTCCAGAGTGAAAAGAAAGCGTAAAGATTTTCCTTAGGAAATTCACTACAGCATGACTCTTTGTGGCAAATTTTTCTGTTTCTTTTTAACGTTTCTCTTTTATGCTGATCTCTATAAATTTGGTACAGGAATGAACTAGAACAAAGGTGGTATCAATCTTTACAGCTTTACTCTCATACTCCATAGTTTTTTATAAGCTGTTTGAAAATCGGATGTGAGATCCCTTTCTTACACTAGGATTTATAAGGTTTAAGAGTACTAGGTTATTTGCCTAAGGTAAATGGAGCTCCTCACCATTAAGCTTCCATTTTTAACACCATGAATGCCTTCAAACGACGGTAAGGTTTTGGGTTGTCATGCGTATTCTAGAAACTTTTCTTCGATAAAGGGTAAAATTTTTGCCAACTCTCTGCACTTTATGTCATACTTCATTCTAGCAACACGCCTATTCTTTACAAATGGAGCGTTCTCACAATTTATTTTATCTCAAATTATAAGATGCACAGTACTTAAAATAGAGAAGATTTTACATTGTATTTCGTTAGTGTAGAATTTGAGAGATATGGTCGCTATAGGTATTGTGTAACTTCATATGTTTCAAATATTTAAATTTAGTCTTTTTTGGAGGCTTTTTCTTAAAATCTTTTATAAGGAACGAGGTTTGTTATCACTGAAAAGCGCTGCTAATTGTTTTGTTATAGCGTCGGCTAGTTCTTCAGCATTCATAATTGTTACAGCGCGTTGATAATAGCGTGTGACATCATGACCAATTCCAATGGCAATGAGTTCTATAGGTGAATGTGTTTGGATTTCTTGAATCACTGCGCGTAAATGTTTTTCAAGATAATTGCTGGAATTAACGGATAGTGTTGAATCGTCAACAGGTGCTCCATCAGAAATGACCATGAGAATGCGACGCTGTTCGCGTCGTGAGAGAAGACGTTGATGCCCCCAAATGAGGGCTTCACCATCGATATTTTCTTTCAGCAATCCTTCCTGCATCATCAAACCTAAATTGCGTCTTGCTCGACGCCACGGTGTATCGGCACTTTTATAGATGATATGACACAAATCATTTAGGCGCCCAGGATTATGGGGTTTGTTTTGGTTGAGCCATTTTTCGCGTGATTTTCCCCCTTTCCAAGTTTTAGTGGTAAAGCCCAAAATTTCAACTTTAACTCCGCAACGTTCAAGAGTTTGCGCTAAAATATCCGCACAACTTGCCGCAACAGTAATCGGGCGTCCGCGCATTGATCCTGAATTATCAATGAGAAGTGAAACAACCGTATCCCGAAATTGGGTATTGGTTTCCATTTTGAAAGAGAGTGGTTGTGTTGGATCAATAATAAGGCGTGTAAGTCGTGCTGTATCGAGATATCCTTCCTCGAGATCAAAATGCCAACTGCGATTTTGTTGTGCCATCAGACGGCGCTGTAGGCGGTTTGCTAAGCGCCCAACAATGCTTTGGAGATGATTGATTTGCTTATCAAGGCAATGGCGTAGGTGGTCCAATTCGCTTTCAGAACAAAAATCGGTCGCTTCCAAAACTTCGTCAAATTGACGGGTGAAAACTTTATAATTGCTAAGTCTTTCCATCTGTTCCGAAAGAGCTAGAAGGCGTTTGGATTTGCTTGGTTTTTCTTGTCGAACGCTCTCTTGTTCTTCTTCTATTATATCGTCATCGCTTGATTTTGTTGCTTGCGTTTTTCCTTCGTCTTGCACATCATTTTCTTGTTCAGTTGTTGTTTGTTCTTCACTTTGGGTGTGTTTTTCGTTTTCGCTCTCTTCTTCGGTTTGGTTTTGGGGTTCACTTCCGTTTGTTAACTTTTTGGTGTTTGCGCTTTCAGAATCTTCTTCTAGTTGGACTGCCATTTTGAGTGTAACAAGCATTTGACGAACAATCCGCGCGAAAGCGCATTGATTATGAACATGATGTGTTAGCTCGTTTAGTTCTGCTGCGGCTTTTTCTTCAATTGCGTGACGCCATAACTCTAAGACAGGTCCAGCTTCTTTTGGGGGAGGGCGCGTTGTTATTTTTTCACGCAATAAAAGCGCAATCGCTTCTTGAATAGGTGCTTCACTTTGGGTGCTAATCTTCTGATAATGCGCTCTTTGATACTTATCAGCTAGCATACTATCAAGATTTTTTGCCATTCCCTCCATAGCTAAAGTGCCGATTGCTTCAACACGTGTTTGTTCGAGAGCGTCAAACACAGCGCGTGCTTCTGATTCTATTGGAGCAAATCGCGTGTGGATGTTGCTATCATGCCATGCTTTGCGCAAAGCCATGGAATCGCCTAGTCCGCGGGTGACAATTATATCTTTGTCTGTTGCGTGTAGTGGTGGTTCCGGTAAGCGCGCATAATTTTCGCTCAGGGATGGTCTGTTGTGGCTAAAGGTAACTTCAAGGTTGTTTGTGCCTGCAATTGCACGGATACAGGTGGAAAGTGCTTTTTTAAACGCTTCAGCATCAAGGGTACTGTTGGAAGCGTGGTTTTTCGGACTTTTATTATTGTCGCCAACCTTTGCGGCCATGATTGACGTATCCCTTAAGGCAAGACACCATGAATGAGTGATTCGGAAAGCTCTTGTCCAAAGGCACGTTGATAGAATTCTGCGACAGTGGCACGTTCGAGTTCATCACATTTATTGAGAAAGGTTAACCGAAAGGCAAACCCAGCATCTTGAAAAATTGTGGTATTTTCTGCCCAATGAATAACAGTCCGCGGGCTCATGACTGTTGAAAGATCCCCATTGATGAAAGCTTGGCGTACCATATCAGCAACATGCACCATTTTTGAAATTGTCTTTTTTCCTTCAGCTGTTTGAAAGGATTTAACTTTCGAACAGACAATAGCAACTTCTTTATCATGCGGTAAATAATTTAATATTGTCACAATAGACCAGCGGTCCATTTGTGCTTGATTAATTTGTTGTGTGCCATGATAAAGCCCTGTCGTATCACCAAGACCAATGGTGTTTGCGGTTGCAAAAAGACGAAATGCTGGATGAGGCGCAATGACACGGCTTTGATCAAGCAAGCTCAGTCGTCCAGAGGATTCAAGAACGCGTTGGATAACAAACATGACATCGGGACGGCCTGCATCATATTCATCGAAAACAAGAGCAATATTGTTTTGATAAGCCCATGGTAAAATGCCCTCTTTAAATTCCGTGATTTGAAGCCCATCTTGCAAAATAATAGCATCTTTTCCTACAAGATCGATACGGCTAACGTGACTATCGAGATTAATTCGAATACAGGGCCAGTTAAGACGTGCAGCAATTTGTTCAACATGTGTTGATTTACCCGTTCCATGATAGCCGGAGACCATAACACGGCGGTTAAATGCAAAGCCTGCTAGAATCGCTAACGTGGTTTGTTGATCAAAAAGATAATTGGGATCTAAATCAGGAACATGGGGACTTTTTGTGCTAAAAGCAGGTACTTTTATATCCGTATCAATATTGAACAGATCACGAGCGGAGACTGTGATATCGGGTACGTTTTCGGCTGTAAGCTTCGTTTTTGTCATTGTTTTTCGGAAAAAGTACGCTGTTTATTTTCATTCGTCAGAGAACGATACAGGAGTTAGGGCGCTTATGCAATGCTCTATAAAAGGTGCTTTACTCTATGTTTTGTAACCTCTTGAAAAAGCAATGATGATTTGGATGAGAAAGGCTCATATTAAGTATGGCGCCTTAGCACAAACCGGATTTTTTTAATAAATTATAGGCGTGCAGAACATCGCGAAAGCGCTCTTCTGAAGAACGATTGCCACCATTGGTGTCAGGATGGTGTTTTTTGACCAATTCCTTGTATTTCGTTTTGATATCTTCAGCTGAAGCATTTGCTTGCAAGCCTAATGTATCAAAAGCTTTAGCTTCTAAGGGTTTCAACTTTCGTGAGAACGTATTGGCTGAATGACGTTGCGTGAACAAACTGAATGGATCACGCATACGGTTTTGATAGGCAGCTGTTCCAGAGCGAATTTTCGCATAGTTAGTGGCTGTCTTTTTCGATACGCCATTGCTGAGATCTGTGGGCCATGTTGGACGATGTCCTGTGAGAGCATCTTTTTGGAACTTTGCAATATCTTTATCGCTAAGGCCAGAGAAGTAATTAAAATTTTTATTATAAGCACGCACGTGATCAATACAAAAATGCAGATACTGCCCTTCGTGATTGCGGCCTGCTGGTGCTTTATGAGTTCCTGCTTTTTCACAGCCTTCCCATTGGCACTGTTGTGCTTGTGATTCAGCCTGTTGCTTTTTATTTGAGCTGATTCGAATTGAGTCGAATAATTTAGATGTTATTGCCATATCTCTAGGTTTATGCAAAATCGATTGCTTTGACAAGAATTGACTTTTGAAAAATTTATTTTCACACTTATTTGATAATGAAAATATTCATTGTAGCGTTCATTTTGTGAAGGAATAAAAATGTCTACCACGATTCAAACAACGATCAAGATGAAGCTTCAGGAAGCTTTTCATCCGCAGAGACTTGAGGTGATTAATGAGAGTCATCTTCATGCGGGTCATCGTCATGATGAACATGCTTTTGATGGTAAAGGGGAAACGCATTTCCGAGTGAAAATTCTGTCTTCTTCTTTTTCGGGTATGACACGCATAGAGATACATCGGGAAATTTATAAAGTTTTACAGAAAGAGTTAGCGACATGTGTTCATGCTTTAGCACTCGAGATTGAATCTGTTTAATGCGGATTAAGACGTATCGGTGTTGTATTAGCAGTTCCAGCTTTTGTGTGCCAAATCAGAGCAAGAATATTGTGTATCTCTGTTTGGCTAATTTCTGAAACAGGTAAATAACCTAGGAGAATATGAAATTTTAAGAGGAGAAATCAGTTCCCATCTTTACCACTATTCTTTAATTCAGTTTTAGGATTTTTTAAAGTGTCCAAAGCAATATCTTTTAAATCATGGAGATTACGCATTGGTTCATGCTTTTTTTCTCATGTTTTTTAATAGAGTTACACCCCTCACGCAAAACAGAACGCCCATTGTGTTGCACATTCACGTGCTTGTTTTAAAGAGATATCTCTTAAGGCACCTAAGCCTATTTCACGATGTCGTTTGTGAAGAGTATAGCGGTAAAGCTATTGAGCACCACCATCTTTACGCTTGTGAAAGTGTAAGCTGAAATCCTCATACTCTTTGCTAGCTCCCAATGTTGCGACAGCACTTGCATTGGAACGATTCATAAGAGGTATTTTTATTCCTTTCTTAAACGGTTTTTACCCACACGCCAGCTTTGCTTATGACATGTAAAGGAATGGTTTTGTTTGATTCACCATAAACAGATTCGAAATGAGAGCATCTCATGATATTCGGGTCTCTCATTCAAGTTGCAAAACGATGAGTTATCTTTATCAATCAATGTGTTGTATTTTCGAACTTTTAGGCGCGGGGGTGTGCTTTTTGATAAATTTTCAACAAGCGATCTGTGTCTACATGGGTATAAGCTTGTGTGGTGGAAAGACAAGCATGGCCGAGAAGTTCTTGAATGGTACGTAAATCTCCTCCGCGTGACAAAAGATGAGTCGCAAAAGAATGGCGCAGTGTATGAGGTGTAGCAGTTTCTGGTAACCCCAAGTGAGCGCGTAAATTCCGAACAGCTCGTTGAATAATGGCTGGCTGCAAAGGGCCACCTCGAGCGCCGCGAAACATTGGTTGCTTGTTCACTAAAGGATATGGGCAACATTTGAGATAATTCTGTACAGTTTCGTAAACGACTTTGATGAGAGGGACAAGACGTGTTTTCCCTCCTTTTCCGGTTACGAATAAACTTGTTTTGTTAGGATCAGAAAATTGTTCTGGTGTGAGGCTTAAGGCTTCTGATATTCGCATTCCACAGCCATAAAGGAGCATTAAGACAGCAGCATTGCGGGCAGTTATCCATGGTTCACTTTCCTGTTGATTCTCTTGTTTAACGACATGCAGTGCTGATTTTATTGCCAAAGATTTCGGTAGCGATTTTGGCTGTTTAGGGGTTCGGATAAGTTTAGCAGCAGGGATGCTGACGATCCCCTCGCGGGATAAGTAGTGGAAAAAAGAGCGCAAACCTGCCATTTCTCGACTTAAAGAGCGGGCACTTATGTTGTGTGTACGACGATGAGCCAAATAAGCACGCAAGTCTGTGATGCGCAAATTGGCAAGATCAGTGAAGGTTGGCTCACACCCTAAATGTTGACAGAGAAAAAACAAAAATTGCCGTGTATCCCGTTCATAGGCTTGCGCTGTGTGTGAAGCCATACGACGCATTTGTACAAGACACTCCAACCAGCTTTTCCTTGCGGCTAAAACAGCATGGTCCGCTGGAATCAGAGGTCTCTTTCTGTCTTTTCTACTGTCATTTTGTGTGGGCATCTCTAGTTGAGGGTCTCTTTCTTTTTCACTGTTTCATTGTTAGAGTCGTCATCCTTTTTTTGTGGTTGCTCTTCATGATTGGTAATGTGTTTTTCACCTTTCAGAGAGAGTATTTTTAAAAGATTGTTCGTTGACATAAGATGCGCAAAAATCAACCCTAAAAAGCCATTTTTATGGAGTTTGGCAAGCTGATGTGCGGATAATTTATTTAGTTTTTCTTCATCAACAACCCAGAAATGTTCTAATTGCGCTGAAAGACCTTTATCGTTTTTTACATTGATCGATTTTTGGCTCAAAAGGTCTATCTCCACAAGAGCATCAATAAATTCAGCGGTTTTTTCCATAGCGATTTTAAAGCTTTCGAGAAAACGAATACGCTCTTCCATAAAAGGAGAAATAGATCCATCTGAATTGAAAAGTTCAGTGCCTGCAACTTCATTAAACATGCCTGATTGCTGGTCAAAGCAAACAGAAAGCTCTTTTTCATCTTTAAATTGTGCAAGAACAAAAGGATAGCGACGAACAAAGGCTGGAACATAAGTATCTTTTTGCCAACTTTTATCAGAGGCGATGTAATCATTTTCGTCATTAGAAAGACCTACGAGAGCAGCAGATGTATAATGCTTTTTCTTTTGTTCATCTTCTGCGCACATGAACAAAATCGGATAATGGAGAGCTGCTTGAAAGTACTCACTGCTTGCTAAAGGAACCCAGTGAGTATCCTTGGCAAAAGACATATCACTTGGAGGAGCAAATTTTAAATTTTTATGGGAAACTTTGTTGATTGGGGTGATATCTTTGTAAAAAAGCATAACATTTGCCATAAGATTTCTCCTTAATTAATTTGTTTTGTTACCAAGAAAGGTCTTTTTGGAAGATTTTTATATGGCAACAAGGTTTAATAGAAAGCTACAAAATTGAGGGATTCGTTTTTAGAAGACGATATTTTACATGAAATGTGAATATAATAGAGAAAAGCTTAAAAATAAAGTCTATCTTGCCATTATTGGTCAACCTCATGGCATAAAGGGGGATGTTTGGGTTAAAGTCTTGAGTGCTGAGCCACAGCGTTTAAAGACTTACGGTACCCTTTACGATGATAGGGGATGTTCTTATGAAATTGTAACTCTTCGCGTGCAAAAAAGTAATGCGATTGTGCGTTTTAAAGGAATTGAAGATCGCAATGCTGCTGAGGCTTTAAAAGGGATTCGCCTTTATGTTGTCCGTGATCAATTGCTTGATGATTTGATGGAAGATGAATTTTACCAAGTTGATCTCATTGGGCTTCGTGTTCAAGATTATGCCGGTCAAATCTTAGGGGAAGTGAGTGGTTTTTTAAATTTCGGAGCAGGGGATTTGCTTGAAATGCGTTTGGATACGGGCAAAACTGTGCTTATTCCCTTTAGTAAGGCAGCAGTACCGGAAATTTGCATTGCTTCTGGTTTTCTTGTTGTTGATCCAGTGGCAGCTGGTTTGTTTGGCAATGAGGAGCAAGATAAAATAGAAAACGACTTGGGTTAAAACGAGGATGAAAGAATGAAGTTTCAAGCGCGCATTTTAACACTTTATCCTGAAATGTTTCCGGGTTGTTTGGGTTATTCTTTAGCAGGGCAAGCTTTAGAGCGAGGGATATGGTCCCTAGATACAGTGCAGATTAGAGATTTTGCTTTGGATAAACATCATAGCGTTGATGATACACCGGCCGGTGGTGGTGCTGGTATGGTGATGCGGGCAGATGTTTTAGCGGCTGCACTTGATAGTTGTCCACATGATTCGCCAAGGTTATTGATGAGTCCACGTGGGCGACTTTTTAATCAAGCTGATGCGCGTTCTTTGGCGCTTGGTTGTGGAGTGACGTTGATTTGTGGACGCTTTGAAGGCGTCGATGAACGAATCATAGAAGCAAGGGAATTGGAGGAAGTTTCTATTGGTGATTATATTCTTTCAGGTGGAGAAACGGCGGCATTGGTTCTCTTGGATGCTATTGTCCGTCTTCTCCCTGGAGTGATGGGCAATGAGATTTCTGGAAAGTGTGAAAGTTTTGAGAATGGTTTGCTTGAGCACCCTCAGTATACGCGCCCTGCTGTTTTTGAAGGGCGTGGTATTCCCCCCGTGTTGACGTCAGGTCATCACAAGGCTATTGCGGATTGGCGTCAACAGCAAGCTGAATTGTTAACACGTCAACGTCGTCCCGATCTTTATGCTCTTTATGATAAAAATCGTCAGAAAACTTGATTCATGTTGTAAGGTGGTGTATTGCATGGCTCTCTTTTTAGAAAGTTTTCCTGTAAAGGGTTTTCTGTAGTTCCAAAATTAAGGAATGGTGTATTCGCTCCTGTGTAAAGCATAGCCTAAAGAACTTCTTTTTTATGTGTGAAAAAGCTTTTTTTGGTAAGAGTTGAGCGCTCTGACTGTTCAATAAAGAACATGAAGGATAAAAGAAATGAATATTATCGCGCAGCTTGACGCTGAACAGTGCGCAAAAATTGAAGCAAAACGCCAACTGCCAGAATTTCAAGCAGGGGATACGGTACGTGTTATGGTGCGCGTGACAGAAGGTACGCGGACGCGTGTTCAGGCTTACGAAGGAGTTTGTATTGCACGTTCAGGCGGTGGTCTGAATGAGACCTTTACAGTGCGCAAAATTTCTTATGGTGAAGGTGTTGAACGTGTGTTTCCGGTTTATTCTCCCTTGATAGAAGGTGTTGAGCTTGTGCGTCGCGGTAAGGTTCGTCGTGCAAAACTCTATTACCTTCGTGGTTTGAGAGGTAAAGCTGCTCGTATCGCTGAAAAAAGGGATCATAGGAAAAAAGGTACGAAGGTTGCTGAAGAAGTACAAGCAGCTGTTACAGTGGAAGCTACAAAACCAATAGCCGAATAATGCTACCGCAGACAGGGTTTATGAAAAAGCGGACTTTATATTGTCTTTGTGTTATGTGTGATTCGTGTTTGTAGCTACGAAGAGTGGCTTTGAGTGTTTGTCGACAATATGCGTTTTTCTCATGATGGTTGAAGTTGAAGTACATTGTGGAAACATATGTTATTAATGTTTCGAAATAGGAATGAGCGCAGCTTGAAAAAATGGGTGTTTATTTTGGAAACGATGTTTGACCTTTGACGTGAAGATGAAATTGTACTAAATTAAGGCAAGTTTTATGACTTATGTCTATAGAACAATCGGTTTTTTTTATGCGCGACCTTTAATCCGTTATTTGAGACAACCGACCTTATGAGTGTTGACTTTTTAGATGCAAAACAAGTGAAAATGATAATACACTTGATTGTTTTGTTTGAGTCTTTTCGCTCATGATATGGTTGCAGTGAAAATCAGATCGGATATTTTATGACAGAGACAACTAGAATAAAAGAGCGCCCTCGGTCCCCCCATTTAAGTATTTATCGTTGGTCCATTACTATGGCGATGTCAATTGCACATCGTATTACCGGTATGGCACTTTATTTCGGAATGGTCTTTCTTGCTATTTGGTTAATTTCGATCGCTTGCGGCGCTGAGGCATTCGGGATAGTTAATAAAATTTATGGTTCTGTGCCTGGGCTTTGTATTTTGTTTCTTTACACCCTTGCTGGGGTTCATCACATGGTTGGCGGTGTTCGCCATATTGTTTGGGATATGAAACCTTGTCTTTTAGCGAGAGAGAAGGCAACGTTAACTGCTTGGGCGACAGTTTTTATTTCCCTGATCGTCACTTTCGCGATTTGGATTATTGGATATAGCATTGTCTAAATTGGGGTGGAGAGCGGTATGAAAAAAGATTTTCGGACAGAACTTGGAAAAGTGCGTGGGCTTGGAAGTGCGCATGCAGGAACAGAGCATTTTTGGCTAGAACGTTTGACAGGTTTTATTAATCTGCCGTTTTTGATATTTTTTATTATTCTTATTCTCTCACTTGTGGGGAAGGACTATAGCGTTGTGCATGCACGGCTTTCGCATCCTGCTGTTACTATTGTGTTGGGATTGATGACTTTTTCAGTTCTTTATCATATGAAACTTGTAATGCAGGTTGTGATTGAAGATTATATTCGGCATGAAAGCGTGCGGATCTTATTTTTGGTATTGAATATTTTATTTTGTTTCGTTTTGGGGGGTGTAATCATTTTTTCTCTCTTAAAAATTGCATTAGGGGTTTAGACAATATGGTGAGCACAGGATCATCTCTGGGCGCTAGAGCAGGTAACGCCCCTTATCGCACCGTAGATCATAAATTTGATGTTGTTGTTGTTGGTGCAGGTGGTGCGGGTTTGCGTGCAACACTTGGCATGGCTGAGCAAGGATTAAAAACAGCTTGTATCACAAAGGTTTTTCCAACACGCTCACATACAGTGGCTGCACAGGGTGGTATTGCAGCGTCGCTTTCCAATATGGGACCTGATAATTGGCAGTGGCATTTGTACGATACAGTGAAAGGATCTGATTGGCTAGGTGATACCGATGCAATGGAATATTTGGTGCGGAATGCTCCTGCTGCTGTGTACGAATTAGAACATTATGGAGTTCCCTTTTCACGGACGCAAGAGGGTAAAATTTATCAACGGCCTTTTGGGGGACATACAACAGAGTTTGGAGAAGGACCACCAGTCCAACGCACTTGTGCAGCAGCAGATCGCACTGGGCATGCGATTTTGCATACGCTTTATGGACAGAGCCTAAAACATAATGCACAGTTTTTTATCGAATATTTTGCGCTTGATTTGATCATGACTGATGGTGTGTGTACAGGTGTTGTGGCGTGGAATCTCGATGATGGTACAATGCACCGTTTCTCTGCTAAGATGGTTGTTCTTGCAACCGGTGGATATGGGCGTGCTTATTTTTCGGCAACATCGGCTCATACGTGCACGGGTGATGGTGGTGGAATGATCGCGCGTGCCGGATTGCCGCTTCAGGATATGGAATTTGTTCAGTTTCATCCAACAGGTATTTATGGTTCTGGCTGCTTAATTACAGAAGGAGCACGTGGTGAAGGAGGTTATTTGGTCAATTCTGAAGGTGAACGTTTTATGGAACGTTATGCTCCTTCTTTTAAAGATTTGGCTTCGCGTGATTTGGTTTCGCGTTGTATAACGCTTGAAATTCGTGAAGGGCGCGGTGTTGGTCCGAAAAAAGATCATATACATTTGGTTCTCAACCATATTGATCCAGCTATATTGCATGAACGTTTACCAGGAATTTCTGAGTCAGCACGGATTTTTGCAGGTGTTGATGTAACAAAAGAACCTATCCCCATCCTTCCAACGGTTCATTATAACATGGGTGGGATTCCTACTAACTACTACGGGGAAGTTCTCAATCCAACAGCTGATTCGCCTGATCGTGTTCAACCGGGTTTGATGGCAGTGGGGGAAGCTGGATGTGCCTCTGTTCACGGTGCTAATCGTTTGGGTTCAAATTCATTAATTGATCTTGTTGTGTTTGGGCGTGCCGCTGCAATTCGTGCGGGTGAAGTGATTGATCGTGACGCTGAAATTCCACCTATCAATGAGGAAGCTGTTGACGAGATTATAGCACGTTTTGATCGTTTGCGTTTTGCTCAAGGTGGTACGCCAACCGCCGTGTTGCGTGAAAAAATGCAGCGCACTATGCAAGAAGATGCTGCTGTATTCCGTACAGCTGAGTCTTTGCAACAAGGGTGTCAGCGGATAAGTCAAATCTGGGATGAATTGTCTGATCTCAAAGTAACAGATCGCTCATTAATCTGGAATTCTGATTTAGTCGAAACATTAGAGCTTGAGAATTTGATGATTAATGCGATTACCACTGTTTATTCTGCAGAAGCACGTCTAGAAAGTCGAGGGGCTCATGCGCGTGAAGATTATCCAGAGCGTGATGACAAAAATTGGCGTCATCATACAATTTCTCGTTTATCAAAAGATGGCAAGGTGACGTTGTCATATCGACCCGTTCATGTCGATCCATTAACATCTGAAGCAGATGGTGGTATCGATTTAAAGCGTATTGCGCCTAAAAAACGTGTTTATTAAGGGGAGAATAAATTATGGTACAAATTAAGCTTCCCAAAAATTCTCAGGTGAAAGCCGGAAAAGTTTGGCCTAAACCTAAAGGGGCTACGCAACTTACGGAATTTCATGTTTATCGTTGGTCGCCTGATGATGAAGAAAACCCCCATCTTGATACCTATTATGTAGACCGTTCAGCTTGCGGTCCAATGATTCTCGATGGACTGTTGTTTATTAAAAATCATATTGATCCAACTTTGACACTTCGTCGATCGTGCCGTGAAGGTATTTGTGGTTCATGTGCGATGAATATTGATGGGAAAAATACACTTGCTTGTACCAAAGGTATGGATGATGTAAAGCATCCAATAAAGGTGTATCCTCTCCCTTCTATGCCTGTTGTCAAAGATTTGGTTCCTGATCTAAAGCGCTTTTATGCGCAGCACCGTGTGATTGAGCCTTGGTTGCAAACTGTTTCGCCTGAGCCGGCGAAAGAATGGTTACAAAGTTATACGGATCGCCAAAAAATCGATGGTCTTTATGAGTGTATTTTGTGTGCATGTTGTCAGACATCATGTCCCAGTTATTGGTGGAATGGCGATCGTTATTTGGGCCCTGCTATTTTGCTTCAAGCTTACCGCTGGATTGCTGATTCACGGGATGAAATGTGCGGTGAGCGTCTTGATAATTTAGAAGATCCTTTTCGGCTTTATCGATGTCATACGATTATGAATTGCACGCAAACTTGTCCAAAGGGTTTAAATCCAGCTAAGGCAATTGCTGAAATTAAAAAACTCATGGTTGAACGTCGCCTTTAAAAATTGACTGGTTAACAAGGATAAAGTAAAGGGGAATAAGTTACGTCCCCCCATGTTTTTTGTGCTTTTTGAGGCTTTGTATGGATATTAATCTATCAAAGTTTGTTGGCTTTTTATGAGGATAACAACGCGGCTGTCACTGCATAAAAAGTGAGAAGTCCTTCTGCGCAAAAGAGATATCTCATTGAGAAAATGTATCTTGAATCTGTTTTTCTATCACGCTTTCCTTTCATATTCTCAGCAGAGATTGTTCATATATTCCCATCAATTTGATTTTATGAATATAACACAAGGGATGTGTACGGACATCTGTAAGGATAAGCTAGACGCAAAGCCAGATGTGTTGTGGTTATTTTTCGCAAAGTGTTTTATAAAAAGCCGGTACATCTCTCTAATTTATTGCTGGAAAATTTGTGTTTTTTCTGTGTTGTTTGCTTAACAAGGCTTGTGTTTTTGCTTCTGCCTGTAAGTTAACATCCAACTCTAACGTAGCCGTATGTTTGAAACAGAGATTAAGGCGGAATGAAAGCCTTATGGGCTGCATTAGCTTTTGTATGCAAAATTGGGGTGGGCGTATTGCGTATACCTGTTTATATAATCTCTGAAACGGAAATACAGTCCAATTTAAGGAGAATATGAAGTTTTAAGGGAAGAAATCAATGCCCATCTTTACGGCTTTCAAAAGCATCCACGGCAATGTCTTTTAAATAATGAAGATTGCACATTTCTACGCGCTTGTTTCAAAGAGACATCGTCTTAATGCTCATAAGCCCATTTCGCGGTGGTGCCAGTTGAATGGTATAATAGTGAAGCCATTGAGCCCAGCATCTTTACGTTTGTGAAGGTGCAAGCTGGCACCATCATACTCTTTGTCAGCTCTTAATGTTGCGACAGCTCTTGCTAAGGCGATTCATGAGAAGTATTTTTACACCTTTCTTTAAGTGTTTTTACTCTCACGCTAACTCCTAATTGTAATGCGCAAGAGAATATTTTTTGATCAATATAAGAGGGGTTGAAATGAAAGAATCTTATGATATTGAGTCTCTCATTCAAGTTAAAAATTATTAATTTTCATTATAAATCAATATGTTGATTTCATTTGTTTGGATGTTTTTGGGGTTGGAGAATGTCGCGAGAGGTGTGTTGAAGGAGGAGATGATTCTCGGTGAGGTTGGTTGTCTGTAAAGGAGCTCTAGTGAGAGAAGCTTCTGGTGGTGGGATATTCGTGAAATGGTTTAATTGGTGAGGTGGGCATCTGTCTTTCGATGCTACTGAGAGTGAATCGTGGGAAACGAAATGTTTTCTTTCAGGGTGCGCTGTTCAGTTATCTAAAAATTGTCAAAATGTACTGCAAGTGGATACGGAAATGTTTTCCTTGTAAAAAGCTGTCAGTACAGATCTAGAGTATGAATTTTAGCGAATACACTACTGAATAGTAAAGCGTGATATATAAATTCCAAGATAAAGAAGCTACAGTTCCCCAAGAGAATAAATAGTAATTTCTTTTTCATTTAGTGTTCGAGAAGCTGATTCAAATGTTGCATTTAGTGGTGCGTATAGAATGATCTTTCAAGATACAATTCACTACTGTTTTCTTTTTTAATCAGATACATAGATATTCTTCAAGTGATGGAATGATTTGGTCCTCTCTGTTTTTCAAAAATAATGCCAATTGTAAAAACAGCTTTTTTAAAGCACATGGTGGCTTTGCTTTTTCAATGGCGCTAGATGAGATGCCTCTTATTTTGGATACAAAAATCCATAAAACTCATTAAATCATGTTTAGATTCAAAATGATCTCGTTACAGAGTGGTCTTTGGCAATGCTTTAGCTTCAAGAATTGCTTTAAGTGAAGGCACTGTATTGTCTTTTGAGATCAAAGTGCTTTGCTTTTGTTAAAGTTATTTTGTCATGAATGAAAGTTACATTTATAGTTTGAGGGTGTTTAGATTTTTCTTAACACTCTTTCCTTTTTTATTTAATTACAAGGAGAGTTAGGGATTGTATTGTGTGTATACATAACATTTTATTAGAAAATAGCTTTTTCAAGTTTAACAAATGACATTTTTAAAGGCACTCCAATAACAGGTACATTTTTATACGATCAAAAAGTATTGCCGTAACTGGTATAAATTTTTTTATTTCAGCATAAGATCACAATTAACGGTAAGAACTAAAAAATCTTCCAACTGCAACAATTTGGTGTTTTATTTCTTCTTTTCCTCACCTCATAAGATAGCCTTAAAGCTTATGATAACGAGCGTTTGAAAGTTAAGGTCGATACCACAAGCAGTTGTTATTAATGTCATTAAAGTTAAGAAGGGTATCGTCTACAATTTCCAGAATTATGCATGACAGTGAAATTTTTATCAAACGATGCTGCTCGGAAAGTATTTAAAAGGACGTTCAATATAAGTCATTGCCTTTATGATGATCGTTTATAGTTGTCGAGTACTATAATATTATAAGGAGAGAGAGTGATGTGTGAGGTGAGTGCTTCTTCTTCCTCTAAGAATGTTTATTTTGTAGTGATTTTTCACTTTCGATATAGGTATGCACTTTCCAAAAAAACTATAAAAATTTATTGAAGGTGATGGGATACAAGAGTAAGGGAAGCTTTGCGCATGCCTTAGTTTTTCTATGGGGTGTAGTGTGTCATTTCCTTTTTATCTTTGGTTTGTAAGAGCGTTAAAAGTATAGCAGGCAAGCGTAGTTAGGGTAAGGAGGATATTTTAAAAGGTTGAATTAAGTAAAATAACCGTGACAATTTGTCACGGCTTTTATAGGCTTTTTGGTCTTGCATTGAAAATATATGCATTCAAGAAAAAAGTCTCGTTTAAGCTATTTTCGATTTAGAAAAAATCGGATCGTAAAAAACTTCGGAAAGTTTTCGATCCTTGAAGAATAGCACGACATCAACTGTTGTGTAGAGTACCATCTTTATCATTTCCAGATCGAGTTGACGACCAACTTCCGATCTTTTGATTAATGTGGCGCACCGTTCAAATGTTTGTAAAGCATTGTTGGCATGTGTTGTGGTAATTGATCCGGGATGTCCAGTGTTCAAGGAGTTGAGATACTCCCATGCTTCATTACCACGTAGTTCAGCGAGAAAAATGCGATCAGGCGATTGACGCATACACGCATCTAAACATTCATCAGCTGAAACACGGCCTATGTCGTCACCATAAAGCATATGCACGTGGTTAGGATGATTCGGTAAAAAGAGCTCATGAACATCTTCAATCGTTATAATACGTTCTTCTACAGGTACTTTTTCGATTAAGGAACGGGCAAATGTCGTTTTACCTGATCCTGTTTTACCTGCAATAATGATGTTGCGTTTATGAAGTACACATTTTTCCAAAAATTCAAGAATTTTCCTGTCACGTTTAAATTGCAGAAGTTCTATTTCAAAGGGCTCCAATCGTGTGAAATTTTGTTTCAATAGGAAGTCATTTGCTTCTTTCTCTGAAGGCTTATTGAAACTTACATCGGTAAAACCATTGAGTGCTCCTTCTTCGTTGAGTTCCTCTAGTGTTTTAACCGTGAGAGAATGCTTGCGAATCATAAAAGATAGACCGCCATCGATGACAGCTGGTGTTTGTATAATTGTACCGCGCTGTCCTCCGGGCAATAGCACATAATTAATACTTCTAGGTGCCATACCGTTATAAACGATAATGGCTGTAATCAGTGTCTGCAAAAAAGAGTTTGTCAGCTCTGGTGCATTATGTACCTGCCAACCCTCAAAACTTTTTGTCCATACTTCACAGGGACGACAGATCGATAATTCTGTGATTTTCGGATCTTGTAAGAAATGATCAAGCGGTTGCAAAAGCTGTGCAACTGCTTGATCTTTCTGTATTTGATTAGCGTGTAACGAGACTGTAGACATCACTGAAATCCAGATCTCGAGCAACGAAAATATTCACTCGTTCGCCTTGGTTTTTGTAAAGTGTTGGTGGAATGTTGATTGAGTTTCGAAGAACTTCACTAACTACCGATTCAGCACCCTGCAGATTTTGATATTGTGATTTCTCCTTATCGTCTTTATTTCTTTGACCAAATTTTCCTTTCACCCATTCTCCTAAATCACCAATTATACTCACCATGATTGCACCACCGAATCTTTGCCAAAAATGTGTATCAATCCAACCACCGATACCAGCTTCACCAAGAGGGCCAGTGCCGGGTGAATCAAGATTGACGATAACACCAGAAGGCGTTTCAATACGCGACCATTGCACAAAAACGCGGGTCTGTCCTTGCTGTATGCCGCTTTGATAGAAACCAACGACTTTAGAACCACGATCTAACAAAACTACGCGACCGCTCGTAGAATATACATCACGTGTTAAATGACATGTGGTCATTCCTGGTTGTGACGTGACGATTTTGGTTTCTAGTGTGCAATCTATCAACGTTCCTTGCGTAATCAAGAGATCACGGTTATGGAGTTGAAGTGCATGTGATTGACCTAATCGTACAGGCTGGAGCTGATCGAATAATGCACCACCATTTCTTTCAGTGGTATTATTTTTTGAATGCTCTACAGAGCTTTCACTACCGCCACCGTTGTTAAGACTCGAGCTTAACATGCGCTTGCGTGCCAATTCTTCCGCATCCTTGATTAAATGCGGTGGTATTGTGGTTTGAAGAAGCTGCGCTAAGGCTGGCGGAATACCCTGTGTTAATTCTTCTGTTTTTGTTAGTTTGTCTAATTCTTCCACAACCGTTGGTTCTTCTATAACGCGAGGGGTATAGCTCGGTATAATTTGCTGCACTGTTTGTTGTGGTTTTTCTTCCTCAACGTCTATGGTATCCCGCATTTTTAAAGCTTTCCAAGTCAGAGCAATCGGCACTGCTACTATGACAATGAGTCCTACCATTAATAATGCACGTGCACCTGGAATTATCGGGCGACGCTCTGTACCTAATTCGGAACTACCATATGCATCTTCAATGTATTTCTGCTCGGCGTAGTCCAGTTCTGCACCTGTATTGTTTTCATCCCCTTTCTTATTGCCGAACATCATTTACCTCCTTTATTGATACGATGAACCACCGAGGATATTGTTCCAGTTGTGTTTGGTATTCCATTGGGGTCATAGGCTTCATTGAAAACAGCCAAAGCGCGTTTTCCAAGTCGGATAAGCCATTTAGGGTTGACCTTATGAACAGCGATAATATCATTGGAATTGCCCACGACGGTGCGCGGTATTAAGCTTTCATTCCCTTCAGCATCCACTACGTAAATTGATGGCATGTCCATGTTAGCGGGAAACTTGAAATAGGTAATACGTCCATTATCCCATGCGTTAATCGGAGCAATATCTTGGTTGCCGCTCATGGTATAGCTAAGGTTATATCCTTTCACGCTTTTGTAAAAGCCACGTTCAATGGCAAGACGTTGGCTATTTTCCTGTAACTTTTGAGCATTTGTATCTGGATAATGGAAAGCTAATTCGTAGGTAGCTCCAGCACGGTCATTTCGAAACTGTAGACGGAATTTATAGCTACGTTTGTCAGTTACAACGATGAGATTTGTATTGGCAAGTTCTGCTTTTGGTTTAATAAAAATATGCCGCCCTTTATGTGCAAAAGCATAGGCATCCGAATCACCAAAAGCATGGGTGATATACTGTTCGCCTTCTTCAAGGATAATATGTGTTGCCACACCAAGAACTGTTTCAATTTGAACGACATCAGCAACATTATATGTCACATAGCGAATGCGGTGATCGTATTGTGAATTGGATGGGGTTTTGAGTGCTTGCACAGGCAACGTATAAAATGAGGAAAACGAGGACAGTAAGGCAACAAACATAAGTTTTTTCATAATAAATTAATCCCTCAATTATTCAAAAGTATTTCTGGGTCAGAACGGTAGCTTGTGACCTGAAAACCAAGGGGGTTAAGCAATCGATCAGATGATTTCATTGGTGCCCCAACGTAAGTGTAGCCAATTGTTGCAATTTGATGCTGTTTCGGTCCAACCGTGCCATTGTTGTCATGTTGTTGCGTCGTAAAACGCACAGTCGCTTGACCTCGTCCATTCGGTTGAATTGAGCGCACCTTAACTGTAATGCGTGCTTTGTTAGAAAGCACTTGGTCTCGCGCATTTTCACCATCATAGATTTTGTAAAATTCCTGTTGAACAGTTGGTGCGCTTAAAAGCGCTGTAGTGTCATAATTCAGCTGAATGGTATCGTGGTCATAGGTTTCGCGGTTAAGCACATATTGATTAAGCCAATATCTGTCTACAACTTCGCCATAGCTAGTTTCATGCTCACGCATCACAGAGATAACATCAACTGCACCCGTTGCATTATCAACGCGTAGCACCAAAGGAGTTGGAGCTGGTTGGGAGAATCCAACAACTCCGCACGCCATACCTAACAATCCAAAAAGGCCAACAGCACCTGCTACATACCATGCCGACTTGCGCGACTTTATAAATTCGTTTATGAGCTCACGTTCTAAACCTCGGCTTTCTTCATAATAGCTGTTAAGTTGTTCGGCTTTTACTGGTTTAGCTTGTCTTTTTCTCATATGTTTCCTCACTGGATTTCGGCAGGGATAGTTTTATTAATAGGTACACGGTTCCAATTACTCGGTTGCTTTGGTTTTGGAGCGAATAGGCAAGCTGACAAAAGATTCGCAATCAAAATTATAAAAATGATTTTTTTCACTCTAATATCCCTGTTTTGCAATTATTAAATACGATATATCATTTATTTGTCATTATTTCAATTTTGATTATAAAATATATTGTCTATAATTATATTAATTATTCCTTATTATTTATGAAAAATACAACTGTAATGCGGATATAATAACCAAGTTAAAGGATCATTTGATTGTGCGGCTACTACGAGGAGGATTTCTTCCTGCTGTATCTAATTTCCATAGATGCCCAAATGTAACGCCTTTTGCTAAAGCATTTGCAATGCTTGATATTTTGAGTAATAGCACAATAAAGATGATAGATAGAATGACTATAGTACCGACCATATAACCGACATTGTAGTACATATCTAGTTTCACATCTTTTGTGAAGTTTGCAAAGATTTTCATCATAAAGCTAAATACGGTAGCTAAGAGCACAATGAGGATTGTATAGCTTAAGACTTGGGATATCCATTGTTCAAACAAGCGATAAGTTGGTTGCCAAAGCAAGGCAACGATAAAGAATGGTCCGAGTCCGATGAGGAGCACGAGGGCGATTTTAGCTAGCAGAACGAACGCACCACCTATTGCTACAAGGAAGCTTGTTGCAAGCAAGATGAGGATACCGAAGAGTCCGTATAGCACTCCATCGGAGTCAAAGAAAATCCCTTCCTCGAAAGCGCGTCCTGCACAATCGAAACCATTGCTGGCTGCTGTATCAAGTAAATTAGCCAATTTGTTATTATCGATAGGTTCTTGTAGGAGCGCACTTAACAAACCGCTGGGTATTTCTTTTATCAGATTTGTGATTTCTGGCTGATAAATTCCTGTGGTCAATGCCATAGAAGTAATGATGCTTATTCGTAGGCAACGGCTTAAGAAACCGGAGACGGGCATATCTATTGTACCGCGAATGATAAGCCATCCATATGCAATGAAAGCGATGGTTAAACCGGTTGATACAAAGGGTGTTACTGTAATGATCGCTTTTGAAGAAAAATCCGTGACATATGTTTTTGTTGCCCGATCAATGACACTGAAAAGTTGTGTGAACATAGTGAAGGACATAGTATTCCTCTTTAACGAATTTTTATTTTTGTTTTTATGCGATTTGCTAAGCAATTTGTGTAGAAATTGTTTTAGGGTGAAATGAGATTTGACAGGTTATTTAAATCCTCAGAAAACGTTGTTATAAAAATTCTTAACTGGGAGCGTTGTTATCAAACCGTATTGTAGGCATTCCTGAGAGTTCTTTTCTGAAAGCGCGTAAATGTAAAGCACGTTTCTGCTGTTCAATAAGCTTGTGTTCAGCATTCTGAAGATGTGTAACCATTTGTAATTTTCCAGCTTCATTCTCGAGTGTAGCTAGCATTCCATTTATGTACGCTTGCATTTCTAAAATACTTTTCAGATCTTGCGTTTTTTCGATATTTGTTAACATTTTCATGATTTTGGCGAAGCGATTTCTTGCTTCCTGAAAAGTTTGCAAGCTTACAGCTTTATCAATAGCTACTGCGTGTTTGAGACGTTGATTAATAGATTCGCGCGCATGTTTGTGATCTGTAAAGCGTTCGATATTTTCTTCTTTCTCAATGCCTTGAACATTTAATGATTTATTACGGATTACTTGATTTTGTTTAGTCTTATTATAGATAAAGTGTGGATTTGGAAGGTATAAATTTTCGTCATTTTGTTTTTCTATTAATGTTGTCCGATCACCCGTTATTGAAGCATGTATTTTTTCTTTTTTCTTAAGTAGATCTTCATTTAATGCGAGTTGTTGTTTTAATATATTAAAAATCATATTCTGCATTACTTGCACCGGATCTACTTTTGGTTTTGGTGGTGGTGGTGGTGGTGGTGGTGGTGTTGAGGGAAGTGCGTTTTTTTTGGGAGACCATCCCCAATTAAAAAGATCACCATTTGCCAGATTTGGTACTCCAAAAAATACAACGATTCCTGCTATAATAAACAGCTTTCTCATATGTTTCCTCATTGGATTTCGGCAGGGACAGTTTTATTAATAGGTACACGGTTCCAATTACTCGGTTGCTTTGGTTTTGGAGCGAATAGGCAAGCTGACAAAAGATTCGCAATCAAAATTATAAAAATGATTTTTTTCACTCTAATATCCCTGTTTTGCAATTATTAAATACGATATATCATTTATTTGTCATTATTTCAATTTTGATTATAAAATATATTGTCTATAATTATATTAATTATTCCTTATTATTTATGAAAAATACAACTGTAATGCGGATATAATAACCAAGTTAAAGGATCATTTGATTGTGCGGCTACTACGAGGAGGATTTCTTCCTGCTGTATCTAATTTCCATAGATGCCCAAATGTAACGCCTTTTGCTAAAGCATTTGCAATGCTTGATATTTTGAGTAATAGCACAATAAAGATGATAGATAGAATGACTATAGTACCGACCATATAACCGACATTGTAGTACATATCTAGTTTCACATCTTTTGTGAAGTTTGCAAAGATTTTCATCATAAAGCTAAATACGGTAGCTAAGAGCACAATGAGGATTGTATAGCTTAAGACTTGGGATATCCATTGTTCAAACAAGCGATAAGTTGGTTGCCAAAGCAAGGCAACGATAAAGAATGGTCCGAGTCCGATGAGGAGCACGAGGGCGATTTTAGCTAGCAGAACGAACGCACCACCTATTGCTACAAGGAAGCTTGTTGCAAGCAAGATGAGGATACCGAAGAGTCCGTATAGCACTCCATCGGAGTCAAAGAAAATCCCTTCCTCGAAAGCGCGTCCTGCACAATCGAAACCATTGCTGGCTGCTGTATCAAGTAAATTAGCCAATTTGTTATTATCGATAGGTTCTTGTAGGAGCGCACTTAACAAACCGCTGGGTATTTCTTTTATCAGATTTGTGATTTCTGGCTGATAAATTCCTGTGGTCAATGCCATAGAAGTAATGATGCTTATTCGTAGGCAACGGCTTAAGAAACCGGAGACGGGCATATCTATTGTACCGCGAATGATAAGCCATCCATATGCAATGAAAGCGATGGTTAAACCGGTTGATACAAAGGGTGTTACTGTAATGATCGCTTTTGAAGAAAAATCCGTGACATATGTTTTTGTTGCCCGATCAATGACACTGAAAAGTTGTGTGAACATAGTGAAGGACATAGTATTCCTCTTTAACGAATTTTTATTTTTGTTTTTATGCGATTTGCTAAGCAATTTGTGTAGAAATTGTTTTAGGGTGAAATGAGATTTGACAGGTTATTTAAATCCTCAGAAAACGTTGTTATAAAAATTCTTAACTGGGAGCGTTGTTATCAAACCGTATTGTAGGCATTCCTGAGAGTTCTTTTCTGAAAGCGTGTAAATGTAAAGCACGTTTCTGCTGTTTAATAAGGGTGTGTTCAGCATTGCGAAGATGTGTAACCATTTGTAGCTTTATATTTTCATTCCTTATCATGGCTAGCATTCCATTTATGTACGCTTGCATTTCTAAAATACTTTTCAGATCTTGCGTTTTTTCGACATCCTTTAACATTTTTGTAATTGCAGCGAAGCGATTTTCTGCTTCCTGAAAAGTTTGTAAGCTTACAGCTTTATCAATAGCTACTGCGTGTTTGAGACGTTGATTAATAGATTCGCGTGCATGTTTGTGATTTGTAAAGCGTTTTATATTTTCTTCTTTCTCAATGCTTTGAACATTTAATGACTTATTACGGATTACTTGATCGTGTTTAGTCTTATTATAGATAAAGTGTGGATTTGGAAGGTATAAATTTTCGTCATTTTGTTTTTCTATTAATGTTGTCCGATCACCCGTTATTGAAGCATGTATTTTTTCTTCTTGATCAAGCAGATTCTTAGTTAATGCAAGTTGTTGTTTTAATGCATCAATAATTTTCTTATACGCCATCTCCACAGGATCTACTTCTGGTTTTGGTGGTGGCGATGGTTCTGATTTTGGTAATAGTTCTGAGAGAGGAGGTGTTGTTTTTTTGTATAACCACCACCAATCATAACTACCCGCTAGGGTTGAGCTTGGCATTCCAAAAAATATAACCGTACCTGCTATAATAAATAGCTTTTTCATTTTTATTCCTTTTATTTTTCATATATTACAGAAAGGCTGGAAATTATATTACGATTTTATAAATTCACACTTTAATCTTCAGCTTTCTTTATAATAACTGTTAAGCTGTTCTGCTTTTACTGGTTTAGCTTGCTTTTTTTCATATCGCTCCTCGCTGAATTTCATCAGGAACTGTTTTATTAATAGGTACGCGATTCTACTCATTTGGTTGTTTTAGCTTTGCCACCAACCCGCAAGCGGATAAAATGCTTGCAATCAAAACTATAAAAATGATTTTTTCACTTTAATATTCCTGTACTGCGATCATTAAAGATAGTCTAGCACTTTTTTATCATTATTTCAATTTTGATTGCAAATAAAAATACATAGTCTGCGATCATTTAAGCATTTTGTATAGAGTTTTTTAGGGCAGAGTGAAATTCTACAAGTTGCTTAAATCATTAGAAAACGCAAGACATCCTTTTTTTATAAGAGTAAAAAACTATTTAGCGCAGAAAATATTGTTATAAAGACTTATCGGATAAACTGTATGGTAGGCATTCCTGTATTTTTACTGTTCAAAATTTTCATATTGCGTTTATATTTTTGCTGTTTGATAAATTCTCGTTCAGTATCACGTAAATGTGCGACCATTTGTATTTTTGCATTTTCATTTTGGATTATAGCTAGCATGCCTTTCATGTATGCTTGTAACTCAGCAATGTCTTTTAGATCGGTCGTTTTATCAATTTGCTTTAATAATACTAAGATATGCTTTAAACGAGCTTCTGTGTTCTGAAAAGCCTGTGAACTTATATTTCTGTCTATAGCTGTCGCATATAGGATGCGTTTTTCGATAGATTTGCGTGCCTGACTAATAGAATCAGAAATTTCTTCTTCTTTCAGAATGGCATTGAGTGACTTGAACTTAGATGCTAAAACATCAGAATTTTTATCATAGACCAATTGGGGATCTTTGAGAAAAAAACTCGTGTACTCTGCTTCTCTGGTATCAGATTTCCGATTTCCCGTTATAGACTTATGCGTTTCTTTTGTTTTTTCAATATGTTCTTTGTTTAACTCAAGTTGTTGTTTTATTAAATTAATGATCTCTGCATAGTGTTGTGGTATAGAGGGTTTTTTAGGTTTCGGTTTTGAAGGCCTCGAAAACCAATTAGTCCATCCCGTTGAAACTGATGCACCTAAATCTGCAGCTCCCGCTCCCCAAGTAAAAGCTGTTGCTGAGCTTGGAATTCCTAAAATTGCTATTGTTGTTATTGCAAGAACTGCTTTTTTCATGTTTCCCTCCTATCATTTTTTACATGTTGTAAAAAAGCTGGTAACCACACTGCCGGATCATCACCTACTTCAGAGACAATGCTTTCGACTAACTCTGCGTTGTCAGGTGTGCCTGATAATACCAAGAGCTCATCGCCAAAGTCATGCTCGATGGTTTTTCCATTAATTGTAGTATAGAATTTACCAAGATCCAGTTCTGCTAACGCCGATTGATCACCTTGCTTGATAAGGAATTGACGACTAAACTCTCCAAGTCCTTTGATCAATTCAAATTCAACGTCTGTTAATTTAAAGCCTTGTGTATAATCTTCGTAATTTGCTTTAGGGTTGGCTAGAAAAATGTAAGTTGCGCACTGCTGAATGAGCGTTTTGGCGATATTGCTTTCTAGGGCATCACCAGGCTCTTGTGTAGCGTAAACAAAAATACCATTTTGTTTACGGATAGTTTTTTGTTTGTTTTTTGCCAAATCCTCAAAGTATGGGTCTTGTAAAGGTTTCCAAAACTCATCGAAGATATACATAAAGCGTTGGCCGCTAATCATTCCTTCCGTTCGATAAAGCAAATACATCATCACTGGAGTACGAGTCTCTGGATTATCTAGGAATTCAGTAATATCAAAGCCGTAAATTTGATGTGTTGAGAGATCAAGTGCATCATTGGGATTATCAAATAACCATCCATAATCACCACCTTCACACCATTTTATCAAACGCGCGTGAACTGATGGATGTGCATTATAATCACTTAAATGCGGATTTGGTAAAAACTGTACCAGAAAAGACAAGCGACGCAACGATCTATCAATGTTGCTACTCATAACAGACATGACAGCTTGGTTAATCTCTTCTTCGTCGTGGTGTGTGACTTCGCCACCAGCTTCTGCTAACTTTTTAACAAACTGTTTTAGAAAAATCAGATTTTCTTGAGTAGGGGGAAGTTGGAACGGATTAAAACCACTTTGTCTACCAGCTTTAAATGATAAGTATTTTCCCCCCATGGCTCGAATAACAATTTCCATGCCACGATCTTTATCAAAGACAACGGTCGTTGGCTTGAACTTTTGCGCTTGCGCTAATAGAAACCCGAGTAGCACTGTTTTACCAGAACCAGACTGTCCGATGATTGCAGTATTACCAAGCAGACGCTTGTCCGTTGAATCTTCTTCAAGTTTTGAGGCATGAAAATTGAAATAAAGAGGTGTTTTACTTGTTGTTTTAAGAATCGTAACTGCGGGTCCCCATGGATTTCCAGTTGGCTTACCTGACATAAAGTTATGGAAGGATGAGAATGACAAAAAATTCAGTGACGTAATTGGTGCAGGACGTGGTCGCCATTTCCAATTTGCAGGAAGTTGTGCCCAATAACCAGCCTCTATGGCTAAATCTACAGGTTTTGGCAATACGGCAACATCTAGCAATGCTGCGCTCGCTTTTGCCATATGGTCGCGAACTTGTTGAATTGTATTGCCGTAGAGTGTCAACGTGCAATGATGCTCTCCCATGACAAAATGCCCACTTACAAGCTGGTTGAGGGCTTCATCAATTTGTTCAATTTGACTCGTTGCTACATCACGCGCATCAATGAGATTACGCTGATGCCTCTGCAAATAATCCTTAGCAGCATGGCGCGAAAGTATAGAAAAGCTTTGCGTTAACACGAATTCGAAGTCGCTTTCCAGTAAAACATTCAGTTGCCCTGGTTTTGTTGTCGTGTCGTATTCTTTAATTTCTAGCATCCCAAACCGGCGCATTCCAGTGATTGTACGCAGCTCACCTAGTGCACCCCATTTCGAGAAAAAAGGACGATTTATCGACATATAATCTGCAAAGCGATCATGGCATATTGGCATGGGGTGGTATTCGCCGTTGACAAGCATTGCAAGAAATTCAAGTGCAGAAGAATAGGCATGCCCATTTTTTTCATAGGTACCAAGAAGTTCCGCACCGTAACGTTTTAACGACTGACCTAAAGTGTTATTGATGTCATTGAGAGCTTTGATACATGATTCCTGCCGCATCTTTTTTTGATCAGGCGTTTCGCGTTCATGCTGAGAAAAGAATGACATAATCTTATCGGCTATTGGTTGGAAAACAATGGTCAAATACAGGTCATTGACCATCAGATTATAACCAGTAAAACTTTGTCGATATTTTTCATCAAGTTGGTAGCAAAACATTTGATCAAATGTTGAATCGGGATATTCATAAACACGCCGGCGCACGATATGTGTCCACAGCGATAAATTAGCCGATGCAATACCACGTAAGGTATTGTTTAGCTCTTTTGTCCATTGGAAAATATCCTCTTGTGAAGCACTTTGATGTGAACGTCCGTCAATTTTCCAGATAGACAAGTACTCTGCGTTTTTGGTAGAGATAATCGTATCTGTAACGTGGTGTGAATAGGGTATGAATAAACTTACTGGCGTCTCTGATACGAGTCGTTTGCTGCTTTCAACAGCCGTCATGTTTATCTCCTTTTGCGGTAGTTAGAGGGACTATAACTTGATGCGCCCCAAAAGCTCTTGTTGCGGTTGCGAAACTTGGTATCGATCCACAGCCACCAAATACGGAATGCTTTATCATCATTCTTGGTAATTTGTGCCATAATGAACCAGAGTGGCGGTGCAATTACCCATAAAAAGATATTTACTGTCATAGCAACAGAAGCAACACCTATAACCATAATAATGAGTGGCATCATGGGCACACCCCAAATTGTTGGAACACGGGTTGCTCCTTTGAATAAAGGAAATGCTTCATGTTTTTGTGATTTCACGGGCTACTCCGATTAAGTAATGTAAAATAATATACTGCTGAGATAAAATGCCGCGCCTGCCATGATGACACTGAACGACCATCGCATGAATGTAGCTTTTGAGATGATACGAAACAGATAAATCAGCAGTAAAAATAAAAAAATGACAGCACCAGCAATAGGGATAATCAAACTGAGCCCATATTGCATGCCTATAAAAACATCAATGTTTCTAGTTGTCGATTGAGCATTTGCAGGTTGTGTCGCTAAAGAAATGAGCAAAATTGTAAAAGCAGTCCTACTTTTACTGTTCATTTTGGTTTGAAGAGCATTTGATTGTTTCATGTTTTTCACCCTCACTATAATCAAAGTTGCTATAAAAACTTTTCTTCGCTTGCAGCGTAAGTAAAATTATCACTGATCTCTTTACACCTGACACATACAGATCTCATTTTTCATAAAGTGAAAACTTTGTACCATATTGGTTTCATGGTCGGTTTTAATTAGAAGAGAACAGCATTTTAGTAATTTGGACTGCCGATCCAGCGATAACCACTCCAATTGCCCACCGCACAAATGTATCTTTTTCGATGTAGCGCCCAGCATAACCAATTGCTAAGCATAGAAGTATAACGGCAGCAGCAATGGGAATAATTTTATCAATAAGCTCGTTTTGCAAACCCTTTAAAGCTCTTTCAGCATTCCCCAAAGCTTTTTGGGAATACACTGGACTATCCATTAAAAAAACAGCTATTGCTGCAGTAATTGCGATAATCCTATTGTTATTTTTTGACGGGAGGTTAATTAATCGCTTCATATTTTACTCTTTTTAGTTTTTTAAACAATATTTGCACTTTTAAAAATCAGTGAAAATGATCACTTTTTTCTCTACAATTGACGGATAAACGCTACAATGAAAACATTTTGTTTCATTTTTAATCGCGATATAATCCATTATGGCTTAAATAACATTGTAGCGATTTGGGTTGCTGATCCAGCGATGACCACACCAATTGCCCACCGTACAAATGTATCTTTTTCGATGTAGCGCCCAGCGTAGCCAATTGCTAAACATAGAAGTATAACGGCAGCAGCAATAGGGATGATGTCATCAATGAGGCTTTTCTTTAGATCGTCTAAAGCCTTTTTAGCATTCTCTAGTTTGGCATATGCAGGATGAGTTATAAAAAACAAGGTTACAGCTGCAACAATTGCCATAATCTTACTATTATTTTTTTTTGACAGGAGAATACTTTGTTTCATATTTTTTCTCTTAATTGAAATTACAGTTGGCACGAGTAGCTCCTTTTTCTATTGATATGCATGAAATTACGGTAGTTTATACTTCTCTTTGAATACAAAGAGACATTTAACGTTAGAGAGCTTCATGCTCTATTCTGATTATGCGTTTGTGAATAACATATTAGCAATTTCAGCTGCCGATCCAGCGATGACTACGCCAATTGCCCACCGCACGAATGTATCTTTTTCGATATAGCGTCCCGCATAACCAATTGCTAAGCACAAAAGGATGACAGCGGCGGCTATAGGGATAATTACATCCAATTGGCCCTTAAATGCAGTTAAAACATTTTTAGCCTTGGTCAAATCTTGTGCTTGAGCATGTACAGGATGCGCTATAAGAAATACGGCCATAGCCGCAACAGTTGCGTCGATTTTATTATAAATTGCTGTTTGAAGCATATTGGATCGTTTCATATTTTTTATCCTAAAAACAATTAACTTTGCTATTAATATTCGTGAAATCACTAAGATTCAGAATACTCCACGAATAAAATGGATATCTCATGCCGTGTGAGATTAAGGATTCATTTTGTAAACAATATTGCAACAATCTCGGTTGCTGAGCCGGCGATGACCACGCCAATTGCCCACCGCACGAATGTATCTTTTTCAATATAGCGTCCCGCATAACCAATTGCTAAGCCCAAAAGTACAACGGCAGCAGCCACAGGAATAATCCCAACTAACTCTCTTTGAAATGTTTCTAAAGCAGTTTTTGCCTTTCCTAAATTTTGTGCTTGAGCATAAACAGGATACTCCATTAAAAACGCAGTTATAGTTGCAGCAGTTGCGATAATTCTATTATGAATTGTTGTTTGAAGCATATTGGATCGTTTCATGTTCCCCCTCTTGATTAAGTTTAAAATTGCCATAAGTAACTCCTCTTTCATGAAGAAATTTAAAAAGATATTTCGGATCAGCCCAAGTTCTCAGCTTCCCTCTTTGCGTAAGAAGTGTATATTCATTTGGTTTCCCGGTTATTGGATCATCTGCAATAAATGTAAAATACCATTCTCTTTCTGAACGCATCACAACTGTAATTTCACGTGCTGCTTTCTGATTAAATGCTGTATCAACACTGTTTTGCTCTATCATTTTCATTATTTAGCCCTCGATTAGAATAGATTCTGTCCAATCTTACTAATTAGAGCTTTAATATTCTTTTATCTACCGTCTATCACTGTATCCTATCAAAATTGTAGCTTTAACCCATAATTTAAGTGCGCTAAACGCTATTCTCCTTCCTTTCTAAAGAAGAGGCGTCCTCTGCTGTAAAAGCATCATGCGCACCGCTTTCTTTCTGTGTAAACGCATCTGGCAACTCTTCTGAAGCGCTAGAGAGAGGCTCTGTTTTTATTGCCTGTTCTGGCTCTGCTGTATGAAGTCCTATAGATTTCTGTGGCTTTTGACTTAAACGCACAGGAGTTCTTTCTCCAACATATAAGGCAACTTTTTGTACATACGCGTTGGTAGAGAGATTGATAGAACCACTCTTGGAGCTTACCGTATTATAATAGCTCAGCGCAGCTTGTAGTGCAGTTTGCTCAGAACTGCACGCCAACACGGCAGGTTCATAACAGTGCGTTAAAGCAGCTTGCGCAGCGTTGAAATTTTTGCAGGGATCAAATAAGTTAGAAAGAGACATGCTAAACCATTTCAAATTTTTGGCGTTTATTTGCCCTAAACCCATGTCAAAATTATGACCATCTTGTTTAAGTTTTTTGGTTATTGCAATTACTTCTTTCAACGTGGAAGATTGATGTGAGAGTTTGTGATCATAGTTGAGATCGACTGCATAAATAGAATCACGCGATTCTTGCATGACGACAGCCGAAAGCATCATGGGGTGAATAGCGGGTGCACATGCAGCAGCGAGTATCATGAAGCTTGGAACAGTCATTGGCAATACACCTGATAGACAGTCTTATCGATAGAACCGTCGATGCTGTACAGATTCTCTAAATGCCACACTATATTGCTGTAGATTCGTAGAGTAAGATTGCACAACCCAAAATTTTGTTTTTTGCAACTATAGATTTTGTTGTTTCTGAAAATACTTTTGATACATACCAATATGCGCTTGACTGCATAAACATGCGAAACAAAACGGAATATATCACACCCGCCAATATCACGATCATTGAGGTTATAAAAAAGGGGAGAGCATCTAAACCATAGCCATTTTTGCTGGCTCATTGCGGCTGATTTTGTAACATAATTTTCTGCGGGTTTCAGCCTTTCTTGATATGGATGATATGAAGCAGAAGCCAATTGTATATGAAAGTGCTTTTTATTGTTAGAATGAACTATTTGATTGTTATGCGGAGAGGACTTGTTCTTTGTTAAGGTTTGCCATAATTTATAAAACAGCGATTTATATTCACTTTCGACCGCCGGTTTATGAGAGTCAGAGAGGCGCAATAAAGCTCTCACACTCCGATTATCAAATTCAGCGATCGAACTGAAAAAGGATATGGCAGTGGTAACTGAAGCAAAAATAGATAATCTTTTTTGGTTCAAAACACAACTCCGTGAAAGTGATATATTCATCGTAATTTTAATTTCGATAACAAATAGGCAAAAATTGTCTATAATTATGTTTAAAATATGGCAAAGCGTAATTCTTTTTTGCAAGGGGAGTGATAAAGTGAATGATCTCAAAAATATGAATCTTAATGAACTACAAGAAATGCGTATCCAAATCGATGCAGAATTGAAAAAGCGGCAAGCAAAAGAAAAGCAGAATGCTCGGAAAAAAATTCTTGAAATTGCTAGTGCACATGGAATTGATATTGCTGATCTTGTGAGCAAAGAGCGTCATTATAGAAATCCTAATAACCAATGGGAATTATGGAATGGGCGTGGACGTAAACCTAAGTGGATTAAAGAATGGTTAGAGAATGGTTATGCGCTTGAAGAACTAGAAGTAACATAATTCGCAAAGTATGAGGATTTTAAGAGATAAGCGTGTGTTTTTCTGCAATATGATGCATTAAAATGCTAAACTAGGGCGTTAAAGTCTTGGGATGGTCGAGGAAGTCCCCATATGAAGAGCAAAAGCGTTCTTCTAAGTAGCAAGAAGTGTGCTTTTGGTTTTATGCCCTTACGGGTTTGAAATGCTGCTCTGTAGAGCAGCAGCTTGATGCTTTTAGGGATTTTAGCCTGATATCTTTTCTTGTGAGGCTTGTATATTCGGCGTTAGCTTGTTTGTCTTACTATCCATGTGGTTTAGATGAGATGATGTTTTAAAAAATAAATTTTTTCTAGGATATGCGTTGATGTTTTTCATTAAAATTGATGATGTAGATCAATTTCAAGGGCGTGTTGAAGGCAGAAAAGAGGAAACTATTCCCCGCCTGTCTGTTTTTTAAGAGAGCGGTAGAGAGTGGGTTATCTGCATGATTCATTATTCATTAAATCTCGTGAGGATGTAGATTGTCGGCAACTTTATTATCGTATGGTAATAGACTCTAGAAAAATTTTGGTACTTTGAGAATGGACAAAGGGGTTATCTTGGTAAAGACGAGTCTCGTCCATAGATTGCAAAAAGTGCGCTGGTGCGATTTTTGCTTATTTTTTCTTAGAGTGGGAATCCGTGTAGCAGACGTGGGGCATTAGGGGTGAGGCCAGAAGCCTCCTGAATGAAATATTTTTTCATTTTTGGCGTTTGATTGACAATTCCAAGACCAACATCGCGGAGCATTCGCAAGAGAAGGTTGTCATTGGAAAAAAGTTGGTTAAGCCAGTCATTGCTCAAGGCCATACGTACAATTTCAAATCGTCTCCAGCTTTGATAGCGCTCTAAAGCTATGAGGGATCCAATATCAAGACCCAAGCGCGCTGTTTCAATAATCACTTCAGCGAGTGCAGCGCTATCGCGTAATCCTAAATTAAGTCCTTGTCCTGCAATGGGGTGAATTGTGTGGGCAGAATCGCCAATGAGTGCAAAACGCGGTTTGATGCAGTGACGTGTTAAAGAAAGGCTCAAGGGAAAAGCTTGGCGTTCTCCATTCCAAAAGAGTTTTCCAAACCGATGACCAATGCGTTTTTCAATTTCTGTTTCAAAAATAAGAGCGTCAGCGTTGAGGTAATATTGCGCAGTTTCATGGTGTTCGTTCCATACAACAGCTGATCGATTTCCTTTGAGAGGAAGAAGAGCGAAAGGGCCAGCAGGTAAGAAATGTTGAATTGCTTGGCCATGATGAGGTTTTTCATGTTCAATCGTGCAGATGATTGCGGTTTGTTTATAAGGATGAAAATAGTTTTTAAGTCCTGCTTTTTCGCGTAATTTTGAATGCGCTCCGTCGGCTGCAATCAGCAACTTTGTTTGCCAAATTTTTTTGTTGCTTAAAGTGACAGTTGTATGTTGCTCTTCTTGATGAAAATCAATAACACGCATGTCTGCGATGAAAGTAATATCCAGATCTTTTGCCCGCTTTTTTAAAGCACTGATGAGCTCTTTATGTTCCACCATAGCGGCAAAGGGTTCATTGGGGGTAACCTCTCCTTCAAAGGTTAAAAGCGTTGGTTTGACTGGATCATTTGTGTATGCATCTGTGATGATCATTGAATGAATCGGTTGGGCATAGGGTTTTACATGTTCCCAACATTGTAATTGTTCCAACATACGAATAGAAGCAGCAGCAAGAGCCAATGCTCGTATATTGGAAGTGGGGAGTTCTTCTTGAGGAGCAGCATCAACGATATTGATTTTCAGATCAGAGGCAGCTTGTTTGAGTGCGACTGCTAGTGTCAAACCCACAATTCCACCGCCCGCAATGAGGAGATCGCATCGTTTTATGTTTTTATGAGAGCTTATATTTTTATTGGATTTTACACCTTTTTTATTGAGATCAGAATACACAACGCTTTTTCCATTGTTCGCAGATTGTTCGCTCTTAGACGAAGATGATACCTTTCTTTAATATCACTTTTTATACGATATTATAAGGGAATTGTTATGATTACGATGGTTAAAACTGTATTAATATTTTGCGGTCATAATTTTATAACTTTTTAATATGAAAGCTTTGTATTTGGAATTGATGGATGCATCAGAATTCTTCCCCTTATGATTCATTAGAAGCACGAAATTTTCAAGGTTCGCGGCTTATTGGAATGTTTTTGCGTCAAATTGGTGTCTTTATTGGGCTTGGACTTTTGGGTTTTATTGTTTTTTGCGTTCTCGCTTTGGCAACTTGGAATGTTGCAGATCCCTCATTAACGCATGCAAGTATAAGTGATATTAAAAATTTTATGGGATGGCCAGGTGCAATTTTCTCAGATTTTTTTATGCAATTTTTTGGTTTAGCAAGTCTTGGTGTTTTGTTGCCGCCATTATTTTGGTCGTTTCTTTTGCTGGCACAAAAAGATATCCACAATTTGATTTTTCGCTTTTTTTTGTGGATGGTCTCAACGATTTGTTTCTTGGTTTCTTTTGCTCTTATGACCCCTGTTGCCTCTTTTACGCACTGGCCATTGCCGATAGGTTTGGGAGGAGTTTTGGGTGATAAAGTTTTAAGTGCTGCTTCTTTAATCTTCCCTATCCCGCTTTCTGCTTTTCAGAATGTGCTGTTGGGCGTTGCTCTTATCGTTTTAGGTTTTCTGATGGCTGCTTTTGCTGGCAATGTGGTGTGGCGGCGTCAGACAAATAAAAGAAAAGTGAAAAACGTCCGGAAGAACGAAATCGTGGATCAAGTTTTCGATGTGTCAGAAGAGACAGAATCTGCTGCAGATGAAGCACAGCACGGCTTTTTTACGACAGCTTTTGGAGCTGTTTTACATTTTTTTTATTTTTTACAAGCGCGTTTTTTTCGTTTTTTCTCTTTCAAAAATCAATCTAAAAAACAAAAGAAATCCTTTGATCGAATTGAGCCAATTTTCTTTGATGAAAAAACAAGATGTGAGGAATTTCAAGATAAGGTACCTGTTTCTCCCCTGAAAAGCCGTGTTTTCAAGTCCTTAGCGGCTTCTTCAAATGATGGTTTTCTTCTTCCTCTTTTGGATTATCTTTCGGTTCCACCTCCAACCGCGAGGGATGCAAAACTTTCTCCTGCTGTCTTAAAAGTGAACTCTCAGGAACTTGAGGGTATTTTGTTAGATTTTGGAGTCAAGGGGCAAATTATTGATGCGCGTCCTGGTCCGGTGGTGACTTTGTATGAATTTGAACCGGCTGCCGGTATTAAGTCTTCCCGTATCATTGGTTTGGCAGATGATATTGCACGCTCGATGCGTTCGATTTCGGCGCGTGTTGCAGTGGTTCCAGGACGTAATGTGATTGGAATAGAATTGCCTAATACAAGGCGTGAGATGGTTTATTTACGAGAAATGTTGCAGGCGCAAGAATTTATTGACAGCAAAGCAAAACTAGGACTTGCTTTAGGCAAAACAATAGGTGGTGAAACGGTTATTGCTGATTTAGCAAAAATGCCGCATCTTTTGGTGGCTGGTACAACAGGGTCGGGAAAATCTGTTGCCATTAATACAATGATTTTATCGCTTCTTTATCGGATGACACCTGAACAATGCCGCCTCATTATGGTGGATCCTAAAATGCTTGAACTTTCAGTTTATGATGGCATTCCACATTTGTTAACACCCGTAGTAACAGATCCTAAAAAAGCTGTGATTGCGCTTAAATGGGCTGTTCGTGAAATGGAAGAACGCTACAGCAAAATGTCAAAATTGGGTGTACGTAATATTGATGGGTTTAATGCGCGTCTTAGGGAAGCAGAAAGTCAGGGAGAAACAATGACGCGGACAATTCAAGTTGGATTTGATCGCGAGACCGGCGAGCCTCTTTTTGAGACAGAAAAACTCGATTTTAGTCCTATGTCTTATATTGTTGTCATTATTGATGAAATGGCCGATTTGATGATGGTTGCTGGTAAAGACATTGAAGGAGCGGTTCAACGCTTGGCACAAATGGCGCGTGCCGCCGGTATCCACGTAATTATGGCGACCCAGCGTCCTTCGGTGGATGTGATTACTGGAACGATTAAAGCCAATTTCCCCACACGTATTTCTTTTTCTGTGAGTTCAAAAATTGATAGCCGAACAATTCTTGGCGAACAGGGAGCCGAGCAATTGTTGGGACAAGGAGACATGCTTTTCATGATGGGAGGTGGGCGTATCCAGCGTGTTCATGGGCCATTTGTGGCTGATGATGAAGTGGAGCAAGTTGTGGCGCATCTTAAAGCGCAAGCAAGGCCTGATTATTTGGAAACCATTACGCAAGAGATTGCGGAAAATACGGAAGATGTTTCCTTCACATCACCTTCAGAAGATGATCCCTATAGACAAGCTGTTGCTGTTGTACTTCGTGATCGTAAGGCTTCAACTTCTTACATTCAACGCCGTTTAGGCATTGGTTATAACCGTGCCGCTTCACTGATTGAGCGTATGGAAGAAGAGGGTATCATTAGTCCAGCAAATCATGCGGGAAAACGAGAAATCTTGGTGTCTGCTGAAGAAGACCCCTTTTGATGAAAGGGCGAATTTGATGACGGTTAACGGTGAAGATGCAGCAGATGGCTTCTATAGGCAAGCTGTTGCTGTTGTGCTTACGTGATCGTAAGGCTTTAACCTCTTACATTCAACGCTGTTTAGATATTGGTTATAACTATGCTGCCTCATTGATTGAGCGGATGGAAGAAGAGGGTTATTAGTCCAGCAAATCATGCGGGAAAACAAGAAATCTTGGTATCTGCTGAAGAAAAATGCTTTTGAAATAAAAAGCTCTTGATAGTTATTTTCAAATAATATCTTTCTCTTGTAAAGGAGGGTATTTATTCAGCATTTGTTACTTAATAATAAGATGAATATGTATTGCTTGGGAGCATTTTCTATGAAAACATCTTTTTTACCACAAAGAAGAATCTTTGGGAGAAGAATCTTTGGATTTGTTGGAATCATTGTCTTTTGTTGCCTAACTTTTTCTGCTTTTGCGCAGACATCCAATAAAGTGGCGCGGGCGCAGAATATTGCTAATCACTTTGCGGCAATTAAAACAATGACGGGTGATTTTATTCAGTTTAGTCCAAAGGGAAAAATGTCTCAAGGGACATTTTATTTAGAGCGTCCAGGCAAAATTCGTTTTATTTACAAAAAAATACCTTTACAGATCATTGCAGATGGTAAATTTGTAGGCATTAATAACCGTGCTTTGAATACTTGGAATTTCTCACAACTTTTGCAAACGCCGATGAAATTTCTGTTGGATGATAAAATTGACGTATCCTCGGGGCGTTTATTGGCATTTCGTGAAGATCCTGGAGCGGTGACGATTGTTCTGCGTGATAAAAGCATTGGAGCAGGGCAAATAAGAATGGTTTTTGATCCTAGAAACACTGCTCTACGGCAATGGACAATTGTTGATCAACAGAATTTGGAAACTACAGTTCAAATCATGAATGTGCGCACGGGTGTTAGGTTTGCTGATGGGATGTTTACACTTCCTTCGAAGAAATAGTGCGGTGTTGTTTCATTGGGATTGAAATGGATGTTCTTTCGTATTGCAACTTGGAATATTAATTCTATTCGTTTGCGTCTTGCGCAGGTTTTTCGGTATTTAGAACTCTTTTCTGCAGATGTTTTGTGTCTACAGGAGACAAAATGTCCAGATGCTTTATTCCCTGTTGAGGATTTTGAAGCAGCGGGTTATAAGTATCTCGCATTGAGTGGACAAAAATCTTACAACGGTGTGGCAATTGTTTCACGTTTGCCTTTTAAGAGCGTTGAAAAGCGTTCTTTTTGTCAAAAGGAAGACTGTCGTTACATTTCAGTTATTGTTGAAGCTCATGGCAAAAACATACGGATTCATAATTTTTACGTTCCTGCTGGCGGTGATGTGCCTGATGCTAATGTGAATGAAAAATTTCGGCATAAACTTGATTTTTTAGAAGAAATGTCTTCCATACATGCGGATCAAGGAGATGGTCTTTCTTCTCTTTTGGTAGGAGATTTAAATATTGCTCCTTTGGCAGAGGATGTTTGGTCTCATCAGCAATTGTTGAAGGTTGTAAGCCATACTCCCATTGAAACCAAGCGTTTAAAAGCTTTATGCTGTCAAGGTGGATGGGTTGATCTCATGCGGTTTCATATCCCTGTTCCTACCAAGCTTTACACTTGGTGGAGTTACCGTGCACGTGATTGGGCACTTGCTGATCGTGGGCGGCGGCTTGATCACATTTGGTCTTCTCAAGATTTAGCACCTTTTGTTGTAGATCTTTCGATTTTTCGTAACGCTCGCGGGTGGGAGAAACCTTCAGATCACGTTCCGATACAAACTGTATTTGATTTTTCACGTTAAGTTTGAAATAAGAGTAAAGTAAATAAAATATTAACGGACTGATTCTGAAAACATGCGGGAGAGTGGATGCAGATCAAAGATCTAAAGTGGGTTACTTCAAAAAGTTTGTTTTGTAGTGCTTTTTTATGTTTTTTTGTGTTGTCTGGATGTATGGTTGGTCCTAATTATCATAAAACATCTTTTCGTGTTCCAGCAGTTTGGGGAGAAAAATCTGCACAGACTGCAGGGCAGCCAGTTGCGCTTGCCGGATGGTGGCGACGTTTGAATGACCCCGTTCTAGATGCATTAATGGATTATGCGATTTCTGGAAATAACAATGTTGCTGTTGCCAAAGCTCGGGTACGTGAGGTGCGTGCGGGTTTAGGGCAGGTTGTAGGAACTCTTTTACCAAATGTGTCCAATTCAATTTCAGGAACCCGTAGTCATTCTGGACAGTCTGATGCATTGTTAAACCAATATCATAGTGGTTTTGATGCAAGCTGGGAGCTTGATTTTTTTGGTGGGCATAAACGAGCGGTTGAAGCAGCGCGTTATGGTCTTGATGCGGCTGTGGAAGATATGCGCGCTACCATGGTGACACTGTTAGGAGATGTGGCAACAAATTATGTGCAAATGCGTGGTTGGCAACAGAAGTTGTTGATTGTGCGGCAAATTGCTGTATCACAACGTAAAACCTATGAATTGATGCGCGCTAGATTAACAGCTGGTGATGTTTCTGAGCTTGATGTTTCAAATGCGCAAGCACAAATGGCAAATACAGAAGCAGATATATCACAGATGGAAGCGAATTTAGCAATGAGCGTTCATCGCCTTTCTGTCTTAACTGGTCGTGTGCCTACGGCATTGAAGGATCTTTTACAAAAAAATGCTAAGCATGCAAAGATTCCACAACCACGCTGGCCGATACCAGCAGGAATTCCAGCTGATATTTTGTTAACACGTCCGGATTTGCGACGGGCAGAGCGTCAATACGCGCAAGCGACAGCGCGGATTGGTCAACGTGAAGCAGATCGCTATCCATCACTTACTTTAACAGGTAATATTTCGACAGCCGCAACGGCGATTGATCAGTTATGGAAAAATTCAACGATTGGCTGGTCTTTTGGACCTGGTCTTCGTTTACCTCTTTTTAATGGAGGCCAGGTTGAGGCTTCTATTGCGGTTGCGCGTGCACAACGTGATCAAGCTTTTATTACTTATCGGGCTGCTGTGTTGGAAGCTTTAGAAGATGTAGAAAATGCGTTGGTAAGATTAACTAAAGAACATCAACGTTTAGAAAAGCTAATTGTTGCGAATAAAGCTGCACTTCATTCCTTAAAACTTTCACGGAGCCTTTTTGAGAATGGAAATACCAGTTTTCTTGAATTGTTAAATGCTGATCGCTCTTATTATTCTGCACAAATGGCACTTAAAGATAGCCGTGTTTCTTTGGTTACACAATATATCACGTTGATGAAAGCATTGGGGGGGGGCTGGGATGGCGTTGTTGATGTATCACGTCCGGAAGTCGTTGATGGTGCACCTCGTTCGCGTGCAAAGGTAGGGAAATGAAAAAAAGTCTACTCAAAAATTTCATTACAAAACACAAAAAACTTTCCTTCTTTTTAGCTGCTATATTCCTTCTTCTCTTGTTTTTATGGTTGCGTTCTGTTGTTTTTGGAACATCTAGCCCAACTTATATAACCGCGGTGGTGAAGCGTGGGGATATTGAAGAAAGTGTTTTAGCTTCTGGTCTTGTACGTCCTTATCGGTTGGTGGCTGTTGGTGCGCGTGCAACAGGGCGTGTGGTGTCAATGCGCGTTTCTCCTGGGAGTGTTGTGAAAGAAGGCGATCTCTTGGCAGAAATTGATCCTACAGATCAAGAAAATGATTTAAAAAGAAAAAAAGCAGCATTATCTCACTATTATGCAAGTTTGGTAGAACAAGAAGCCTATCTTTCTCTTGCACAGAAAAATTTAGCACGTCAGAAAAAAATGATCGAGTCACGTGCGGTTTCACGGGCTAATCTCGATGATGCTGCGACACAAGTAAAAATACGTGAGGCGCAAATTGCTCAACTTCAACAGCAGATTGTGCAAGCACAAATTGATGTGGATAGTGCAGAGGTCAATTTAGGTTATACACGCATAACTGCCCCTTCAGCGGGAACGGTTTTGGCAACAGTTGTGGAAGAAGGGCAGAATGTGAATGCGGTTCAGTCGGCGCCAACAATTGTTATTTTGGGCGATTTGTCAAAGATGACGATCAAGGCGCAAATCTCAGAAGCTGATGTTCTTAAAGTTCAGGCTGGACAACAACTTTATTTTACAGTTTTAGGGAATTCGCAGCGTCGTTATGAGGGCGTTTTAGAAAAGATAGAGCCTGCTCCTGAAGAAATTCGTGCTGATGTGAGTATTAACCCTGGTATGGTAGGGGGGTCTAGTGCTTTAATTTCATCAGCTATTTATTATAACGGAATTCTACATGTTGATAATGCGGACAATTTTTTGCGAACCTATATGACGGCTCAAGTTCATATTATCTTAGGGCGTGCTCAAAATGTCTTGTTGGTTCCAAGCGATGCTTTACGCGATGAGACAAAAGAGCATAAGGCGTGGGTTTCTGTTTTGGAGGGGGGGAACAAGGTGGTTACTAAACAGGTGAGCGTTGGATTGAATAATAAGGTGATGGCAGAGATTGTTTCAGGACTTAATGAGGGCGATGTCGTTATCACTGGCTCGCCTGATGGGGTGATGCCAGAACCTTCTGACGTGCATAGTGAAGACGAGATTTAAATCATGAACACAAACCAAGCAGATGCTGTCTTCGTGTTGGAAAATATTGTACGAAAATTTCCTGCGGGCGAAACATCTGTTACTGTTTTGAAGGATATCAATCTTACCATTAAGCGCGGTGAAATGGTAGCGATTGTGGGAGCTTCTGGTTCAGGAAAATCTACATTGATGAATATCTTAGGCTGTCTTGATCGAGCAACTTCTGGTCGTTATTGGATTGCAGGGAAAGAAACAGCTTCTCTTTCAGCTGATGAATTGTCGGCTTTGCGGCGCAATCATTTTGGTTTTATTTTCCAGCGCTATCATTTGTTGAATGAATTGACAGCTCTTGGGAATGTTGAAATTCCTGCTATTTATGCAGGATGTGCCGTGGAAGCAAGGAAAAAGCGTGCACAAGATCTTTTAACGCGCTTGGGCATGGGTGATCGGGTGAATCATCGTCCAAATCAACTCTCAGGTGGTCAGCAACAACGGGTGTCTATTGCTCGAGCGTTGATGAATAATGCGGAGGTTATTCTTGCCGATGAGCCAACTGGTGCACTGGATAAGCAGAGTGGACAGGAAGTGTTGCGTATTTTGGATGAGCTTCATCAAGAAGGTCGTACTATTATCATTGTAACCCACGATATGCAGGTGGCCAAAAGAGCAGAGCGTATTATCGAAATCAGTGATGGAGAAATTATTGCTGACAGTATGACAAGGGTTGCAAAGAAAAGAGCAGCGGGGGCAAAAATAAAAACGGATAGTCAATCTTTTTATGAAAAACAACAGCTAAAAGTTAAACAACAGCTTGGCTCTTTTCGGTCTTTTGTTGAGCGGTTTCGTGAGGCATTTGTTATGGCTTTGTTGGCAATGAATGCACATCGAATGCGAACTTTTTTAACAATGCTTGGAGTGATTATCGGTATTGGGGCGATTATTGCTATGGTGGCTTTGGGAAATGGTACACGAGAGAAAATTTTGGAAAATTTTAAAAGCTTGGGTGCTAATACATTAACAATTTTACCTGGCAAAAGTTTTTCTGATCCACAAGCAGAGAAAATAACAAGTCTTGTTGAAGCTGATGCAGAAGCCTTGTCTGGGTTACCTTATGTTTCTGGTGTAACACCTCAGATTTCAACAAGCTCGAAAGTGCGTTTTGGCGCAGTTGAAGTCAATGCTGTCATTGTGGGGGTGGGAGAACAATTCTTTCAGACACAGGGGCTTAAAGTTTTCAAAGGACAGTTTTTTGATCAAAAAAGTGTGCATGATCGGGCGGTTGATCTCGTGATTGAAAAAGAAGCATTGTCTGTTCTTTTTCCCCATAGCCATGAAAGCCCCCTTGGCAAAGTGGTGCATGTGGGTAATGTTCCAGCGCGTATTATTGGTGTTGTTGATTCGCAAAATCACGCAAATGGAAACACATCAAATACATTACAGCTTTATTTGCCCTATACAACAGTGCAAACGCGTTTTCTTGGCACAACAGAAGTTCGTGCGATTACCGTTAGGATTGCTGATGATGTCGATTCACATTTAGCGGAAAACATGGTGAAACGTTTTCTCATTATGCGGCATGGTGGAGAAGATTTTTTCATTAGAAATTCAGAATTCTTTCGTGAACGTATCATGGAAAGTACACATATCTTAACACTTTTAATTTCTTCAATTGCAGCGATTTCCCTGATTGTAGGTGGTATTGGGGTGATGAATATTATGCTGGTCACTGTTTCTGAGCGGATCAATGAAATTGGTGTGCGTATGGCAGTTGGTGCACGCCAAAGTGATATTTTGCAGCAGTTTCTCATTGAAGCGGTGTTGGTTTGTGTCATTGGTGGTGGTTTGGGGATTCTGTTTGGGCTTTCTATCGGTGGTTTATTTCTTCTGTTTAAGGCGCCTATCCACTTGGTTTATACGATTGATTCGATCATCCTATCCCTTACTTTTTCGACCCTCATTGGAATCTGTTTTGGTTTTTCTCCAGCGCGGCAAGCTTCACGGCTTGACCCTGTTGTCGCTCTTTCACGCGATTAAGCTTTATCAATTGGGGCATGTTTGTTGTGATGTTTTCCACTTAAAAGAAGCATTTATGAAGCGAAACATGGATGGGAAAAATTTAGCATTATTCACTGTTCTATTTTAGAAAATGTTTTATTCGATAAGTGGAGCATGCTTTATATAACATTAAAGGATGAAGTTTTACGGCACAACGTATCATGAATAAATTTCCCTTGTATTTTATATAGCTATAAAAATATAAGGCGCGATAACTTTAGGATTTTAACCTAAAAGTAAGAGGGGAAATGGAGTGTATATCTGTTAACAAACAAGATAAAAAAGAAGAAAATTTAAACGAAAAACAGCTTATATCTAAAAAAAACGAACGGGTATACGAGGCGGGTTGGTCTCTATAGTTTTTCTTTTCCTTTTGTTTATTCGTGGCCCTGTTTTTTGCTCACAAATTGTATGGCAAAGAGAGGGGCGTTGGTATTGGTAACGTTTGGTTTTAAGATTCTTTATGGCTTTATGCGACGGAGATATAGGTTTTTACGAAGCTCCAGTTTTGTAGGGAGAACGAGATGAATACACTTATGGGCTCATGTTGCTGGGAATGTTAATTGCTGTATTCATTATTATGTGTATTGGTATAGCTGGTTATTGGTTTTATGATATACTTTAATTGCGTTTAGCACCTCCTGAATATGCGCTTAAACTATTTTCAATAGATAAATATCAAAAAAGCTCACCAAAATAATAAAGAAAATCTCTACATTCTTGTAAGTGATTACATGATATTTATCAGAGATGAGGAGGAAGCAGATTCCACTCTTTTGCTGATAAGTAAAACTTTATCAATTTATTTTACTTAGTACGTATACCATTATAAATAGTCAGTTCATTCAGTAAATCGAGTTATCTAAAGTCTTTTGAGTGGGACAATAGGCATTGACCAATTTGTCTAGACTCGATAGTTAGAGATGTTTTTAATGGGGTGGAAGCATGACGCTGCAATCGCTTTTACAGACATATCGTGACGAAGCGCGTACCGAACGGGACAAAGGTACGTATTTTGAGCGTTTTGCTCTTGCTTATCTGACACATGATCCTCTTCAGTTTGGGTGTTATGAAAAGGTTCAAACCTTTAGAGATTGGGCTCGTGAAAATGATTGAAATGGTCATGATACTGGCATCGATCTTGTGGCAAAGATTCGTAATGAAGAGGGTTTTGCGGCAATCCAATGTAAATTTTATGATGCAGCATATCGGATTAGAAAAGCAGATATTGATAGTTTTATTTTGGCATCAGGGAAAGCTCCATTTAAGCGGCGTGTTATTATAGATAGCACTGAAAGTGCTTGGAGTGATAACGCTGAAACAATGATACGGGGGCAGGATATTCCTGTTATACGGATTAATCTTTCCAATATACAACAAAGTCCGATCCGTTGGGAAACTTTTGCAGCTCAGGGCAAAATTGTGTTGGAGGATAAAAAGAAAATCCGTCCACATCAATTGGAAGCATTGCGTGATGTGCGTGCTGGGCTTGCTCAAGCAGATCGGGGTAAGCTTATTATGGCTTGTGGTACTGGTAAGACATTTACCAGTCTTAAAATTGCTGAGGATTTAGCGGGTGAAGGCAAGTTTGTTCTGTTTCTTGTTCCTTCCTTGGCACTGATGTCACAGACGGTCCGTGAATGGACAACGGATGCAGAAATCGGATTGAGATCCTTTGCTGTCTGTTCAGATACACAAGTGGGAAAGCGTCGTAAAAATAGTGATGATGTTGCTGAAATTGATGTGTTTGATCTTGCTTTTCCGGCGACAACAGATGCTGCTAAACTTGCAGAACAGGCGGGTAAGAATGTTGCAGATAGGATGACCGTTGTGTTTGCAACCTATCAATCCATTCAGGTGGTTGCGGATGCTCAGAAAAAGTATGGTTTGCCAACATTTGATCTTATCATTTGTGATGAAGCGCACCGTACAACAGGGGCAACGCTGGTTGGAGAGGATGAATCCAATTTTGTTAAGGTGCATTCTAATGATGTTATTCGTGCCAAGAAGCGCCTTTATATGACAGCGACACCACGTATTTTTGGTGATAACGCAAAAAGTCGCGCGAATGAAGCCAATGTTGTTCTTGCTTCGATGGATGATGAAAAGCTTTTTGGTAAAACACTTTTTTATCGGGGGTTTTCTTGGGCAGTACAAAATGATCTTTTAACGGATTATAAGGTTATTGTCTTAGCAATGGACGAAAAATTGGTCAGTTCCGCTGTTCAGAAGCGTCTTAGTGATGACCAGTCTTCACTTGTTCTTGATGATGCAACGAAGATTATTGGCTGTTATAAGGCGCTGACAAAACAAGATCTGAAGGCTGATGTTGGTGCGGATCCACACCCCATGCGTCGTGCTTTGGCGTTTTGCAAGACTATTGAAAGTTCTAAACTGGTGTGTGGTGAATTTTCTGCGGTTGTTAGAGAATATCTTGATTATACGAAAGAGGATACGGAAAATGAGCACTTTCTGAAGTGTGAAATTGAGCATGTTGATGGCACTTTCAATGCGAAGGATCGTGGTGCATTACTTGATTGGCTGAAAGCTGATAGTGGTGAGGATGTTTGTCGTATTTTGACCAATGCACGGTGTTTGTCTGAGGGGGTGGATGTTCCGGCTCTTGATGCGATCATGTTTTTAAATCCACGCAAGAGCCAGATTGATGTTGTGCAATCCGTTGGGCGGGTGATGCGTCGGTCTGAGGGCAAAAAGATGGGGTATGTCATTTTGCCAATTGGTATTCCCTCTGGGATTCCAGTGGAACAGGCTTTGAACAACAATGATAAATATCGGGTTGTTTGGCAAATTTTAAATGCTTTGCGTGCGCATGATGATCGTTTTGATGCGACGATTAATAAGGCATCGTTGAGCCAAGATATTAGCAATGTGATTGAGATTATTGGTATCACGCAGAGCACTGAGTTACAGGCTGTTACAGCTGTTGTAGACAATCTTCCACTACGCACACAACCGGCACGAGCGGGAATTGGAACACCGGAATATGATTTAACTCGTACAGATCATGTAAACAAGGAGCTTTCTTTCCCGGTGGATGAAATTTCTCGTGCGATTTTGGCAAAGATCGTCAAGAAATGTGGGACACGTGATTATTGGGAAGATTGGGCGAGCAACATTGCTGAAATTGCTAAGAATCATATCACGCGTTTAACAGGTATTCTGGCAGAGCCAGATACTGAGGCGCGTCAAGCCTTTGACAGGTTTGTGGCAGAACTGCGTGATGATTTAAATGATGCTGTTACAGAAGCTGATGCGATTGAGATGTTGGCACAGCATATTATCACGCGTCCTGTCTTTCAGGTGTTGTTTGAAGGGTATCAGTTCACACGTGAGAATCCTGTCTCGCGTGCTATGCAGCGTATGCTTGATGTGCTTGATGAGGCAAACCTTGATAAGGAATCTAAAGATCTTGAGAGATTTTATGCAAGTGTAAAATTACGCGCCAGTGGCATTACGGATCCAAAAGCAAAACAGAAGTTGATTGTAGAGCTTTATGATAAGTTTTTTCGTTATGCTTTTCCACGTACTGTAGAAAAACTAGGCATTGTTTATACCCCCGTTGAGGTTGTGGATTTTATTTTGCACTCTGTCAATGATGTCTTAGAGCAAGAATTTGGGCAAACGCTTGGCTCATCGGGTGTGCACATCATGGATCCCTTTACTGGAACGGGAACTTTTATCACGCGGCTTTTACAATCGGGTTTGATAAAGTCAGAGGAGATGAAACACAAATTTTGTCATGAAATTCATGCCAATGAGATTGTGCTTTTAGCCTATTATATTGCAGCCATTAATATTGAAACGACCTATCATGGTTTGATGGGGGGAGATTATGTTCCCTTTGAGGGAATTTGTTTAACTGATACATTCCAGCTTTATGAGCAAGAAAAGGACCTGATCAGTGATTTGCTGGTGGATAACAGCACACGTCGATCACTCCAGAAGGAACTGGATATTCGTGTTATTGTTGGCAATCCCCCTTATTCGGTAGGGCAAAAAAGCGAAAACGACAATGCGAAAAATATTGGCTATCCTAAATTGGACCGTCGCATTCGTGAAACTTATGCTGCTCAATCTAAAGCGAGCAATGTTAATAGAGTTTATGACAGCTATATTCGTGCTATTCGGTGGGCAAGTGACCGCATAAAAGACTGTGGTGTTATTGGTTTTGTGACAAATGCAGGTTTTATCAGTAGTAATTCTACGGATGGTTTACGAAAATATTTAGTTGAAGAGTTTAACAGCCTTTATATTTTCCATTTGCGGGGGAATCAACGAACTTCTGGAGAACTTTCTCGAAAAGAAGGGGGAAAAATTTTTGGCTCTGGATCTCGAGCTCCCATTGCTATCTCTATTCTCGTAAAAAATCCGGAATCTCAACAGCGTGGGAAAATATATTTTCACGATATTGGAGATTATCTCACGACAAAAGAGAAGCTACGTGAACTTCAGCATTTTGGTAGTATTTGTGGAATCAAGCGTGAACAAGGCTGGCAGATGATTACGCCAGATGAGCATGGCGATTGGCTGGATCAACGCAACAGTGATTTTAAAAATTTTTTAGTCTTAGGTGATAAGAAGGGCAGTGATAAAAAGCTATTTGAAACGTTTTCTTGCGGTATTTCAACTAATCGTGATGCATGGGCATATAATTCAAGCCGTGAATATCTAGCGGATAATATGCGTAACACGATAACTTTTTATAACAATGAAGTGGAACGTTTTAATAATGCTTATGCACATGCTGACCGCAAAGTGCGTGCAAATGTTGTAAATGATTTTGTCAATACAGATGCTAGAAAGATTAGCTGGAGTAGTGGCCTTAAAGAAGAATTGGTAAGAGGCAAGTTTTCCGAATTTGAAAGTGATTGCTTAGTGCAAAGTCTTTATCGTCCTTTTACACAGCAATGGCTTTATTATAATCGTATTTTTAACCATAGAGTTTTTCAAATGCCGCGCATATTTCCTATGAAGCAAGCGGTTAAAAATAGGGTAATACAAGTTACAGGAATTGGAGCAAGCAGTGGCTTTTCTGTTCTGATGACTAAAGATTTACCGGATTTAAATATGATGGATGGCGGTAGTCAATGTTTTCCACGGTATGTTTATGAAGATACTAAGTCTAAAGAAGAAGATCAGGTTCATTTGTTTGCAAATTTTGCAGAGGAAAGAAAAGAAACTGGTTTTCAGCGGCGTGATGCACTTACGGATGAAGGGTTGGTATATTTTAAGGCAGCATATCCTAGTGAAATGATAACAAAGGATGATTTGTTTTATTATGTTTATGGGATTTTGCATTCTGAAGATTACCGTGCTCGTTATGCGCATAATTTGTCTAAAGAATTGCCACGTATCCCAACAGTTAAAAAGGTAGAGGATTTTTGGGCTTTTGTAACAGCGGGGCGAAAGCTTGGTGATTTGCATATGAATTATGAAGAGGTTGAGCCCTATCCTGTTACCTATAAACAGGGTGATCCAAGAACTTGGATGATTTCTGATGAGAAGAGTTTCTACCGTGTTGAAGCAATGAAATTTGCTGGTAAGCGTGGCGCTATTGACAAGAGCACAGTGGTTTATAACGCAAATATTACGATGCAGAATATTCCTCTTGAAGCTTATGAGTATGTGGTCAATGGCCGGTCTGCTCTTGAATGGGTTATGGAGCGCCAGATTGTCAAAACGGATAAAGCGAGTGGGATTGTGAATGATGCTAATCGCTATGCTGTTGAAACGGTGGGTAATCCGGCCTATCCTCTGGAATTGTTTCAGCGGGTTATTACGGTAAGCTTGGAAACAATGAAAATTGTTCGCAGTCTGCCAAAATTGGAAGTGAGAGATACTGAAAATGTTAAGCTATCCATTGTGTCGTAAAACAGCGTCTTTTGGGGTGTGGTGATAAAACACTGTCTATATAAGGCTTGTGATAGAGCTTATGGAAAGCTTTCTACGTGAGGTGTTTTTAGTGGGGGTGGTGAATATTTACGGCAGGGATTTTTTAAAAAACCGGAGGAGGTTGAGAAGCTTTATTTTTTAGGGTGGGGAGGAAGTCAATACCTCTTAGTAATCAAAATTATTCGCTTGTACGTTATAAGCAGGGTTGCGTTTGGATACTGAAGAAAGGTGTAAAGATGCCTTTTATGAATTTTTTCGAGTACTTGTTATAACATTTGGCTTGGCAAAGAGCGACAGTGTTGCTTGGGGGAAATTTCAGAAAATTAGGAAGGAAAAGGTTAAAATACGGTTCTTATGTATGCTTCGATTGTTTTGATATATTCGAATACAAGAATGCGTATTTGATTGATCTGTTGTATTGTGCTTTCAAGGTCGTTTTTTTTAACGGGATAAGCAATGAAATTTATTTCAGGCATGAGGTATTTAATTTCACGCAAAGAGCGCCATATGTGGTAATCATGAGTGACGATATAAACTGTTTGGTAGTGATGTTTTTTGATCCAAGTTGCGCTTTCTTCAGCATTTCCTTTTGTGTTAATCGCCTCATGTCCAATGTCAACGCAACAGGTAAAAAGCTGTGGGGTAATATGCTTACTATGCTTCAGTCTCTGAAGATTGGTTGTTGTGTGTACTCCACTGATTAACAGTTGCGAACCAAACCCTTGCCGTAAGAGATCCAGTCCTGTTTCTATCCGGTTTTCTCCCCCTGTAAAAACGATGATTGCATCTGCTTTCGGTAAAGGATTTGGTGGTTGAAGCCGCTCAGTTTTTTCAGAAAAAATGACAAAACCAGCGCAAAAAAAGAGAACAATTATTAAAAGAGAAAGTGCTGTCGGGGGCAAATAGCGAAACAAGCAGCAGCAAGGATGCCATAGACTCGTGCGCTTTTTTAGGGAATGCCCTAGATTGTTTTGTGTTAATGATTTGAAATTATATGAATTATGGGTCATAAAATTAAAATAAGCCGTTTTCACATTGATCAATTTTTTTAAGTTGTGCCAGAATAGTCATTCGGTTTGTCAGCATGGTCAGAAAAGAAACAAACAGAATAAGGCCAATGATTTTTCCATAAGGAATGGAGCTTATGGAAAAATGTCCAAACAAAGCAGTTACTTGGTTGGCTTCCACTGTCCCTATATTATAATTTGTCCAGACAGAGAAAGCAGCAAACAGCAATGCGCTTGCGGCACCACCGTATAATGCACCGCGGAGTGCGGTTTTAAAAAAATGCCAATCAAATTGGCGCGCAATGAAAAGAGTTTCAGTGCCTAGGAAGTAGAGGACATTGATAATGTGCGCATTCTCTGCCAGTGCATTGCGTGTGGCAAAGATAACCGTGAGTATCAGTGAGCTTAGAACCAGTATTAAAATTGAAAAACCAATAAAAACAGTTGTGTGTGCCATTTTTGCAAAACGGCTTACCCAAACACGGTGATCATCAAATTGGCCTCCTGGAATTTGGGTTTTGATGGCGTGATTGATGGCACGAAAGTTAATCTCTTCATTCTCTTTCAATGTGACAATGATAAGGCGGGGAAGAGGCAATTCATTTAAGCTTAAACCTGTTCCAAGCCATGGTTCGAGTAATTTTTCAGTGGCTTGTTGATCAACAATTTTTGCGTCTTCTACACCATGAAATGTCTTAACCAAATTAACTGCATCATGAAGAGCTGTTTCGATGTTGATATTTTCAATGGGACGTATTTGAATTGTTGCTTCATAGCTAATTTGATTGCTCCAACTCTTAGAAGCGCGTTGCATGAAATCAACACCGATCAATGTGAGGCTTGAGAGAAATGTCATAATAGCAATCACTGCAACGAGTGCTTGTCCAGAAATGTTGCCGCTGGGAATGATAGCAGTTGCGTGTTTTTTATCGCTTGTAAAGATTGGGAAAGACTTATTCATGAATTGTCATCCGTCCATTATGAAGAAGCATACGCCGTGCTGCGACTTGTTCCATCAATGCGATATCATGGGTGGCGATGACGACCGCTGTTCCAAAACGATTTAATTCAATAAACAAGCGGAGCAAACGTTTGGCCAAAGGTGGATCAACATTTCCTGTTGGTTCATCAGCCAGAAGGATTTCAGGTTGATCAATAAGTGCGCGTGCAATTGCTACTCGTTGTTTTTCTCCACCGGAAAGAACTGGTGGTAAAACATGAATATGATTGCCAAGGCCGACCCAACAGAGAAGATCTTCTACTTCACTGCGATAAGTTGCTTCTTCTTGTCCCTTAATGCGTAAAGGTAAAGAGACATTTTCATAGGTGGTCATGTGATCAAGGAGACGAAAATCTTGAAAGACAACCCCAATGCGTTGTCGTAGTGCGGGGAGCTCTTGTCGTTTGAGCAATGCGGTATCTGTTCCGAAGAGATCAATATGACCACGGGTGGGTTTAAGTGCCAAAAACATAAGACGCATCAACGATGTCTTCCCTGCTCCAGAAGCGCCGGTTAGAAACTGAAATGATCCGGGAGGAATATGAAAGCTGATATCACGGAGAACTTCAGGGCCCATTCCGTAGCGCAAACCGACATTTTCAAAATGAATCACTTTTTGTTACCACTTCTGCTTTTATTTTTCGTTATTGTAAGGACCTTTGTTCTCATTGTTTTGGGCTCTTGATTGGATTTATGCTCTACAGTTATAAAACACTTCTTGTTTGTTATTGAGAAATATTCTCTGTGAGAATATTATCAACTATTCTATTTTCCTTTTGACTTTTATTCGTGATTTTAGCAGGAATTTCAAGGTGATTCTAGCGTAAACATAAGAGCAACTGTCCTTGTTTTTTGTACAGCGGTTGTTGCTCTCTTTTAGTGGTTAGCCAAGGAGTCTTTGCTTTTATTGCTTCAAGTTCTTGTTAGAAATTTAAATGCTATAATTATGAGTGTTTTTGTTGAACCGTTTCTGACTTGTTATTGAGAAAAACAATCTCTTTTTAGAGAGATTGGGTAGCTCCATGCGATGTTTTCTTTTTTATTTTCATCGGTGACTTTAGTGTGCAGAGATAGTTCTAGCAGCAACGCTAAAGCCATCGATGGTGTTTTGCCATTAAGCAGAGGCTTCTCTATTTTGGCGGTTGGCAATAAGATCGTCAACGACTTGCGGTTCGGCAAGGGTTGAAATATCTCCTAGGTTATCAAAATTGTTTTCAGCGATTTTTCGCAAAATACGTCTCATAATTTTTCCCGACCGTGTTTTTGGTAGCTGAGGGGCAAACTGAACTTTATCCAATATGGCTATGGAGCCAATTTCCTTTCTGACATGCTGAATAAGGTTTTTATGTAACTCTTCACTAGCGGGTGTTCCTTCCATTAAGGTGACAAAACTATAAATTCCTTGTCCTTTAATAGGATGAGGATATCCGACAATTGCTGCTTCTGAAACAGCAGGATGAGAAACAAGCGCTGATTCAATTTCAGCTGTTCCTAATCTGTGTCCAGAGACATTGAGAATGTCATCAACTCGTCCTGTAATCCAATAATAGCCATCGGTGTCGCGTTTACAGCCATCGCCTGTAAAATATTTTCCCTCATATGTAGAAAAATAGGTTTGGATAAAGCGCTCATGGTCATTGTAGAGAGTACGCATTTGACCTGGCCATGAGTCAATAATGCAAAGATTGCCTTCTGCTTCCCCTTCTAAAATATTGCCTTGGCTATCTACGATTTGAGGTTGTACACCAAAGAATGGACGGGTGGCTGATCCTGCTTTTAAGTTTGTTGCACCAGGCAAGGGCGTGATCATATGCCCTCCTGTTTCTGTTTGCCACCATGTATCGAGAATAGGACAGTGATCATTTCCAACCATATGATAAAACCATTCCCATGCTTCTGGATTAATCGGTTCGCCTACCGTGCCTAAAAGACGCAACGATGTTCTTGCCGAGTGTTCGACAAAGGAATCTCCTGCACCCATTAACGCGCGAATAGCTGTTGGTGCGGTATAGAGTGTATTCACTTGATGTTTATCGACAATTTCCCAAAGTCTGCCTTTGTCCGGAAAGGTTGGTGTTCCTTCAAACATTAAAGTGGTAGCACCGTTGCAGAGAGGACCATAAATCAAGTAAGAATGGCCGGTAATCCAGCCAATATCAGCAGTACTCCAGTAAATTTCTCCAGGACGATAATCAAAAACATATTGATGTGTCATTGCTACATAAACAAGATATCCACCTGTTGTATGCAAAACACCTTTTGGTTTGCCTGTAGAGCCTGAGGTGTAAAGAATAAACAGGGGATCTTCAGCGTTCATTTGTTCTGCGGGGCAATCTGTTTTGGCGTGTGGTACTTCTTCATGGTACCAAAAATCACGCCCCTCTACCCAATGAATTGGTTTACTGGTGCGCCGTATGACCATGACTTGATCCACATGCACATTCTGGCGTGCTGCTATGTCAATAGCATGATCAATATTGTCTTTTAAGTTAATCTGTTTTCCTCCACGCAAGCCTTGATCAGCGGTAATGATGAAGGTCGATTCACAATCAACGAGACGTCCTGCTATTGCTTCAGCAGAAAAACCAGCAAAAATAACGGAATGAATAGCGCCAATGCGGGCGCAAGCGAGCATAGCATAAGCGGCTTCGAGAATCATCGGTAAGTAAATGGTGACTCTATCCCCTTTTTTGACACCGTGGCTTTTTAAAATATTAGCAAAACGACAGACATGTTGATAAAGCGCGTTATAGGTTATTTTTTTATCATGATAAGGGTTATCTCCTTCCCAAATCAGCGCGATGTCATCACCATGGTTTTTTAAATGGCGATCAATGCAGTTATAGGCAACATTTGTTATTCCATCTTCGTACCACTGTATCGATACATCACCATTAAATGAAGTGTTTTTTACTTTTGTGTAAGGTTTAAACCATTCAATGCATTGGCCATGTTTTGCCCAGAAGGTTTCTGGGTCATTGATGCTTTCTTGATACCATTGTTGATAAGTCTCTTCATTGATCAATGCATTTTTTTTGATATCAGCTGGTATTAGATAAATTTTTTCAGACATAGGTTCCCTCTCTTATTTATTTGGAAAAATAAGCCGCTATACTTTTGTGTTTTTTAGCAGAACTTTCCCAATAAGCTTTTTATTCAAGAAAAAGCCTCTTGAGATTAGACTAATTTACAAAGATTTGCATAGTCAATTTTTAATTTTAGCTGCGTTTGTCTTTACGTTTATATTTTAAGAGAGCTTTTTTATGCTGTTTTAGGGGGGGGGCAAGTGCGATAAAGTATATCATCATAAAGATATGTAAATTGTATAAAAATATAAACAGAACTTATTGTTGTAGAAAGCTTTTTATAAGCCGATAAAGAAATTAAATTTTAAAAACAACTTCATATAAAAGTTAAAAGTAGATGGGATGAGGGCGTTTCGTAGGTTATCGAAACCTTTGTAAAGTCATTTTCGAAGGGCAAATATTGCGATGGTACAGGTTTATTACTTCCATAAATGTAAAAAATACTAGCACTTAGTGTTTTGCGTTATACTATTCACTGAATATGCTGAGAGATGATGCTAGGAGATGTGATTGGGAGCAAGGAGAGATATTTCTTAAAGATCCATATAAGCTAAGAATAAATTGAAAAGCTAAAATGAATTTCTTGCTTGTTTTTTAGAGAAAGGAAGAAAACAAGCGCACCATCCAATTATGCATGCCCTAAAAACATCACCTTTTAAAGCAGTGGTAGGGTGTACTGATTAATTTATCAATTTGATTGTTTTTAAAATATTATATTAAGATAAACTAAAATATTTATACGAAATATCGGAAATAAAACATAGAATTCTTAGCCAATAAATTTAATATGATAGCTAATTTCTAACTATAACTAAAGTTTTTCTAAAAAAGTAATTAATATAATTAATGCGTATAATAATTTTCAATTATTTAATGTATTTATTTATAAATATAAATTATAAAATATTATATAAAAAGTTGATATACAGAAATATATTTAAATAATAATCTAACTATAAAAATATAAATGTTAATATTAATTTCTTAATACAATTAAAGTATATATGGATAAATATAATGAGATCGAAAAAATTGTGCAATTTCATAACGAGTATTCATTATAACAAAATCCTTATTATAATATGTTATCTATAATAGATATCCCTGAAAACTATTATTATCCATAAATATAGACATTTAAGTTTGATATATGTTTTAAAATTACTAATTTCAGAGATATCTGAAGGCTATTCTCTATAAATTAGAACCAACGCTTATTAGCTTTCTGTGCAAAGCTCCAAATAACACCTGTTGGGCCTCCTATTTGGAAGCCTTGTGCATTCATGTGAGAAGTAAAATCATTAACGTTATATGTATTTCCATAAAAAGGTCTTGAGTTGTGTGAATCACAAAAAGAATTACTTGTAGCTACATGACCGAATGTATTGAATGAATCGAACATATCAATCCTACGGACTTAATTATTTTGATATGTAAAACTTAATTTTAAAAAATAGTAATAAAAATATGTATAAATAAAAAATACGTTATATTTATTTCTTAATAAGAAAATTGTAAATTTAATAAATGATATTTTTTGTTTATAATACTATAAATATGACATTGATTATAATTTTCTTTTAATAAAATTAATAAAATCAAATAGGCAATGCTGAAAAAATGGTATTTTTTCTTATTTCAGAAAGATTACAAAGAAATATATTCATACTATCGTTGAATTCAGTTTTGTTGTCTTTGTTTGCACACACGCAGTGGGTGATCTTTTTGTTTTTTAGGCGATTGTTGACCATATTTTACCTTTCCAGCCTTTATGTTACGGCTTGGTCCTTATGATTGCTATCCATGCTGTTTAGTGCGGCTCTTGGTACTTGCTTTCATAGGCATTTTAGGGGTTTATTTGGTTCATCGATTTACACAAGAATTTGGGTGCTGTATTGATATCCATGTTTTAAGCCTCTCTTTGCCTACTTTGCTCATTTGGTAAGTGTGTGGGGAACTGTTTATGTGGATTGGAGAGGTTGATACAATTCATGTTTTTTAAACGGGAACTCTTACTACAATTATGCGGATTTTTGCGCGCGTGTGTAACGCATCTTTATTGTTCTTATCATTTTGCCTTTATAAATGGGTTCTTTTTTGTGGCACTTTTGGTGAAGTCGTGTTCAGACAGGGCGCGTTCCGAATAAAGCGGAGCCAATGCGAAGGACATTAGAGCCAAATTGAAGAGCTGTTTTAAAGTCATTAGACATGCCCATTGAAAGTTTTGGAAGGCCCGCTTTTTTTGCTAGTTTTGCTAACAGTGCGAAATAGGGACCGGGATTCTCTTGTACGGGGGGAATTGCCATAAGACCGATGATATCAAGTCCATAGTGATTTTTGCACTGGTCGACAAAAGGGATCACTTCTTGTGGTGCGATACCACTTTTTTGCGGTTCTAGCCCAATGTTGACTTGAATATAGCAGGGGAGATGTTTTTTTTGTTTTTGCATTTCTTCTGCCAAACTTTTGGCTATTTTTTCGCGGTCAATGGTTTGGATGACATCAAAAAGTTTCACTGCTTCTGCTGTTTTATTCGATTGTAGAGGACCGATGAGGTGAAGTTCAATGGCTGCAAATTGCTGACGTAGATTAGGCCATTTCTCAGCAGCTTCTTGCACACGGTTTTCTGCGAAAAGACGTTGTCCAGCTTGTAAAAGGGGGCGTATGTTATCTGTAGAGACCGTTTTTGAAACAGCGATAAGTTCGACCTCTCTCAAGGGGCGATTGTAGTTTTGACATGTTTCAGCAATGTCTTTTTGAAGGTTTTTCCACGCTTCGACGCAATATGCTTCAACACAAGGGGTATGAGGGGAAGGGACATCAGGCGAGGTATTGACTGTATTCATCTTTTTGTACTTTCTATTTTTATTCAGCTATTGGGCAATTGTTTGTCAGAGTTTTGTAAAATACTTCGTAAAATATTTATTGAAAATATTGACGATGGAGTTAATTCGTGGTCAAGCATAAAACAAGTTTTTAGTTCAATTTTATAAAGAGTATCATAGAAATGACGATTGAACGTTATAATTTAGGTGAACGCTATAATCCACGTGCCCGCGAGAAAAAATGGCAAGAAATTTGGGATGAAAAGAAACTTTTTCAGACCGTTCAAGAAGATTGCCGTGAAAAATACTATGTTTTAGAAATGTTTCCTTACCCTTCTGGGCGCATTCACATGGGGCATGTGCGCAATTATGCCATGGGAGATGTCGTTGCCCGCTATAAACGTGCTAAGGGGTTTAATGTGTTGCATCCTATGGGGTGGGATGCTTTTGGGATGCCGGCGGAAAATGCTGCTATGCAAAATAAAGTGCACCCCAAAACGTGGACTTATCAGAATATTGCTGTGATGCGCGGGCAATTAAAGCAATTAGGGCTCTCTCTAGATTGGGCGCGTGAATTTGCGACTTGTGATGTGGATTATTACCATCGTCAACAAATGTTGTTTCTTGATTTCTATCAGAAGGGCTTGGTTACGCGTAAAGTGGCTAAGGTGAATTGGGATCCTGTTGACCACACCGTTTTGGCAAATGAGCAGGTTGTTGATGGGCGGGGATGGCGTTCTGGTGCGTTGGTAGAACAGCGTGAATTGACGCAGTGGTTTTTTAAAATTAGTGATTTTAGTGAAGATCTGTTGGCAGGGCTGGAAGAGCTGGAGCAGTGGCCGGAAAAAGTCCGCACGATGCAAAAGAATTGGATTGGGAAGTCACAAGGTTTGCTGATTCGTTGGGCTTTAACGACGGAAGAGGGGGCTGATGCGGTTTGTGAGGCGTTTGATGAGGTTGTCTGTTATTCAACGCGTCCTGATACTCTTTTTGGTGCTTCTTTTTTAGCATTGTCTTTTGATCATCCCATTGCACAAGCTCTTGCACAAAAAGACAAAGCGCTCAGCACTTTTATCGAAGAGTGTCGGTATGGTGGGACGACAACCGTAGCGCTTGAAACAGCTGAAAAACAAGGATTTCGTACGCCGCTTTTGGCTGTTCATCCTTTTGATTCAACGGTGCATATTCCCGTTTATATCGCCAATTTTGTGCTCATGGATTATGGAACGGGGGCTGTTTTTGGTTGTCCTGCGCATGATCAGAGGGATTTGGATTTTGCACGTAAATATGATCTTGGCGTGCAGCCGGTGGTTTTACCAAAAGGGGTTGAGAGAGAAAATTTTGTGATTTCTGAAACGGCTTATACTGGTGATGGCGTGATGATCAATTCCAGCTTTTTGGATGGTTTGACACCACAACAAGCTTTTGAAGTGGCAGCCAAAAGGCTTGAAGGGCAAATGCTTGGAGGGCAGCCTCAGGGGCAAAAAACAGTACAATTTCGATTGCGCGATTGGGGGATTTCGCGGCAACGTTATTGGGGATGTCCGATTCCAATGATCCATTGTACCTCTTGCGGAGTGGTTCCAGTGCCGCGCGCCGATTTGCCGGTTGTGTTGCCTGATGATGTGACTTTTGATCAACCTGGCAATCCACTTGAGCGTCATGAAACATGGAAAAAAGTTGCTTGTCCTGTTTGTGGTCAGCCTGCTAAACGTGAAACTGATACCATGGATACATTTGTTGACTCCTCTTGGTATTATGCCCGTTTTACTGCACCTTTTGCACAAGAACCTGTCGACAAACAAGCGATCTGTGAATGGTTGCCTGTGCAACAATATATTGGTGGAATTGAACATGCCATTCTTCATCTTCTCTATGCACGCTTTTTTATGCGTGCCATGAAACTGATCGGACATGTGACTGTTGATGAGCCTTTTAAGGGGCTTTTTACCCAAGGTATGGTGGTTCATGAAACATATCGGGATGAACAGGGGTGGGTTTCACCAGCGGATATTTCAATTGTTGAAAAGGATGGAAAACGACAGGCTTACAAGTTGACTGATCAAAGTGAAGTCATGATTGGTTCGATTGAAAAAATGTCGAAATCCAAAAAGAATGTTGTTGATCCTGATGATATTATCGCATCCTATGGGGCGGATACTGTGCGCTGGTTTGTGTTGTCGGATTCTCCTCCTGATCGGGATGTTATCTGGACGGAATCTGGTGTTGAAGGAGCACATCGCTTCGTGCAGCGCGTTTGGCGCTGTGTGGCTTTGGGTGCTCCAGTGTTAAGGGACGTGGCGCCTTGTGCTGGGCATCAGGGTGTAGCTTTGGAACTTTCAAAAGCAGCTCATCGCACACTTTGTGCGGTGGAAGATGATTTGGAAAAATTTGCCTTTAATCGAGCAATTGCACGCCTTTATGAATTCTTGAATATCATGGCGCCTTTACTAAATAATGTAGGGAATGTTGAAGATGAGATGAAGGCGTCTTTGCGCCAAGCTATGGACTTTTTTCTTGCGATGATTGCACCTATTATGCCTCATTTAGCGGAAGAATGCCATGCTGCTTTAGGGGAAAAATCTCTTGTTTCTGAGCTTCCTTGGCCCGTTTATGACCCCGCGTTAACTGTTGAAGAGTGCTACACTTTACCGGTACAGATTAATGGTAGAAAGCGCGGTGAGGTGACTGTTGCTGCAACCGCTGATGATGCAATGATTGAAGAAGCTGTGTTGGCTCTTGATTTTGTAAAGGCGCAGTTGGCTGGAAAATCGGTGAAAAAAATGATTATTGTTCCAAAAAGGATTGTGAATGTCGTTGTTTAGAAAATTTATTTTTGTAGGCTTAGCGAGTTTTCTCACGCTTTTGTGTGGATGCAGAATTGAACCGCTTTATCAGCAGGTATCGCAGAATTCGATAACAATAGGTTCTGTGGATTCTGTTTTTGGTGATTCGTCTCCAAAACCAAAATCTTTGAGTCTTTCCGAAAAACTAGCCTCCATTGTCGTTGCGGAACCTTCAGATCGTTTTGGTCAAATGGTACGCAATCATTTGTTGTTTCTTCTTTATGGGAACGGGCGCAAACCTTCTACTCCAGCTTATCAATTGGCATTGAAAACATCCACGTTTACAAGGGAATCTGTACAGATAGAGGTGGATTTTGAGAGAAAGAGAGAGGGGAGACCTTCGGTTGGAACTGTGATGGGTAAAGTTTCCTATGTTTTGCAAGATATGAAAGGTGTTCTTATTGCTGAAAGCACAGTAAGTATGAGCGCATCTTTTGAACGGCTTCGCCAAGAATATGCGACGATGCAAGCTGAGGAAGATGCGCAAAAGCGTGTGGCTGAGGAGCTGGCTGAACAGATTTTATTGTTGCTTTCAAAAAATCTTTCAAATCATTAAGCGATATTTTGTCCGGTTTTTTGCCAATCACTTGAGAAGATTTGCAAGCCTTTATCGGTTAAGGGATGTTTGACCAGCGCTTTTAAGATTGCTGGTGGAACAGTTGCAACGTCCGCACCGCTTAGGGCTGCTTCTTTGACATGATTAACGGTGCGGATTGAGGCGGCTAAAATTTGTGTTGCAAAGTTGTAGTTATCATAAATTGTGCGAATTTCGTGAAGTAATTCCACACCATCACTTGCACAATCATCGAGCCTGCCAATAAAAGGTGAAACAAATGTTGCACCTGCTTTGGCGGCAAGTAAGGCTTGATTGGCAGAAAAACAGAGTGTGAGATTTGTTTTTAATCCTTGTGCTGTAAGAGCTTTACAGGCTTTTAATCCATCGAGCGTTAAGGGAAGCTTGATGCAAATATTATCGGCAATTTTTGCTAAAACAGCCGCTTCTTTCATCATGTTTTCAAACTGAGTTGCTGTAACTTCGGCAGAAACAGGCCCATCGATGAGGGTGCAGATTTCTTTTGTCACCTCAAGAATATTACGTCCTGATTTTAGAATAAGGGAGGGGTTGGTGGTGACACCATCAACGAGGCTTAGATTTTGTAATTCTCTTATTTCTTCAATATTGGCGCTGTCCACAAAAAACTTCATGCCAAATCTCCTTGTCTTTAAACCCTTATTCAAAACCTCAGATGTTTCATCCTATTTTTAGTTATGCGCTATTGTTTATGGTAAAAGCAAGAGGGAGAATTACACTCTATTATAGGATAAGCCACGACATAAATTTGGCAAGAGAGCACAATCTGGGAGGGGGGTGTTTATATTGTGAGCATTTAAGGCATCCTTATTTTTGCATCAAACTCCATTTTTATGAAGAGTGATGTGAGCTTTTTGTTTGTTTTCCTATGGGGAGTGGTGTGTGAAAACGCTTATTGCGGAAAAGGTGTTTTCGATAAGGAGAGAATAATAAATCAGGCAAATGATTTTCTGCAATGCTATTACAAAACAAGCGGTGCGAATACTAAATGCGTGCACACTGATTGTATAAAAGGACTCGTGTAAAGTTACTATAGAAAATGATGGAACATGTAAGGGAGGAATAGTTGCTCTTTTGGTGCTTCTTTTTGCTGTGTATGCTTATCCTTATTGGCTTTCATCCATCTGCTATGGGGGAGACGTGACTCTTTTTTTGTGGTTTAGTGATGGTTGGTGCATTGGTAAGGTGTTGTTGGAGGGTTGGAATGGTAAGTCTCGCAAAGGATTCTTCAGCAACAGATGTTAAAAGATAAGCCAGATGTTGTTTGTATAAGAGGTTCGTATAAAATTTGAGACAAAAGATGAAGTCATATGTGACAAAAAACGCGAGAGAAGGGGATGTGAGAGAGGGAAAGATTGTTTCAGTCTTGGTACCTCTGCCTGTTGCTCAGGCTTATAGTTATGAGATGCCGTCTGCTATGGAGTGTGAGGTTGGATCTTTTGTTCGTGTTCCGGTAATGGGGCGCCAAGTTTGTGGTGTTGTGGTGGATGTTGGAGAGCAAACAACACAAGATGGGCAAATGGCTGCTTCTGTGGCGCGTAAAAAACTCCGTTCTCTCCTGCATGTTTTTGATTGTCCGCCGCTAAAGGCTGAGATGATCACGTTTTTGCGTTTTGTGAGCCGCTATACGATGGCGCCTTTTGGTCTTGTTGCACGATTGGTTTTGGGTGTACCAGCTGCTTTAGAACCTGAAGCACCAATGCTGGGTTTGCGGTATTGTGGAGGAGAAGTGGAGCGTCTCACACCAGCACGATTGCGGGTTTTGGAGTTGGTGCGCGATGGTGCGATTTGGACACGTTCTGGTCTTGCACATGCGGCAGGAACTTCTGTTTCCGTTGTTGAAGGGTTGAAAGCATTGGGAGTTTTTGAAGATGTTATGGTGCCAGCACCTGCTCTTGTGGGGATTCCTAATCCTGATTTTTGTCGTCCTCAATTGGAGGGGGCGCAGAATGAAGCAGCGCATCTTTTGCGAGAGGGTGTTTTGTCTTCTCAGTTTCAAGTTTTTTTGCTTGATGGTGTCACTGGATCAGGAAAGACGGAAGTGTATTTTGAAGCGGTTGCTCAAGCGCTGACCTGTGGTAAGCAGGTTTTGATTTTATTGCCGGAAATTGCTTTAACACAACAATTCTTAGATCGTTTTTATGCACGTTTTGGAGCAGCAGCAGCGGAATGGCATTCAGATTTAGCACCGCGTCGTCGGGAGCGTGTGTGGCGGCAAGTTGCGGAAGGGCGGGTGCAGGTGGTTGCGGGAGCACGTTCAGCGCTTTTTCTCCCCTTTCCAGAGCTTGGCTTAATCGTTGTCGATGAAGAACATGATGGTGCTTATAAACAGGAGGAGCGCATTTTTTATCATGCACGTGATATGGCGGTTGCACGGGGTTCTTTTGAGCATTTTCCTGTTATTTTATCTTCAGCAACACCGTCGATTGAAAGTCAGGCAAATGTCTTGGCAGGGCGTTATCAGCGGGTAAATTTGCCATCGCGTTTTAAAGCAGCAGCACTTCCGCAATTGCAGGTGGTTGATATGCGTCAGGGCGGTGTGCAAAAGGGGCGTTTTATTTCTTCTGCTCTTGAGCATGCTTTGACACAAACTCTCGAGAAAGGTGAACAGGCACTCCTTTTTCTCAATCGACGTGGTTATGCCCCTTTAACATTGTGCCGCGTTTGTGGACATCGTTTTCATTGTACGGACTGCTCAAGTTGGCTGGTGGAGCATCGCTCGCAAGGACAGCTCAAATGCCATCATTGTGGTTATCATCAGCCGCTTCCAGAAGCGTGCCCTGAATGTGGCACTTTAGATCATCTCGTCGCTTGTGGACCGGGTGTGGAAAGAATTGCTGAAGAAACACGGGGGCTTTTTCCACAGGCGCGGTTGTTGATTTTGTCAACCGATCTCAAAGGTGGGATTGGTCAGTTACGACGTGAATTAGAAGCTGTTGCGAATGGTGATGTTGACATTATTATTGGGACGCAGCTCGTCGCTAAGGGGCACCATTTTCCTGGGCTTTCCTTGGTTGGAGTGATTGATGCTGATCTTGGTCTTGCCAATGGTGATTTACGTGCAGCTGAACGCACCTTTCAACTTTTGTCTCAAGTGACAGGGCGGGCAGGGCGTATGGGATTGAAAAGTTTAGGATTATTGCAAACCTATCAACCTGATCATCCAGTGATACAGGCTTTGCTTTCGCAACAATGTGAGGATTTTTATACACACGAAATTGCCATGCGGCAGCAGCATCATTTGCCGCCTTATGGACGGCTTGCTGCTTTGATTGTGTCTTCAGAAAAACGTCAAATTGCGGAACAGTATGCGCGTGCATTACGCCAAACGGCACCAAGGGAGAAAAATGTCTCGGTCATGGGACCGGCAGAGGCGCCGCTGGCTCTTGTGCGGGGGCGTTATCGTTTTCGGCTTTTGCTCCAAGGACAACGTTCTTTTGATATGCAAGGGTTTATTCGTGCCATGCTTGCAAATGCACCCAAAATGCCTGCTGCTGTTCGGGTCCAAATTGATATTGATCCGCAAAGTTTTCTCTGAAGACAAAGAGGTATAATATGGGGGTTCATTTGCCAAAAAGATGCTTTTAAAAAGAGTCTGTGGGAATATTCTCTTGTTGGTGATGCCCTCTTAAAAGAGGGGCAACTTTAAGCAAAAAGCCAATTTTAAGCAAAAAGATTGGTTGCTTATTTTTTAAGGAAACGTCCGTTTTTATTGCTTGCTTATAAGTTTAAAGCGGTGCATTCTCTGTTTTAAGTCTGGGAGTGTCTTTGGGTGGAAGAGCATTTTAGGAAAAATGTCCTGTTTTAAGACTAAAGGAGATCATATTGCCTCTCGTTTCAGTTCTCTTGTGGAACAGATAAGAAAAGAGACTTGAAAAAACTACCAGAGGGTGCCAAAAAGAGATATAGAAAAACGGATGGTTCTCTGAAAAATCGTTTTCAAAATTATTTTGAATATTTTATTTAAAAATTTTCAGAAAGCGTCGATTTGTGGTGTTGCGAGTCGTTTATGTCTATGCTAGAAACCGGAAAGTTTTTTGTTCTGGGTTTTAAGAATAAGAAAGAGATTCTTAAAATTTGGAATGTCTGATCCATTTCATCTGATAACTATCAGAGAGTCGCTCAAGGGAAAGAGGCGGTATTTCGTGTCGGATTCATTTTCTCTTCTACCGCTGCCATTGGTAGATCAACGCTATGCGCAAGCGCTTTTTGATTTTGTTCAAGAAGCAGGGGCTGTTGAGAATGTTGAAAAGGCAGTGGCATCTTTTTTGGTTGTCTTAGATCAAAATGAAGATTTAAAGCGCTTTGTGGAGAGCCCATTTTTTTCAGCTAAAGAGCAGATTAAAGTGATGCGGTCTGTTTGTGAGCGCATCAAGTTTGTTGATGAAGGTGCTGGTCAGATTATTGGCAATTTTTTGCGTGTTATTGCGCTAAACCGTAGGCTTTCTGCCTTATCTGGCATTTTACATGCTTTTCAGCGCCGTGTTTCTCTTTCTCGTGGGCAAGTTTCGGCGCAGATTGTTTCTGCTTGTCCGTTGAGTTCTCAACAAGAACAAGAGTTGCGTAAGGCTTTGGAAAGTGTCGTTGGAGGAAAAGTTTTGCTACATATGTGTGTTGATCCAACAATTCTTGGTGGACTGATTGTTCGTGTGGGGTCATCTCAGATTGATACGTCGCTGGTGACGAAATTATCTTCGCTTAAGCTTGCATTGAAAAAAGAGGTCAGCTGATGGATATTAGACCGTCTGAAATTTCAAAAATTCTAAAAGAACAAATCAGGGACTTTGACCAAAAGGCTGAAGTTTCAGAAATTGGTTGGGTTCTCTCTGTAGGCGATGGTATCGCCCGCGTTTATGGTTTGGATAATGTCCAAGCGGGGGAAATGGTTTCCTTTTCAAATGGCGTGCATGGTATGGCTTTGAATTTGGAAATCGATAATGTCGGGGTTGTGATATTTGGATCAGATCGTGATATTCGTGAAGGTGATACTGTTAAACGGTTAGGTGCTATCGTCGATGTTCCTGTTGGACCAGCTTTGCTCGGACGGGTTGTCGATGCACTCGGAAACCCTATAGATGGCAAGGGGCCCATTAAAGCAACAGAGCGTCGTCGTGTTGATGTCAAGGCTCCTGGGATTATTCCGCGTCAGTCAGTGCATGAGCCAATGTCGACGGGATTGAAAGCCATTGATGCACTCATTCCCATTGGACGTGGACAGCGTGAGTTGGTGATCGGTGATCGTCAAACAGGAAAAACAGCGATTTTGCTTGATACATTTTTAAATCAAAAGCCTTTCCATGAAAAAGGTGCTGGAAAAGACCAAGACAAAGTGTATTGTATTTATGTCGCTATTGGTCAAAAACGTTCGACAGTTGCACAGTTCGTTAAAGTTTTAGAAGAGCGTGGAGCTCTTGAATATTCGATTATCGTAGCAGCTACGGCTTCCGATCCTGCTCCTATGCAATTTATCGCACCTCTTGCTGGTTGTGCAATGGGGGAATATTTCCGTGATAATGGACAACATGCTTTGATTGGTTATGATGATCTTTCAAAACAGGCTGTTGCGTATCGTCAAATGTCTCTTTTGCTTCGTCGCCCTCCCGGTCGTGAAGCTTACCCTGGTGATGTGTTTTATTTGCACTCGCGTCTTTTAGAGCGGGCTGCAAAGTTAAATGCTGAAAATGGTTCTGGGTCTTTGACCGCTTTGCCTGTTATTGAGACACAGGCGAATGACGTTTCTGCTTATATTCCTACAAACGTGATTTCTATCACAGATGGGCAGATTTTTCTCGAAACAAATTTGTTTTATCAGGGAATTCGTCCTGCTGTAAATGTTGGTCTTTCTGTGTCACGTGTTGGTTCTGCTGCGCAAATTAAGGCAATGAAGCAAGTTGCGGGTTCGATCAAGGGTGAGTTGGCACAATATCGAGAAATGGCAGCTTTTGCGCAGTTTGGTTCAGATTTGGATGCATCAACCCAACGTCTTTTGAACCGTGGTGCACGTTTGACTGAGCTTTTGAAACAGCCGCAATTTTCTCCACTTAAAACGGAAGAACAGGTTGTTGTTATCTTTGCTGGTGTGAATGGTTATCTTGATGCATTGGCTGTTTCTGATGTCGGTCGTTTCGAGCAGGGACTTTTAACACTTCTCCGTAATGACCATCAAGATCTTTTACAGGCAATTGCTAACCAAAAGCAGATAACTGATGAGATTAAGGATAAGTTGGTTACTGTTCTTAAGTCTTACGCGAAAATTTTTTCGTGATAAATTGATGGAATGTTCAAATGGCGTCATTGAAGGATCTTAGAGACCGTATCGCCTCGGTTAAGGCAACACAGAAAATTACCAAAGCCATGCAAATGGTTGCGGCGGCAAGGTTGCACCGTGCGCAAGAGGCGGCTGAGTCTGGACGTCCTTACGCGCAACGGATGGCAGCTATTTTAGCCAATGTTGCTACTGATGTTGATGGGATTGATGCTCCTCCTCTTATGCGCGGTACGGGGCGAGATGATGTGCATCTTTTGGTGGTTTGTACGGCTGAACGTGGATTGTGTGGTGCTTTTAATGTGCAAATTGCGCGTCGTGCACGCGAACAGATTAAAGCACTGCTTGCTGCTGGTAAAATCGTTAAAATTTTGACTGTGGGTAAAAAGGGAGCGGATATTTTATCGCGCGATTATAAAGCTTTGATGATTGATCACATTGATTTGCATTCTGTAAAACGGGTTGGTTTTGCAGAGGCGGCAATGATTAGCCAGCGGATCATTGATTTATTCGATAAAGGGGTGTTTGATGTGTGTACGCTGTTTTACTCTGAATTCGTTTCAGTGATTAATCAGCGTCCAGTGGCTTTTGGCTTAATTCCAATGTTTTCTCTCAAAGGAGCTGTTGGGGCAGGAGATGTCGTTGGAAAAACAGATAAAAGCGGAGATCAACAGTCGACTGTTTATGATTATGAGCCTGATGCAGCTTCTCTTTTGGATGTGCTGGTGCCGCGCAATCTTTCTGTGCAAATCTTTCGAGCTTTGCTTGAAAATGTTGCCGGTGAAATGGGTGCGAAGATGACTGCTATGGACAATGCATCGCGCAATGCGGGTGAAATGATTAATAAATTGACGGTGGCTTATAATCGTCAACGTCAGGCACAGATCACGACAGAATTGATCGAAATTATTGCGGGCGCTGAAGCGCTTTAAATTGAAAAGGTAAGGATTGATGGTAAAAGCAGTGACGTCAAGCAAAGGAGCAGAAAAAGTTGAGAAAAAGAAAACGGCTGCTCGTTCAAGCGTGAAAAAAGCCACCTCGAAATCTCAAGCTAGCATAAAGGATTCCTCTAGTCCTGTGCGGTCGTCTTCTAAAGATGCGCGTGCAAAAGGGGCGGTGGGTGTGATCAAACAAGTTATTGGTGCTGTTGTTGATGTACAGTTTGAGGGTGTATTGCCAAATATTCTTAATGCATTAGAAACAGATAATCTAGGCAATAGACTGGTTTTAGAAGTTGCTCAGCATTTGGGTGAAAATACTGTGCGTACGATTGCCATGGATACTACAGATGGGTTGGCACGTGGCCAAAAGGTTTTTGATACAGGGACACAAATCAGTGTGCCCGTTGGAGAAGCAACGCTTGGTCGTATTATGAATGTGATTGGAGAACCGGTTGACAATGTTGGACCCATCGCTACGACCAAAACGCGCTCTATTCACCAAGATGCCCCTCAGTATGTTGAACAATCAACGGCGTCAGAAATTCTTGTTACTGGTATTAAAGTCGTTGATTTGTTAGCGCCTTATTCTAAAGGTGGTAAAGTTGGTTTGTTTGGTGGTGCTGGTGTTGGTAAAACTGTTCTCATTATGGAACTCATCAACAATATTGCGAAGGCCCATGGAGGATATTCGGTTTTTGCTGGTGTGGGAGAACGTACACGTGAAGGAAATGATCTCTATTATGAAATGATCGAAAGCCGTGTTAATGTGAATCCAAAAGAGAATAATGGTTCAGCGGAAGGATCAAAATGTGCGCTCGTTTATGGGCAAATGAATGAGCCACCAGGAGCGCGTGCTCGTGTGGCTCTTTCCGGATTGACTATTGCGGAAAGTTTCCGTGATGAAGGTCAAGATGTTCTTTTCTTCGTGGATAATATTTTCCGTTTTACGCAAGCTGGTGCTGAAGTGTCAGCGCTTTTAGGACGTATCCCTTCTGCTGTGGGCTATCAACCAACTTTGGCAACAGATATGGGGGCTTTGCAAGAGCGTATTACCAGTACGAAAACAGGGTCTATTACCTCTGTGCAGGCTATTTATGTGCCGGCTGATGACTTGACTGACCCAGCACCTGCAACATCTTTTGCCCATTTGGATGCAACAACGGTTCTTTCTCGTTCAATTGCTGAAAAAGGTATTTATCCAGCGGTTGATCCGCTCGATTCTTTTTCACGTATGTTAGATCCACTGATTGTAGGTGAAGAGCATTATTCTGTTGCAAATCAGGTTCAAACCATTTTGCAACGGTATAGATCACTCCAAGATATTATTGCTATTCTTGGAATGGATGAACTTTCTGAAGATGATAAATTGTTGGTAGGGCGGGCGCGTAAAATTGAACGTTTCCTTTCGCAACCTTTCCATGTGGCTGAAGCCTTTACTGGCTCGCCTGGAAAACTCGTGCCTTTAGAAGACACAATAAAAGGGTTTAAAGGTCTTTGCGCTGGTGATTATGATGATCTTCCAGAAGCGGCTTTTTATATGGTTGGTTCGATCGATGAAGCCATTGAGAAAGGAAAGCGTCTTCTTGCAGAAGCTTCTTCATAAGAAGAAATCTGTAATGGATACTTGTTGTAGAGAGACAAGCGGTTCTTTGGGGGCGCTTCATGGAGGTCACTTTGGAAAACAATAGAGTAGAGCGTTTTTTGTTTGAGCTTGTGTCGCCTGAGAAACTTGTTTTTTCAGAACAAGTGATGTCCGTTGTTCTTCCTTCCGCTTCAGGTGCTTTAACAGTTATGGCCAATCATGCTCCGTTATTAGCAAGCATTGTATTGGGAAGCGTTCGCGTTCTTACCTCTTCGGGTGAAAAATTGTTTGCTGTTTGTGGAGGTGTTGCTGATATTACCTCTTCGGGTTGTTCTCTTTTGGCAGAGCGCGTTGTTGCTGTTGAACATCTTTCTTTTGATGATTTGGAACAGAAGATTTTGCAAGTTCGAGCAACTTTAGAAGATGATACCAATGATGGGACAAGTCATAAAGTAGAAGACTTCTTTCATCAGCTTACAACTGTTGGTAGTGTACTGATGGAGGAATAGCCAATTATGCAGGAAAAGGTGACGTGAGCAGCAGAAAAAGTACTGTTATGTCTGCTAAAAGGATGAGAAAGCCTTTTCCCAATCCGGGTGTCGTTTTCGCGGGGCCTTTACCAAAGTGTTTTGTTTATATTTTAGCCTCTTTTGTTTTGCAATGGGCTTATGGCTTAGGGGCGAATATTGTCCAGTCTAATATTATTTATCTTACTGGCGACTTCCACGCGACCTTGATTGAAACCACATGGTTGGTTGCTGCCTATATGGCGCCAAATGTCAGCGTTGCGATTATGTTGATCAAGATTCGCTATCAGTTTGGGCTTCGTGCTTTTGCTGAATTATCAATTCTTAGTTTCGTTTTGGTTTGCGTTTTACAACTTTTTGTGACGGATTTACGTTCTGCGCTGATTATTCGCTTTTTTGCTGGCATTGCTGCGGCACCGTTGGCGTCCTTAGCACTGCTTTATATGATGGAGGCTTTTGCACCAGCAAAAAAGTTTACTATTGCTCTTAGTTTGAACTATATGAATGCGGCTTTAGCAGTTCCGCTCTCACGTTTGATTTCACCTGATTTATTAGAAAACGGTGGATTTTCTAGTCTTTCAGCGTTGGAAATGGGCTTGGTTCTTATCAGTTTGGGATGTATCTATGCTCTTCCTCTTACCCCTGTTGTACGCAACAAGGTTATTCAGAAGTTAGATTGGCTGAGTTATGGTTTGATTGCATTTGGTCTTGGACTCAATGCAGTGATTATGTCTGTTGGTCGGTTATATTGGTGGTATGAAGCACCGTGGATTGGTTGGGGACTTGCGCTTGCTGTTTTTTCTTTGGTCATAGCGACGATTATTGAGCTTAATAGAAAAAAACCATTGATTGATTTACGCTGGCTTTTCAGTAAGGAAATGGTACAATCTGTTCTTATTTTATTAGTCTTTCACGTTTTTTTATTAGAGCGGTCAACTTTAGCCGCAGAGTTTTTTAATCTTTTTGGTTTGTTAAATCGTGAGATGGCGCCTATGTATCTTGCGATTGTATTTGGTACCCTTTTGGGGGGTGGTGTTTGTGTCTTTTTTTTACGCTCTGGTCGTGAGGATTATTTTTATCTTTTATCTTTAAGCTGTTTGGCATTGGGAGCTTATTTAGACAGTCATGTAAACCAGTATACACTTCCGAAAGATATGATGTTGAGTCAAGGATTGATCAGCTTTAGTTATGCGCTTTTTTTACCTCCTGCTCTTTCCAAGGGGTTTGTGATAGCCAATAAGCGAGGACCAAGTTATGTTTTAAGTTTTATTGCTGTTTTTCTGCTCACCCAAGTCACTGGGGGATTAATGGGAGCAGCTTTTTTTGGTAGTCTGCAGCTTTTTTTCGCCCATAAGAATTTTGAGTCCTTAACGCAAAATATTGTTGGTACTGATCCCCTTATTTCAGGTGAGATGAATACTTTGTTTTCGCCCTCTTATGGTGTTTTTGTTCCCCATACTTTGGGGGATGAAAAAGGTGTTTCTAGATTGCTTGAGGATTTTAAGTTAACGGCAAATATTTTTGCTTACGATGATGTTTTTCGGCTTTATTTTTATATTGCAACAGTTGTCTTTGCTATTTTTCTTGCCAAAATTTTTTTTAATTCATGCTCTTTTGCTTCCTGCAAAAAGCAGAGCAATGTTAATGAAGGGGAGTGCAAAAAATGATAAAAGCATTACGATCAAAAGCGACAATTATTGCATTCTTCTCAGGTGTTATGGGTGTTTTGCTTATTTTATGGGCTTGGAAACTTCCCCCTTTTGTAAGTACAATTCAAATAACCGATAATGCTTCCGTTAAGGGCAATGTTACCTTGGTGAGTTCACAGATCTCTGGTGTGGTTTCGCGGATTTATGTTCAAGACTATCAACGTGTTGAACAGGGAATGCTGTTATTTGAACTTGATGATTCCCTCTTTCGCCAACAGCTTGCACGGGCGCAGGCTGTTTTGGATTCAAAAAATGCAAAACTTGCAAGCATTGGGTTACAGGCTCAGCTTTTACAAGGAGAAATTAATACAGCAGAAGCCGAATTGACGCGGTCAAAAGCATTCTCCAATATTCTTCCTGAACACAAAAAGTTAAGCTTTGTTGATACTTCAAGTTCAGTTTCTCGTCCTCTTTCGCAGTTATTGGAAGCACTTGAAACAAAACGCCAATTGCAAAAACAATTGGACCTTGAACGGCAAAGTTTACAGTCAGAGGTTGCTGGAGCAAAAGTTGGCGTTGAATTGGCTAAACTTAATCTGAAACACACCAAGATTGTATCCCCTAAAACGGGACATGTTGGATTGATTGGTGCGAGAGTGGGGCAATATGTTGTGCCTGGTACGCAATTGGTGTCTGTCATTTCTGATGACATTTGGATTATTGCCAATTATAAAGAAACACAACTTTCTCAAATGAAGGTTGGGCAACCTGTTATTTTTTCTGTTGATGCGTTGAACAATCAAAAATTAACGGGGCGTGTGGTTCGTTTTGCACCTGCGACAGGTTCAGAATTTTCATTGTTAAAAACGGATACTGCAATCGGTAATTTCATCAAAATTGCACAACGTATTTCAGTTCGTATTGCTTTAGATCCTGGACAGCTAGGTGCTGAGAAACTCATTCCTGGTATGTCTGTGGTCACCTATGTAGATACTTCACAACGAGCTTTGGGAGATTAAGGTCTTGGATTTTTTGAGTTTGGTTTCTATATCCTTTTATACTAAGTGGGCGTTTACCTTAGAAGATTTGTTTTGGTTTTTTATGCTTGAGCTTTTTAAATTCTTAAAATTCGAATTGCATAAAAATAATCCTGATGTTCTGTACGTCGTTTTTTCCGGTATGTAGAAAAATGCCCACTTTGAGGTGGGCATTGAAAGGTTTTACTGTTGGTCGTATTTTTAATTTTTACGTACCAGTAAGAAGCTAGCTAAAGCTAATCCTGCGGCCAATGCTATGGTTGTTTTAGGGTTTTCTTTTGCCTTTTTCTTTAATTGTGCAGCATGCTCGTTGAGGTGGCAAAGCGCATGACGACCTTTTTGTTTCCATGTGTCAAGCATATCAGACATGTACTCAACACTGCTGTTATCAGAATACCAACGGTTTACAGGGACGAGTTCATTTTTTAATTGTGCAATACGTTTTTTAATTTTAGCATTTTTGCTGTGGCTTGAAAATAGGCCCATGGGTTTCCTCCTTCATGTTTTGTACTGTTTTACGACAATTAGAATTGTGTTTGGGGTTTTGGTATAACGACTTGAAAATTGAAAGGTTGCATAGCATTGGCTGCTTATAAACAGATGTGAGAAGTCAAAAATTTTGGTGAGATAAGGTCATTTTCTTTAATCGCTTTTTAAAAATATACTCTTTTAAAAATTGTACTCTGGTGAGCGTTGTCATAAGGATGATTTATAGATGCCAAGTTTTGCAAATTTGAGGATTTGATGAGTATGGCGTATTCTTTATCTAAACCTTTAGAGCGTCGCCGGTCTGTTGCTGTTGCGGTGGGTGATGTGGTGGTTGGTGGCAATAACCCGATTGTTGTTCAGTCAATGACCAATACTGATACTGCCGATGTTGATGCAACCGTTGCACAAATTGCTGCTCTTTGGCAGGCTGGTTCGCAATTGGTTCGGATTACCGTTGATCGTGATGAAGCTGCTGCTGCTGTGCCCAAAATATGGGAGCGATTGGAGCGGTTGGGTTTTTCTGTACCATTGGTGGGAGATTTTCACTATATTGGACACAAGCTTTTATCAGAACATCCTGCATGTGCTGAGGCGCTTGCAAAATATCGAATCAATCCTGGAAATGTTGGTTTTGGAGCAAAAAAGGATCGCCAATTTGCGGAAATTATCGAGATTGCTTGCCGATATCGTAAACCTATTCGAATTGGTGTGAATTGGGGCTCCCTTGATAATGTATTGTTAACACGGCTTATGGATGAAAATGCACAGCAAGAAAATCCTTTACCTGTTGCTGAGGTCATGCGGGAAGCTGTTGTTCAGTCGGCTCTGCATTCAGCTGTTTTAGCTGAAGAGATGGGATTGGGGCGTGATAAAATCATTCTTTCTGCTAAAGTAAGTGATGTTCAAGATCTTATTGCTGTCTACACTACCCTAGCAGCGCGTTGTGATTACGCACTCCACTTAGGATTGACAGAAGCAGGGATGGGAACAAAGGGCGTTGTTGCTTCTTCTGTGGCTTTGGGAATTTTGTTACAGCAAGGCATTGGGGATACCATCCGTATTTCCTTAACACCTGAGCCTGGCGGAGATCGGACACGGGAAGTCAAAGTTGCTCAAGAGCTTTTGCAAGTGATGGGGTTTCGGCAATTTCTTCCTGTGGTTGCGGCTTGTCCTGGGTGTGGGCGCACAACCTCGACAGTGTTTCAACAATTGGCACAAAAAATTGAAGCGGATTTATACAAAAATATGCCCGTGTGGCGTAAAAAATACCCTGGTGTTGAAAGTTTGAAGGTTGCGGTGATGGGCTGTATCGTTAATGGACCGGGCGAGTCAAAACACGCTGATATTGGAATTTCATTGCCTGGAATGGGCGAAAGTCCAGCGGCTCCTGTTTTTATTGAGGGGCAGAAGGTGAAAACTTTGCGCGGCAATCATATAGCAGAAGAATTTGAAGCTCTCTTAAGTGACTATATTCATACCCGCTTTGGACAAAGTTGAAGCAATTCGTTAAAGAGGGCTTAAACAAAAAAACTTTGTTTTCCTGTTTTATGTTTTGCTGTTTGTAAAGACGATGAATTATTAATTTTTGCGTGTTGCACTAAAGCGGGCAGCTTGTTGGAGCGGTTTCGCTTTGGTACCAAACGGATGTAAAAGCGATTCTGCTTTTGCAATCAGTTCGTCTCGTTTTTTTTGTGTTTCTTCGATGCCATAAAGATGAACAAAAGTGGCTTTGTGTGCCGTTTCATCTTTACCGGCAGTTTTTCCTAAAGTTTCGGTGCTGGCGGTGACATCAAGTAGGTCATCCGTCAATTGAAAAGCAAGTCCGATATTTGTGCCAAAATCAGCAAGATTTTGGGTCAGTGTTTTGGGAGCATTGCCGATAATTGCTCCTGCTTGACAAGCAAAGCTTATAAGAGCGGCTGTTTTCATACGTTGGAGAGTTACGATGCTGCTGCTGCACTCTTGCGGCTTCTTTTCCGCTTCAAGGTCGAGCATTTGTCCGCCTAACATACCGCCAAGTCCTGCCGATTGTGCAAGAGCTTTTATGAGGTTGATTCTGGTTTCAAAGGAGAGTGCGAGAGCTTTATGGGCAATGATTTCGAAGGCGAAGGTCAAGAGAGCATTTCCTGCCAGAATTGCTGTAGCTTCATCAAAGGCTATGTGGACCGTTGGTTTTCCGCGTCGTAGTGTATCGTTATCCATAGAAGGCAGATCATCATGAATGAGCGAATAACAATGGACACATTCCAAAGCACATGCGATATCAAGAGCGTGTTTAGCAGGGACATCAAAAAGGGCAGCGCTTTCTATAACAAGAAAAGGACGCAGACGCTTACCACCATTCAGCACACCGTAGCGCATGGCTTTGATGAGGATTTCAGGGCGAGCAATTTCACCATTTTGGACTTGATCATTTAACAGTGTGTCAAGCCGTCTTTCAACGGTACGGGCATGTTTTGCAAGAAGAGTGCTGAATTCGTGCATTCTTGCTTCCTTTATTTTTTTGCAAAAAGGGAATCCTAGAATTTAGAGAATAGAAGCTACAATCTTATCTTATTATAGGCAGTTTGCGTGGGTTTTCATCTCTGTTTTTTTTAAACAAATTGCTTTTTAGTGCTTCTCCATACTGTATGCGGGAGCCGTGTTAAAACCAAATAAAAATTTAATGAAAGGGTCATTAAAAGGTTTTTATGAGTGTATAAACTGTCGATTATTTATAATAATTCTATTATTTTTGATAATAGTATTGTCGTTTTGACATTGCCTCTTCTTTGTTATCGGTGTATAAAGCCATCAAATTTTATGATTTTTGATACAGGCTTTGTCGTTTTGACATTGCCTCTTCTTTTTTAGTGGATTTGGAGTGTCTCTTTATGGCTGTACCTAAACGAAAAACTTCTCCGTCGAAACGGGGTATGCGCCGTTCGGCTGATGCCTTGAAGGCGCCGACTTATATTGAGGATAAAAATTCTGGTGAGCTGCGTCGTCCTCATCATATCGATTTGAAAACTGGAATGTATCGCGGACGTACAGTTTTAGTGGTTAAAGATTGAGATTTTTCTCTTTTCTACTAGGGGTAAAGTTCATTTTATTCAGAGAATAAGTGAGAGCCTAGGTTGGGTGTGCTTTTCTGTGATCATGATTTGCCGTAAAATACTGTTGTTTAGGGCGGCGATATAAGGAACATATGAAAACTTCTCATATTAAGTGTTGTTAGAGAGAGTGGTAAGTGTTCAGGCTAGGGTTTATCCATAGAGCCTGTGAACTGAATCGCATGATGGGTTGCACTCAAACTCATTTCACGGTGGCTCTGTGAAGAATATAATGATAAATCCATTCGGAACCACACCATCTTTATGCTTATAAAGGTGCAAACCAGCGCTATTTACTTTTTGCCAGCTTCCAATGTTATTATGGCCTTTGCATTGAGATGATTCATAAGAGGCATTTTAGGCCTTTCTTCTCGTGGTTTTCTCAACATGCCAATCCCGCTTGTGATATACAAGCGAATGATTTTGAATTGATTCAATGTAAGCAGGTTTGAAATGAGAGAATCTTACGATATTAGGGTCTCTCATTCAACAGACAAAACAGTGAGTTATCCTTATAAATCAACGCGTTGTAGCAGTAGAAACTAGCTTGAGAAAAGCCAGATTGTTTACAGATTGGCACTTGGGTGGAGTTTTCGTCTTTTGAGATGTGGGAGGTAAGTCAACCTTCCTAAGAGAGGATATTGAGGCACAAAGTTTTCTGGTTGTGCGGAGTGTTTTCTTGGAGCTTTCTTGTTATCTTGACAGATAATTGGTAAGATTTTTTCCGTGCTTTGTGTTGAGTGTACTGTGTGAGGAGGTAAGAAGAGTTCTCTTTTTCTTCTGTTCCTTGTTTTAGAAAAACGATTGATAACAGCAATTTTACGTGCCATTCTGTTAAGAGCAGCAGTATAAAGTTGGCATTCGGAATAAGATTGTTCAGGCTGTAGATTCGAGCGAAAAAGATCACGTACCACTCGATATTAATCAAAATAAATTTAGCAAATAGGCTTAGCAAATAAACCTAGCTAATAAGATTGGTAACGGAATCATTTGTCTCAAGCTTATCTTTAAGGGCGTATCCGATAAAGAGGGAAAGGGAAGAATCAAAGATTAATTTATCCTAGGATATGAGAGTTGCATATTTCATCTCACTCATATCATATTCCGCTAAAATAGAGCGTTGTTATAGGGAAGTTTGACAGATTTTGTTTCAAATATTCTTCTGTCTCTGAAGGTTTCTTCATAAAAATAAAACCAGCTTTTTGCTGATTTTATTTTTATTATCAAAATCTTACTGTTTATTATACAGCATAGACAGCTTCGCTCTCTACATCTGCTTTTTCTCTTTCGGTTTTAAATTCGCGCTTTGGTTTATCCGAGAGATGCATTTCTATAAGATTAATAGCTTCTGTTTCAGAAAGACTATTAATAACAGCAATTTCACGTGCCATCCTGTCAAGAGCAGCAGTATAAAGTTGGCGTTCGGAATAAGATTGTTCAGGCTGTAGATTCGAGCGAAAAAGATCACGTACCACTTCAGCAATACACATAAGATCTCCTGAATTGATCTTAGCATCATATTCTTGAGCGCGGCGTGACCACATGGTCCGTTTAACCCGTGCTTTTCCGTGCAAGACTTTTAATGCGCGTTCAACAGAATCAACAGCGGATAATTTGCGCATTCCAACAGAAATGGCTTTTGCAATAGGCACTTTAACATCCATTTTATCTTTAGCAAAATGAATGACAAAAAGTTTTAATTTATGTCCTGCCACTTCTTGATCTTCAATCGCTATAATCTGCCCCACCCCATGGGTTGGGTAGACGATATATTCAGAGGTTGAAAACCCTTTAACATTGGAGGACGTTCCATGTTGGGATGCCATATTTTAATTTACTCCCTTTATGACCAACAAATGTACCGGAAAACAGACTAAAAGCCTGAACGTTGAGTGTTCTTTGACCAAGTATATTACATCAATTTAATGAGCATAAAAGTTAAGTACTTTTAAATCCAAGAAAAAACACCTTACTCTACAATAAGAGAGTAAAGAAAAATACTTAGAAAGATGATCATGTTAAAATAACATTAACATCAAAATTCAAAAGAATCAATCATTTCACTCAGGAATTTTTATTTTTACAAGAGAATGCTCTCAATTGTTGAAGACGCACGATGTGCATGACTCGTTATTATTCACCACTTCCTGGATTTTCTGAAAAATACTTTTCTAATTTATTCACAACGCCATCCATTTCTTTTGCTTGAGGAAGCGGGTCTTTCCGAGTAGTTAAGTTAGGCCATTTGGTTGCATAATGCAGATTGAGTTCTAGCCATTTTTCTAGCCCCGGCTCTGTGTCAGGTTTAATGGCTTCTGCTGGACATTCTGGTTCACAAACACCACAATCGATACATTCATCGGGATGAATGACAAGCATATTTTCACCTTCATAAAAACAATCAACAGGGCAAACTTCAACGCAATCAGTATATTTGCAATGAATGCAGTTGTCAGTTACTACATAGGCCAAGATTAAACTCCATTTTTATTTTAGTGACCTTTAGAAGAAAGGTTATATGCGCTTTTATCTTTATCCTTATCTTTTATGAGTTGATCGCGTAGCACAGCTAATTTTGCAAAAGGGGAATCAGGATTAGGGCGTTTTTCTCTCTGAGATGATTGATTATTCGTGCGTTTGGTGTACGGTTTATTGGACTTATAAGAATGTTTAGCGTGTGATGTGGCTTTTTGAGGGCTGTCTTCATTTGCACTTTCCCTTTTCTTAAAAGTCTTTCTCTGTTTGTTTTGCCACTTGTGTCCAGATTTATCACGGTTTTTTTTTGTGTGGTGGTGAAAGTGATGGGTATAACGCCATAGCAAAATAACTTTATCTTCTGCTGCAACGCGTTTTTGTTTGACAAAATCACCAACAGGTTCAGCTGCCGGTAAACGATCTGTGGTGTTAGGGTGCGTTTCAATAGAAGTAGGTAAAACTTCTTTTTTTTCTTGTGTTGTTTCTGATGTGCACATTGTTTGCCAGTGACTGCCAACGAATTCTGGTGCTGGAACATCTTGTGCTGTCGTATGTGTCTCAGCAGAGACTTTATCTGCAAGGAGGCTTTGTTCAAAAACAGCACTGCTTATGGCATGCGATTGATAACCAAGACCTTTTAGAATTTCTTCCATATCGGTTCCATTGGCACCAAGAATAGACATCATTGCTGGAGTGGCAAAAAAACTTTTGCCATCATAGGCTCCTTCAGGTTTGGATTCATTCCCTGGTTTCCAATGAAGTGCTGGCCGGATCAGGTTCGCAAGACGTTCTAAAATATCAATTCTTACAGCACGTTGACCTAAGATTCGATAACCAGCTAACTGATAAAATTGGCGGTTGTAAGTAGGATCCACAACTAGGGAAGTTCGTCCAGCAGCCAAAGCAGCAAAAACTTCATTTAAGCCAGTTTGGTCAGCTCCCTCATTTTGAAGGCCCCATAGCAGCGTGATCGCTTGAACCGGAGCTGGTTTAATCATCCCTGCAACATAGATATGAAAAGCACCAAAACGGACACCTAGACGCCGGAGTACAGCACGCGATTCTTGGTCAAGACTTTTAACAACTTCAGCTATTTCTCGACGCGGTATCATTCCTAGAGAGTTGACAAGTTTTAAGGCAAGGTCGCTTGTTGAAGCTGTCAAGCTATCAGCATTGCGTAAGTCAAAAAGTGGCTTTAAAGCGGTTTCAAAATGAAAGGTGACAAAACGCTCCAATCGTTTCTCCACTTTATCGCGGGCTTCTCCCGTTAATTGCGTATCTGCTAAAACAATGAGTTTGGGTTTAAAAAAATCTTCTGTGGCAACAAGTTGTCCCACGGGTTGGCCAATCCAGCGTACAATGCCATCAGAACTGAGGGTGAAATCTCCATTGGCACAAGCACAAAAACGCGTTGCGCGTTTGGAAAAAGCAAGAATCAAATTTTCATTGTCTGCTAAATTTTGTGCTTCATCTGTTTGACCCGTATCGTTCTTGTTGGCATAAAAACGAAAACCTTCAAACTTGCCATTTCCATGTTTTTCAATAAGAATATCATCCTGAAGAATATCATTCTGTTGAATAATCTTGCTATCCATGATCATTTTCTTTCTCAGTGCTACGCTGGTAAAAAGCTTTTTCCCAACAACTGTATGATTGTGTTGCTCCTTTAACACGTTTGTTGCGTTTGCTTCAATCATTCTTGTCGTTTTTTTGACGCTTTCCCTTGAGGTATTTCCTTTTTCATACATTTTGGATGTTTTGTGTATAGTCCTTGCGCGCAATGGTTGTATTATCAAGCTAGAAGCATAAATAGACTCTTTATGCAAAAGGCAAGTAAACCGAAAATGAAGTAAAATAGCATCAGTTTTATTTTTTACGAGCCTGTTACGAAGAGATGAGGAGAAAGTTTTCCCCTGAATTTCTTAAGGTAAGGGGCGTATTGATATTGTCATTTTGTGCGTGAAACTGTGTGTTATGACAATAAGTTTTACCATGATGATAAAAAAACAATTGCGATTATAAAATTACACGCTAAAGTAGTACCAATAAAACAAACAACTTATGCGTTCTTTTAAAAAAGAGCGGTGATGTCGTTGCCAAATCAACTTTGATAATTTTAATCGCAAGGGGTTATTATGGGTAATCTTTCAAATGCTGTTTATAAGAACAGCAAAAACTATAGCGATACGGACAAAAGTTTGGGACGTAATATGATGCGTTCTGCTATGCAAGCACCTTATCTTGAACGGCAAAAAGAGCATGATTTGGCTCTGCGATGGAAAGACAAACGCGATGATGACGCTATGCATCAAATTGCAGCAGCTCATATGCGTTTGGTGATTGCGATTGCTAACCGTTTTAAACGTTTCAAAATGCCGCTGGGGGATCTGGTACAAGAAGGGTATGTGGGGCTCTTGGAAGCTGCTGCGCGTTTTGAACCTGATCGGGAGGTGCGTTTCTCAACTTATGCAACATGGTGGATTCGGGCTTCTATTCAAGATTATATTTTACGAAATTGGTCAATCGTTCGAGGGGGAACCAGTTCTTCGCAAAAAGCGCTTTTCTTTAATCTTCGGCGTTTGCGGGCGAAATTGGTGCAGGATGATAGTGCCCTTTCAAAACAAGATATCTTTCGCACAATCGCTGAAAAGCTTGGTGTTTCTGTTCGTGATGTTGAAACAATGGATTTCCGCTTTTCTAGTTCTGATAATTCCTTGAGTGTTTCTGTTTCTGAGAACAGTGATAACCCTGTTGCTAAAATGGATGCTCTTGTCGATGAGAGCCCTCTTCCTGATGCTTTAATTGAGCAAGTGATTGACGGTCAACGGCGAACCCAATGGCTTTATGATGCGTTGCAAATTCTCAATGAACGGGAACTTGAAATTATTCGTTTTCGTCGCCTCAATGAAGAGGGAGCGACTTTAGAAGTTTTGGGTGAAAAGCTTGGAATCTCGAAAGAGCGGGTGCGTCAAATTGAAGCACGGGCTTTGCAAAAGCTGCGTTCGGCTTTGCTTACTGCTAATTCAGCAGATGCTTATGATGTGTAAGCTTCGTTGAAAATTTTTGGGGAAAAATCTACAGTGCGTATGTGCGTTGGGGAGGGGAGGAGGAGTACAATGAAATGAGTTTTAGAGATTGGACAGATATCAATGTGCGTAATCTTTGAGAGAGCGAGGCGCATTTAAAAGGACAGAAGCGAATCAAGAGTGTCGAATATGATGAAGGAAATTGTCTTTATTATTGCGTGATAATTTTAACGTGTGTTCCTGCGGATAAAGTTTGGGTTGATGTAAGCGCATTGAGAAGGCGAAACAGTTTTTCTTTGTGCACGGTCTCTTGCATTTTATTGGCAAGGGTTGCGACACTTTCTCCCTCTTTAACGTGTACCACGCGGATTCTCAAGGGTTTCAACTTGTTGGATTGTGATGATGAAAGAGAATGGAAACTTTGTAGCGTTCTTTTGGCAACAGCTGCAAAATTTTGAGAATCATGAGGGGCAGCAGTAAGGAAGCGGAAGATGTGTTTATTGAACAAAATGACAGCTACATCAAACTGCCACTGTTCATTGGTCGCGCGAGCCTGCGCTCCAGGTAGGCCGTGGATTGTGATTGGGTGGATAGAGGATTCATCTAGTCCTACAATCCATCCACTTTTTAAATAATCACTTGCAGACATTTCAGCAGAGTGCGGGACAGCATCAAAACGAATGGCAATTTTATCTGTGCTACTAGCCCAAACAGTGCGTCCTGAATTTTCTATGGTGAAAGTGTTTGGAATGGAAAAAGTTATACGCAATTGCGGGTGAATAAATTGATTTCCTCGCATAAAACCTGTGTGAAAGCTTCCTCCAAAAATCATGCCATCAATGTTTTTGAGAAAAGAATTACGATCAGTTTTTCCACTGTTTGCTGTACTAATTTTACGCGCTTTTTTTATCGCAAGGCGAATTCGTTGCGGAGTAGTTGGATGGGTTGCTAGAAAATCTAAGGAAGTATTTGTGGTGCCTGAGAGATTGCGAAAGGCGTTATACGCTTCCATGGATTGGAGAAAGCGTGGTGAAGCAAATGGATCAAATCCTGCTTGTTGGAGCATTTCTAGTGCAATTGAATCGGCTTGTAGTTCCTGATTGCGTGAAAATTGTGCAAGTTGTCGCTTGTTTTTAAGAGTGTAGTGATGTTTTCTTTTGGCGTGAGAGAGAAGATTTGTTGACATGCACTCTGTCATCTTTAATTCTGCTTCTTTTTGCAGGCGTAAAATGCCGTGATTGGCAGTAATATGGGCTATTTCATGGGCTAAAATTGCTGCAACTTCTGAAGAATCATTGGCCAATGCTAGCATACCGCGGGTTAAGTAAATGTAGCCGCCTGGGAGGGCAAATGCATTGACACTTTGCGAGTCTAAAATGGTTATAGAATAAGTTTTGTGAGGTTTTTGTGACACAACAGTGAGTTTGCGCATAATATCTTTTAACAAGCGTTCAAGTTTTGCATCATGATAGGCGCCGCCATATATTCGCAAAATACGAGGGTGTTGTGTAGCGCTTAAGGAAGCATAGATATCGTTCTTATTGATGTGTTTGATTCTTGCAGAAAAATCGCAAGAAGAAGGCATCTCATTGGGAGAGAGACCAATATGACAAGCGGAAAGAAATAGCAATAAGCTTAAGAGAGGAGCTTTATACATCTTGGTGCCGAAGAAAGAATGTTCGCTGAAAAATTTGATGCCAATGCATATGCATTTGGTTTTCTGATTGTATTTTGACAAATTTCATTGGGTATCTCGTATGTCTTTTTACAATAAGGAAGCTATATTACGGTTATTATTTAAAGATGATTTAAAAGGAAAGCATTACGAAAGGCAAAGTCTGTCATGACAACATTTACAATATTGTTAAATGGAGATATTTGTATCACCAATCGTTTGTGTAATCAAATTCGCAAGAGCCGAGTGATTGCTGCCGATGGTGGAATGCGTCATGCTGAAGCGCTGAATGTTGTGCCTGAGTTATGGTTGGGGGATTTTGATTCCTCTGATCAGGCTTTAAGGCAAAAATATGATGCTATTCCCCGTGAGGTTTTTCCTTCTGATAAAGATATGACCGATAGTGCATTGGCATGTGAGAGAGCTCTGCAAAAGGGGGCTAAACAGCTTGTTTTGTGTGGTGCTTTTGGAGGAGAAAGAAGTGATCATAGCCTTTCTCATATGACGCAAGCACTGGTGATGGCTGAAAAAGGTATTTCAGTATTATTGACCAGCGGTTTTGAGGAAGGGTGGCCAGTTTTGCCAAAGCTTTTTTCTGCGGATTTACCTGAAGGGTGTCTCTTTAGTATTATCGGTTTTTCTGATTTACAGGGATTAACCCTTTCAGGTGTAAAATGGCCAATTTATGGCAAAAATGTACCATTTGGATCTTCTTTAACATTGTCTAATCGTGTTTGTGGAACTTTTTCTTGTCATTTATGTTCTGGAAAAGCTATATTGTTGGCGTCTGTACCTATTCCATAAAGCTCTTCCAGTAGATTTGAGTAAGGTAGGGGGGGGCATAGTGATTTAAGTGCTGGCACGAATGATATATTTTGATCTCGAGAAGGAGAGTTTTTATATGTTAAAATCAATTTTGAAAGTGGCTGTCGTTTCAGCCATTGGTTTAAGTTCAGCAGCTTGTACTGTTAATGATCAACGCGTTGCACGTTATGGTGTAGGCGGAGCCGCAATAGGGGCTTTGGCAGGAACAGCAATTGCCGGAAGTACTCCTGGAGCAGCACTGACCGGTGCAGCATTTGGTGCTCTTGCAGGGACTGTAACAGGGGCTGCTGCAAATCAGAAAAGACAACAACAGTCTCAGGCTGCACAATTGTGCACGTATCGTGGACATGGAGGATACATGTACCAAGCACCTTGTCCTCAAAGAGTGAGTGAAAAAGTGCGGACACCGAAATTGTGTGCTTTCCGTGATAGAAGAGGTGTGATGTATAAAGCACCTTGTCCTCGACACGTTCGTTAATGGCGGTGCCGCTGCTGCGGCTTGAGCGTGTTTTCCTAACTTTTGGAAAAACTCCCTTGCTCAACCAAGCTGGTCTATCGGTAGAGCAAGGGGCACGTATTGCGTTGGTAGGACGTAATGGTTGTGGAAAGTCGACGCTGTTAAAAATTGCCGCTGGAATAAGTGAACCGAGTGAGGGGGAAATTTTTCGCCATCCGCGGGCGACGCTTCGTTATGTATCACAAAACCCTGAGTGTTCAGGCTTTGAAGATATTCGCACTTGTGTAGAAGCGGGGCTGGATGATAAGCCGGATGTGCAATGGATAAACACACTTTTGGCAAATCTTGGTTTTTTAGGAACCGAGACGTTGGCGACGCTTTCTGGTGGTGAAAAGCGGCGCGTTTCATTATTGCAAGCGATTGCTGCCAAACCAGATATTCTTCTTTTGGATGAACCAACCAATCATCTCGATTTACCAACCATTGAATGGCTTGAAAGCGTTTTATGTTCTCTACGTTCAGCTGTTGTGGTGATTTCTCATGATCGGCGATTTTTAGAAAATGTTACGCGTTCAACGGTATGGCTTGATCGGGGCACGACAAAAAGACTGGAGAAGCGTTTGTCGGAGTTTGAAAATTGGCGTGATAAGGTGCTTGAAGAAGAAGCTCTAGAACAGCACAAATTGGGGCGACAGATTGCACGTGAAGAACAATGGTTGCGCTATGGAGTAACGGCACGGCGTAAACGTAATGTGCGACGTTTGGGGGCGTTAAAAGAACTAAGACAGCAACATCAAACTTATAAAGGGCCAACGGGAAGTGCGCTTTTAGCCGCTGCTAAAAGTCATGATTCTGGTCAATTGGTGCTTGAAGCGAAGCGGATTTCAAAATCTTATGGCGAACGCGTTTTTGTGAAAGATTTCTCTTTGCGGATTCATCGTGGGGATAGGATTGGTTTGGTTGGTCCAAATGGTATAGGAAAGACAACTTTGCTTTCCGCTTTGATTGGGCAAGAATCGGTCGATAGTGGAATGGTCAAGCATGGATATAATCTTTCTATGGCGTTGCTTGATCAACAACGTATTTTAAATGAAAAAGAAACTTTAGCGCATTATCTAACCGGTGGGAGGGGGGATACCCTCCTGATCAATGGGCAAGAGCGGCATGTTGTTTCTTATATGAAAGACTTTTTGTTTTTACCTGAACAAGCACGGACACCAATCAAAGAATTGTCCGGTGGAGAAAGAGCCCGCCTCATGCTTGCACGGCTCCTTTCACGACCTGCGAATTTTTTGATTCTTGATGAACCAACCAATGATTTGGATATGGAAACATTGGATTTGTTGCAAGAATTTATTGCCGATTTTGCTGGAACCGTGTTGTTGGTTAGCCATGACAGGGACTTTTTAGATCGCACTGTGACCCATATATTGGCCCCTCAAGGGGATGGTCGCTGGATTTTATATGCTGGTGGTTATAGTGATATGATGGCCCAACGAAAGCAAGATGCACTGTTAACGCGTAAAGATAATGAACTAACACAGCGTAAAGAGCAGTCAAAGTTTCGCGTACAGGAGAATGCAAAACACCTCTCATCACCAAATCGTGGCTTTATGGAGCGGGAGAAAATAAAACCACGCAAACTGTCTTATAAGCAGGTTTATGCGCTGGAAAAATTACCTGAACAAATTGCTGCTTTGCAGGATGAAATCAAAAAAATTGAACAAGAACTCTCTGATCCAACACTGTATTGCAATGATAAAGAGCGTTTTGAGCGTTTATCAAAAATACTGGAAGAGAAGAGAAATACTTGCGCGCAAAAGGAAGAGGAATGGTTGGAACTGGAATTGTTGCGCGAAGATATAGAGGGGGTGAAATCATAAAAACGCTATAGCGTTAATCTCTCTCAAGAGGATTTTTATAGATTTGGGTGATTGTTTCTTTTGTACTTTGATATCTGTTTTTGCATCATTCTTTATGAGATGAGCGCATGTACTGGAAAAGAAAAATTTCTGTGCGTAAAAGAAAAATGCTGGGAGCTTGAATTGTTATGGGAGGGCAGTGAAAGATATTGAGTATGTAAAGACAGTGAAAAAGAAACGTCTTTTGAATTTCGTGAGGTTTACATCGTATCATATTTTCACATCTGGTGAAAACCGTTAGTACGCTTTATTCGGCGCTCTAGGCGGGTTCATACGCATCATTCATTCGAGAGGTAAGAATGTGATCTCTCCATTGGCCAGAAATCATCAGATAATCTCTGGCACGGCCTTCTTTCTCAAAACCAAGGCGCTCCAATAAAATTCCACTTCTGGTGTTTTCAGGCATATAGTTTGCCATCACTCTATGGAGGTGGTAAAAATGGAGGATGTGAGGTATTAAAGCAGATAAAATCTCGAACATGAGGCCTTGTTTTTGTTGTTTTTCATCAAGAGAAAAGCCAAGATAGCAGGCTTGAAAAACACCACGCACTACATTTGTGAAGTGAACGACGGCAATGATTGTGCTCTCATTTTTCAATCGTACGGCAATAGCGGTATGCTTGCCCTTGTGCACTCTCACAAGCGAATGTATTTGCGCGTGTTTCCCAAGCTGTTAGGGTATGATAATCATCAGATTTTACAGGTTCGAAAGGTTGATGAAAGTTTGCATTGCGCCGATAATAGGCAGACAATTCCCCAGCATCTTCCAAATTGATCAATGTGGAAATTGTTCGCTTTGTTTCGATTGCCATAGTTTCCTCCCCTTGGATAATGAAATGTGCGGATTCGTACACTTCTTATTCGATTTTTTCAAAGATTTCTTTCCTTCTTGATGACATCCTCCTCAAAAAAGTGGGAAGTCAACGACAAACTTTATCACAAACAGTAACCTTTATGCAGGCGCGGTAGAATGGGGGCAAAAATTATAAATCAAGTGGGCGTAATTTTGATAATGCATAGTCGCTTTTGATCGCACTTTGTTCGTGGTCCTTATATTTTTAAGTCTACTTTCCTCATTCGTAAAAAATCTCGCGAGTGCACACTAAAAATGGAACAATTCTCGCTTATTATTCATGCGATATTTTATATGTATAAGTTTATTTTATGTGTATGAACGATGTGTGTATTGCTGCTTATGACTTTTCTTTTGTCTCTGATTTATTCGTTAATTAGAGTATTTTTTAAATCATAGAGGTACAATTATCACTAATATTGCTCAGGCAGGCAAATTTGAAATGCTCAATATGCTATTTTTTTGATTCACGGTTGTGAATTTATTGTCTTGTGATAGTTTAGTCTTTAATCATCTGGATGATTGCGTAATTTATGTCGAATCATTACTCTGCTTTCTTTATTATATTTTCAAATTGTTTGCGCTTGTGTGAGAATCTCTTAAGCAGATTGCCAATCCGTTTTGGAGTCAATTTTTTTACAATTTGATATTCATTAGTGCTTTCATTTTTGAGAAATTTTTTATGTCCAATTCTAGTTATTGCAGCAACTTTTGCCATTTGATTTGTGCAAAATATAGCATGGTATCGCACAATGTCGTTACGTCGACCTGTTTCCTCCTCTCACGTTTCAACGACTGACTGAAAGAGAAGAATACTTCTTAGGGATAAGAGATCTTATGCGCTCTCAAGCGATCCTTTCCCAAATTGGATGATATGTGGTGGATATTATCGTTACAAGTTGCACAAATTGCTAAAATTTCCGCTAGCAATTTAAGGGTATTATTCGTTTTTTGCATTTTCTCTTCATTTTGAGAAAATATTGCATGTTCTTTAATGGCATTCATTTACCCTAAAGATATTTTTAGAGAATTGGATGATGTCTTCCTTCTTCATTCGTTTATGGTTTTTTCGTTTATACAACTCTTGACAGTACTGTTATCAATGCTGTCAAGAGAAGGAAAATTCTTGTGCGCAAAAAAAAGAAGAATGGTTGAAACTGGAACTTTTTCGTAAAAACGCTATAGCGTTAAGTCATACCAAGCGCGTTTTTATAGAGTTGGATAACTGCTTCTTCTTCCATTCGTTCATGGTCTTCTTTTTTGCGCAACCGTATAATGCTGCGAACAGCTTTACTATCAAAACCAGAGCCTTTAAGTTCGGCATAAACCTCTTTAATATCATCAGAAATGGTTTTTTTCTCTTCTTCTAGTCGTTCAATACGTTCGATAAAAGCACGCAATTGGTTTACGGATATAGCATGTGTTTGATCAGTTACTGTGTCCATTTGCATTTTTCTCCGGGGTCTTTGTTTTAAGTTGTTTTGCGATGAAAAAGTTGTGTTGAGGAAGCTTGAAAAACAAAGAGTGAATCAAGCTGTAAACTTTTTTTACAAGTTGACTTTAAATATTTTGTAAAATTTTAAGCTTATACATTGACAAAAGGGCGATAAGAAGCAGAAAAGAAATATATACCTCGATACATTTGGAAGATTCTTGAAAAAAGAGAAGATAAAGGGATGTATGTTTTGTTTTAAGGGCTTACAGCATAAAGGTGGTTTTGTGGTTGCCAAAAAACAGCAATGGGTGTTTCAGAGAGGGCTGGGGATTTTTCTTTTGAGCATTGTGCTCTCGTTCTCACTTGTTCATTTTGCAAAAGCTGATTTCCGCGTTTGTAATTCGACCCAACAGTCCGTTGGTGTTGCCCTTGGTTATCGTACTTTTTCAGGCTGGGTGAGCGAAGGGTGGTGGACAGTACCAGTGACGGAGTGTAAAACCTTAATCGAGGGGCCACTTTCTTCACGGTTTTATTATTTTTATGCAGAAGGTGCACAGAAAAAAGGGAACTGGCCAGGTTCTGTAACCATGTGTGTACAAGATAGCCAATTTACTATTCAAGGGGTACATGATTGTTTCCCCCGTGGGTATCAAAAGGTTGAGTTTAAAGAAATTGATACGGGTAATCAAACCAGTTGGATGGTACAGTTGACAGATGAGTCTTTGTTCAACGATTCGGTTATACAGCCTCCCACTTTTTCAGGAGTTTCCCGCCAGTGAAGCGTGCGCGTAAAGTGAAAATTATTGCTACTCTTGGTCCTTCTTCTTTTTCTATTTCGATGATTGAGAAGCTTTTTATGGCTGGAGCCGATGTTTTTCGTCTAAATATGAGCCACACGGATCGTGAAACAATGGCTGATTTGGTCAAGCGCATACGCAAGGTTGAAAAAACTGTTGGTCGTCCAATTGGTATTTTAGTGGATTTACAGGGACCAAAATTGCGTATTGGTCGTTTTGCTAAGGGTCAAGAGGATTTGCGTGTTGGGCAAAACTTTACTTTAGATGATCGTGATGTTCTTGGAGATGCACAGCGTGTTTATTTTCCGCATGAGCAAGTGTTAGCGGCTGTCAAACCCGGTAATCGGTTGTTGATTGATGATGGAAAACTGGAACTATGTGCTGAGTTGTGTGATGGTCATTCTGTTCAGTGCCGTGTAGTTTCTGGAACCCGTATTTCTGATCGAAAAGGGGTTAGTCTTCCCGATACGGTTTTGCCTTTTGGTCCAATGACACCAAAGGATCAGGCTGATCTTTACGCTGTGTTGGAACAGCCTGTTGATTGGGTTGCTCTTTCTTTTATTCAGCGTCCGGAAGACATACTAGAAGTGCGCCAGTTGACGAAAAACAAAGTGTCTTTGATGGCCAAGATCGAAAAACCTCAAGCTTTGGAGCAAATAGAGAAGATTATTGATGTGTCTGATGGTATTATGATTGCACGGGGAGATCTCGGTGTGGAAATGCCATTGGAGAGGATTCCTGCACTTCAGATGGAGCTCATAAAAGCTTGTCGTTTAGCCGGAAAGCCCGTTGTGGTGGCTACGCAAATGCTTGAGTCTATGATCTCATCCTCTGTTCCGACGCGGGCAGAAGTTTCTGATGTGGCTACAGCCGTTTATGCGGGGAGTGATGCTGTGATGTTGTCCGCTGAATCAGCCTCTGGTCTTTATCCTGAAGAAGCAGTGCTTATGATGGATCGAATCGCCAAACAAATCGAACAAGATCCCACTTATGACGCCCAGGTGGGTGCACAGCATCCTGCACCAGAGTCAACGGGAACCGATGCGATTTCTCTTGCGGCGCGACAGATTGCTGAAACGCTTCAATTAAAAGCAATTGTTGCTTATACCGCATCAGGAACAACGGGTGTGCGTGCCTCTCGTGAACGCCCCAATACACCTATTATCGCATTATCGCCCATCGTGGAAACTGCGCGGCGTTTGGCTTTGGTTTGGGGGGTTCATTGTGTCGTGGTGCAAGATGCACGGGATTTAGAGGATATGGTTGATCGTGCGGCAGCCATTGCTTTTCAAGAGGGCTTTTGCCAAGGAGGAGATCGGTTTCTTGTGACAGCAGGCGTTCCTTTTGGTACGCCTGGTGCTACCAACCTCTTGCGTATCGCTTCTGTCTCTCAAGATGGAACAAAAGGGATTTGATAGAAACATTTATACGTGATGCTTTTTTCGTAAGTATCTGAACAGATTCATTGTTGCGTTATCGCTCATCGTGGAAATTGCGCGGCGCTTGAGCTGAGTTGGGGGGCTTCTATTCGTGTCGTGGTGCAAAATGCGCGGGACTTAGAGAATATGGTTGATCGTTCGATGGCACTTGCTTTTCAAGAGGGCTTTTGCCAAGGAGGAGATCGGTTTCTTGTGACAGCAGGCGTTCTCTTTGGTACGCTTGGTGCTACCAACCTCTTGCGTATCGCTTCTGTTTTTCGAGGTAGAACAAAGGCAGTTTAACGGAAAGCTGTTGGCGTTAGGCTCTTTGCGTGAGCATCTGAATAGATCCATTATTGCTCTTTAATTTGTAGTGTGATAGAAGCCGCTCTCCTTCAAGATGGTGATATAAGGCATATGTCCATCTTAAAAGTGCATATGGCTTCTGGCGGATTTTAGTTTTCTTTTGTATCAACCAGTATAGAAATGTGAACTTGAATGAGATATTGAGGGGAGGGATTTACTCGTAGAGTTTGAAGTGATCAGATAAGTGGTGAGAGGAGGAAGCTATTGAGAGAAACCACTGTGATTACAGATTGGGGAAGGTCTTTGTTCTTTGAGGCGTGAGCCAAGAGGTTAAGCGCATAAATATTCAATGTATCTTGCTCTACGAGGTTTGATTACATCCGCAATTTAAGGGGGGAAATGGTACGTCCACGAAAATTGAGATTAAGTGTTTGGTGCATTTTTAATGAAAAAGAAAACAGACAGGTTTGTCTCTTTTTTCTTCTTTGTGCACCACTGGACAGCTTCAATCAGTAAAAATGATCTCAATTATGGAATTGTTAAGGATTTGATTTGGTTGCAAGGCGTGTTGAGACGCATATTCGGTTTGTTACAATTGCGATTCTTTATAAATAATGGGAGAGGTAGTGTACCAAACGATATAAATCAAATAATGGTTGTGTTTCGTGAATTTCAAAAACAAATCTTTCAAAGAATATCTAGCTTAAGCGCTCAGTATGTCAATTCCTAACTCAAGCGAACGTATGCCATTGAAGAAACGCGCTATAACAAAAGTTGGAGATAAAGTGTTAGAGGCGTTCGATTGCCATAAGGACGGACGATTTGGGCATGTTTATTTTTCCAGTGAACGAGAGCGGATATCCAAAGATTATGGGTATGTGAAAATAGGGTAAAAGTTAACATGAGGAGAGGCTGATGGCATTGCCATTGATTGACCTTAACAACGTATCAAAAATATATCGCAACATTGACAGAGGAATTGGTTTTAAAAACAAGGTGGTTTCCCTCTTCAAGCCGGTTTATACAAATCATCATGTGTTAAAAGACATGAGTTTCACCCTCTTTTCAGGGCAATCGTTAGCAATTCTTGGCCCTAACGGAGCGGGTAAATCGACACTGATTAAAATACTTTCTGGTATACAATATGCTGATAAGGGATGTGTTAAAGTCCTTGGTGTTGATCCTTATAAAGCGAAGAAAGATTTGTTCAAGTCTTTGGGTGTGGTCTTTGGTCATAAGAATTGTTTGTGGTGGGATTTACCCTTACGCTATAGTCTGGATATGGTTCAACCATTATATGGTCTTGAACGCGCTTCTTTTACCCGTGATCTTAAAGAGATCGCTGAGTTGCTGGGGTCTTGAGCATATTATGGATAAGCCAGTGCGGATGCTTAGTCTGGGTGAGAGAGTGAAAAGTGAATTGGCATTTAATCTCTCCTTTAGACCTAAACTGTTGTTCCTCGATGAGCCAAGTATTGGTCTTGATATTACATCTAAGCATGAAATCAGGGAGCTTCTTAAAAAACTGAAAAGGGAGCGCGGCACTGGGTATATCATCACAAGTCATGATATGGGAGATATTGATGGATACGTCGATGATATTATTCTCTTGCATAAGGGAAAGAAACAGTTTCATGGCAATCTTCACGCGCTTAAAAATGTCATTCCTTCTTTGGTGAGAATGACGCTTTTTTGTGAACATTTGGCTGCACCTTCAGCTGTTGTAGAAAAAATTGATGAGATTGCGTTGAAATTATCCACTCCTTTAAAAGATAAGCACTTTAACACTGAAGAATGCTCACTGGAGATTTCGCTGCCCCGTGAGGATTTTGCACGTTTTGTACGCGAAATTACAACCGAACTGAACTGTACGTTCTCTGTATCCACTCCCTCGCTTGAAGAGATGCTCCGTGTTAAATTTAAAGAATTTATCTAACCACTGCTTTGGCATGTTTCTTTTTGCCAAGAATGGATTACTCACACTCGTCAATGACAGGGCAATGTTCTTTACTGATTTTGTCATGGGGACTCTTTCGCCATTCGTCATTCAATTCATGTTATGGAACGCACTTTTTTCTGATATGGGCACCACCATCAACGGTTTTGGCTTTCATGATATGATGTATTATTATGCCTTTGCTTTAGTTTTATCACGTTTAAATAATGGTTATGGTTTAATTCAGTCTTTCTCTCAACATGTTAAAGAAGGTAAATTAGAAGTTACCCTCACAAAACCGTTCAGTTATATGACACAAATGCTGTTTACCTTTTTGGGTGAGAGTGTGTTATATGCCATTCCTTTAATTGTGATCTTTACGGTAAAGCTTCTTTTATCTTACGAAAACATCCTGAGCTTTATATTCTCTTTTCTGCTCTTTTTTCTCCTTATTGCTCTCTCTCAATTGCTTTGTTTTTTACTCTCCTTCGCAATTTCGTTATTGGTTTTCTGGGTGATTGAGTACGATATATTGCTCTCTTTCAGTATCCTCAGTTCGGCTCTTCTTGGGGGTGTTTTTTTGCCACCCTCTTTCTGGCCTACGTGGCTTATTCCGCTCATGCAGTTTAACCCTTATCGTTTCATGATCTCTGCTCCTGCTGAGTTTCTTGCAACGCATGATTTGGCGGTTTTTCAGCAGTTCATTTTGGGTAGTATTTTTTATATTTTGTGTTTTTTATTCTTTATTCATGTTGTCTGGAAGAAGGGGATGAAAGCGTATCATGGAGCGGGTGGTTGAGGTGAAGATAATCATTCATTTTATTGGCATGAATATACGCCGACAGATTGTTTATGGTAAGAATTTGATTGGGGAGTTTATTCTTTCTCTCTGCTATTATTGTATTCAATTCATATTTATTGATAAAATATCTTCCTTTTCAGGAAGAATCGGTAGCTACAGTAGAGATGAAATTCATCTTATCTTTGTTGTCTTCGTTTTACTCCGGATATTTTTAAGTATTTTTACCAATTCTATAGGAATATTTTTTGAAAAAGTTGTGAGCGGTAAGATTGAATCATATCTGACAAAGCCTGTTTCAATCTGGGTATTCATGCTGGTTGGTTGGTGCAAACCTCTTCGCCTGATAAACTTATTTGTTCTTTGTGTGAGTGCGTATTTTTTTGTCTCATTACCGGATCTGTCAAGCATTAAAATTGGATGGTTTTCTTTTATCGTTGCAATAGTTTGTGTCTTTATCGTCAACATCTGTTTTTGCATGATGTTCAACTTTATAACGTTTGTTACCAATCGTAAGATGCCCGTCGAATACTTTCATGCAATGGTTTATGAACTTTCATTTATCCCCATTGCGATTTATCCCTCAAGCGTTGTGAAATGGATTTTGTTTCTACTGCCAATGGCTTTTTCTGCCTCCTTACCCGTATCACTGTTGCTTGGTAAAAATGAATGGAATATCGGATATCTTCTGTTAAGCGCTTTTCTCTCCATCACCATGACTTTTATCGTCTATAAGAAAACAATCAGGAAGTTCAATGGATTGGGTGGATGATATGAAAACCAGCATGATTGCTGGAATAAAGTAGAAAGCTATCGAATGTTTTCAAAAACTGCTCTATCAAAAGAGAGCTCTTAGAAATTAAGCGTTACAGGTTTTTCTGAAACGAGTATTTTTGATGATATCGGGATAGAGGATTGGATATTCATCAAGACTTAAATTGTGACATGATGGATCCTTTTTGTTCTTCTGGATGTGCCAAAAAACTTTATTGCCTCCTTCCCCATTGTGGGAACAACGTGGTGCTTGAGCTTAGATTAGGGGCTTCTATTTGTGTGGTGGTGCAAGTATTGTGCGGGATTTAGAGGATGTGTATGATTATGCAGCGGCACTTGCTTTTCAAGAAGGCTTTTGTTGTGAAGGGGAGTGGTTTCTTATAACAATAGATATTTTCTTTGGTGCGCTTAGTGCTGTGAGCCTCTTGCATATTGCTTTATATTTCTGAAAGCAGAACAAAGGTGGTGTAATCAAAATCTGTATGCATGCTGTTGTTTTGGGGAATCTGAAGAGATCCATTATTGCTTTCTCATTCATTGTTGAAACAGTACGGGGTTGAAACAGCATGGCGGTTGGTTTTAGTTTGCAGGCTTATGCGGAATATCGATATTGTAATATTGTCTGCTGAATCGACATCTTGTTTTTGATTATTGTTTTTTTGAGACATTTTTTGCAAAGCTTTATCTGTTATACAGTCAATATATTTATTTATAATGATAATCTATCTTTTTGAACTTGAATGAGAGTTGAAAAGATAGGAAGTTTTTCTCATTTCAAATTCTCGTATTCAAAATCACAAAAACGCTTACTTGCATGTCATAAAAAGGATTGACTTGTGAATAAAAACCGTTTGCGAAAGGCATAAAGAAGGCTCTTATGAAGCATCTCCGATAAAGAACAATTGCAATATTGGATTCTTTTATAACTCTTTTATAAGAGTGGTGTGGGCTTATCCCTTCATAGGTATAAAGAGAGCAGCGTTTGATGGATTTTTACATTATAGTGTTTTTGGTAAGACGTTTTTGGTCTGGTTATGGAAGGTTAAACGGGGTGCGTGCAGTGCTCTTCTCTTTCTTAGAGGACACTTCGTTTGCTTATTGCTTTTGCAATTTACATGATTTCCTCGCAAGGATGTGGATACAATCATGCTGGTCTTTGAGCATTACAGCACTCTTTTTAAGAACTGATGTGCTTTAAGGATTTTCCTGTTCCTGTTCTTGAGAACTATTTTGCTCATCTTGGAGCAATTGATAAGTGAGCTTTTCAATCCTCTCTGTTGTATCTCGCATGATCCTTCCCATGGTGCGATCTCTTTCATTGTGGAGTCGTAAAAGAGCGTCGTAGTCTTCTTGTAATTTTTTATTTTCTCGTTTTATTTCTTCCATTTCATCGATAATCATAATGCCGGCCATAACCGATAGACGATGATCACCGATTTCACCAAAATTCGTCTTCAGGTGTGTGATATATTGGTCCAATCGAGCGGCAAGTTCAATGAGATGGCGTTCTTGCCCTTTATCGCAAGCCATACGATAAACTTTACCATCAATGGTGACGGAAACGGTTTCCATGGTTTCAAACCTTTATCTATCAATTACGACACGAATCGTTTCCATTGCTTTAATTAAACGTTTGGAAACTTCTTTATTGACCGCTTCTAACCGTTCGGCATGGGCTTCGGCTTTATCAAGCGCTTGGGCAAGACGGCTCCGATCAGCATTCATTCGTTGAATTTCTTCTTCCCATTCGTTGTGTTTATCGATAACAGCGTTGCGGTTTATAATGGTGATCTCTAAGGTTCTTAGTGCTTTTTCCAGTTGCTCTAAAGCGTGTGTTAGAACCTGAGTTTCTTGGTTCATGATGTTATATCCTTATGGGTGATTGTATCCTTTATCAGTTCTCTATGCAAAAACGAATCACTCATTTTCTTTTCTTGCGTCAATTTTATTTTTAAGTATGTAGGACATTTTAGCAAGTAAAGCAGGGGATACGTGTTAATTAAAAGCTGGATTTTTTGAAAGTATTGGCATAAATGATTATGTGCATAAAATGATGTGTGAGGGGAATGGTTACTGAGGTGATCGCAAGGGGTCTCACGCTGATGATTTAAACAGACTGAAAGTATTCTTAAAAAATTCAAGAGAATACGAAAAAAGTAACACAATAACGCGTTTAACAAAGTGGTCTATCATTCATGACAAATACCGAACAACAGAATCAGATGGCCAATGCTATCCGTTTTCTTGCTATTGATGCAATTGAAAAAGCGAATTCTGGTCATCCTGGTTTGCCAATGGGGGCAGCCGATATTGTTACTGTTCTTTATACAAAATTCCTTGCCCATGATCCCAAAAATCCCCATTGGCCCAATCGTGATCGCTTTGTGTTATCGGCTGGGCATGGGTCTATGTTGCTTTATGCCCTTTTATATCTTTCTGGTTATGAAGATCTCTCTCTTGAGGATCTCAAAAATTTTCGCCAAATAGGGTCTAAACTTGCTGGGCATCCAGAATATGGGCATGTTGCCGGAATCGAAACAACCACTGGACCACTTGGACAAGGACTGGCAAATGCTGTAGGAATGGCGATTGGTGAGCGCTTGCAGAATGCGCGTTTTGGAGATCTTATCAATCATTACACTTACGCGTTGGTTGGGGATGGGTGCCTTATGGAAGGGATATCTCAAGAAGCACTTTCCCTTGCTGGACATTTGAAACTCAATAAATTGATTGTGCTGTGGGATGATAATAATATTTCCATTGATGGAGAGATTTCACTTGCTGACAGTACTGATCAGATTGCGCGTTTTAAGGCATCTGGTTGGAACACACTCAAAGTTGATGGACATGATCAAGCAGCACTTGCGCGTGCTCTTGAGGCTGCACAAAATTCTGATAAACCAACTTTGATTGCTTGTAAAACAACAATTGGTTTTGGAGCACCAAATAAAGCGGGAACCAATAAAGTTCATGGATCGCCTTTGGGAGCACGCGAAATTGCTGTAACCCGTGTCGCTTTAGGGTGGGAGGCAGAGCCTTTCGTTATTCCAGCGGATATTCTTGATAATTGGCGCTTGGCGGGTCTCAATGCCGCTAAAAAACGACAAAAATGGGAAGCAAAATTCGCTGATCTTCCTGTTTCAGAACGGGTGGAATTTGAAAGATTGATGCGAGGCGATCTCGTGGGCGGATTTGATAGCGCTATCGATGTTTATAAACAGAAATTAGTTGAGGATTGTCCTGTCGTTGCTACGCGTAAAGCTTCTGAAATGGCTCTTGAAGTGATTAATAAAGTCGTTGTTGAGACCATTGGCGGTTCTGCTGATTTGACTGGGTCTAATAATACCAAAAGTAGTCAGATGGACAGTATTTCTGCTGGAGATTTTTCAGGGCGTTATCTGCATTATGGAATTCGCGAACATGCAATGGGAGCCGTGATGAATGGTCTTGCTCTTTATGGCGGCTTTATTCCTTATGGGGGAACCTTTTTATGCTTTTCTGACTATATGCGTCCTGCTATGCGGCTCTCTTCCTTGATGGGATTGCGGGTGATTTATGTGATGACTCATGATTCCATTGGTCTTGGTGAGGATGGACCTACCCATCAGCCCGTGGAGCATTTGGCTTCTTTGCGTGCAATGCCTAATCACTTTGTTTTTCGCCCTGCTGATGCTATGGAAACAGTGGAGTGCTGGCAATTGGCTTTGAAAGCACGCAAAACGCCTTCTACTTTGGCTTTGAGCCGACAAAATTTACCGCTTTTGCGTCAAGAGTATGAAGAAGAAAATCTCTGTATGCTCGGTGCTTATGAATTCCTAACAGCTAGCGATGATGCACAAGTGACGCTGTTTGCTTCTGGTTCAGAATTACAAATTGCGGTGGAGGCACATGCGGTGTTAGAGGAAAAGGGCATCCCAACGCGTGTGGTTTCTGTGCCTTGTTTTGAACTTTTTGCACAACAATCTCTCTCCTATCAGCGTGCCCTCATTGGGGATGCATCGATTAAAATTGCCATTGAAGCTGCAATCCGGCAAGGATGGGACCGTTTTATTGGCAGTGATGGTGTGTTTATTGGCATGGAGGGGTTTGGTGCTAGTGGAACGATTGATGCCCTTTATGCGCATTTCGGCATTACTTGTGAGAATGTGGTCGCTACCGTTGAAAAAGAGCTTGAAAAGATCAATAAGGAAAATGTGAAATGAGTGTTCATGGTGCAATGAATGGGGTTGTTCATATTGGGCGCAAGATTTTTTGTGCTATTGTGGAGAGTGCCATTATGAGAAGTGCCATTATGGAGAGTGACAGATAAGATATTGAGGTTGTGGTTGTTAATGATTTGGGGGCGGTGGAAACCAATGCCCATTTATTGCGCTATAAAGTTTGATGAGGAAAATGTGAAATGAGTGTTCGCGTTGCAATTAACGGGTTTGGTCGTATTGGGCGTAATGTTTTGCGTGCCATTGTGGAAAGTGGCCGGCAAGATATTGAAGTTGTGGCAATTAATGATTTAGGGTCTGTGGGAACCAATGCCCATTTGTTGCGCTATGATTCTGTTCATGGGCGTTTTCCAGGTCATGTTCAGGTTGTTGGTGATGCGATTGATGTTGGGCGCGGTTTGATAAAGGTGTTGGCAGAGCGTGATCCAGCACAATTGCCTTGGAAGGCTTTGGATATTGATGTTGCTTTGGAATGTACAGGACTTTTTACTGCGCGTGACAAAGCAAGTGCGCATTTAGATGCCGGGGCAAAGCGTGTGCTTGTTTCTGCACCTTCTGAAGGCGCTGATCTTACCGTGGTTTATGGGGTTAATCATCTCTCTTTGAGCAAGGAGCATCGCGTTGTTTCAAATGCTTCTTGTACAACCAATTGCTTGGCGCCTGTTGCACAAGTGTTGCACAATACGGTTGGTATTGAAAAGGGTTTTATGACAACGATCCATTCTTATACAGGTGATCAACCTGTGTTGGATACAATGCATCGTGACCTTTATCGTGCACGTGCTGCCGCACTCTCTATGATCCCTACTTCAACAGGAGCAGCGAAGGCTGTAGGACTGGTCTTGCCAGAATTAAAGGGGTTGCTTGATGGGGTGTCAATTCGTGTTCCAACCCCTAATGTTTCTGTGGTTGATTTGACATTTACTGCTAAGCGCTCCACAACTGTTGAAGAAATAAATACGGCTATTTGTACTGCTTCACGGGGTTCGCTTAAAGGAATTTTGGATTACACAGAGGAAAAGCTGGTGAGTTGTGATTTTAACCATAATCCGCATTCAGGTATTTTCCACAATGATCAAACGAAGGTGATTGATGGTCAATTCTGTCGCGTTCTGGTTTGGTACGATAATGAGTGGGGTTTTTCGAACCGCATGAGTGATACTGCTGTGGCTTTTGCCAAGACAATATAAAAGAGGGCCTTCGGGTCCTTTTTTGCAAAAGAAAGTCATTTTTGTAATAGAAAGTTAAAGTGCGTTCTTTTTGAAAAAAACAGTAATGAGGAGCGTTCATGGTGTGCTGGAGAAAAAATGCTGATTGCGTGATGGATGGTAAGTTTTTTATGTTTTATTTGGGTATGAGAAGGCGTGTTTTTTTCTATCAGAGATGCGGAATTTGAAAAAGTAAGTGTTGAAAAAGGCCAAAATTGTAAAAAGATAAGAGGATTGAAAAAACATAAGGGGGAATGAAGATTACAGAGATTGAGAGAATACACGCTGTAGCTGATCTCTTTAACTGAAGATTAAGAAAAGATTGTGTGGAAAAGAAGTTGAGCGGGTACGTTTGTTTGAAACAACAAAAAGTGAAGAGGGAGCAGAAATGAGTTTTCGGACACTTGATGATGTTGATGTTGCGGGGAAACGTGTTCTTGTGCGGGTGGATTTTAATGTGCCAATGGCGCAGGGCAAGGTCTGTGATACGACGCGCTTAGAGCGGCATAAAGAGACACTCGTTGAACTTCAAAGGCGTGGTGCTAAGCTTATTCTTCTTTCGCATTGTGGTCGCCCTAAAGGAAAGGTGGAGCCAGAATTTTCACTTCGCCCCGTTGTGGAAGTGCTAGAAAAAATAATCAATCAACCGGTTACTTTTGCACCGGATTGTATTGGTCCAGTAGCAGAGACAGCAGTTAAGGCATTGCAAAATGGGGGTGTTTTGCTACTTGAAAATGTTCGTTTTTACTCAGGGGAAGAAAAAAATGATTGCTGTTTTGCTGAAGCTTTAGCTCATCATGGGGATCTCTATGTTAATGATGCTTTTTCAGTTTCTCATCGTGCCCATGCTTCGGTGGAGGGAATAACACATTTATTGCCTTCTTATGCAGGGCGTTCTTTGCAGGCTGAGTTGCAGGCATTAGAAAAAGGACTTGGCAATCCAAAGCATCCAGTGGTCGCACTTGTGGGTGGGGCGAAAGTTTCCAGTAAGCTTTTTGTACTCAATCACTTGGTTGAAAAAGTTGATCATTTAGTGATTGGTGGGGGCATGGCTAACAGTTTTTTAGCAGCGCAAGGTGTGTCTGTTGGTAAGTCACTATGTGAACATGCACTGATGGACACGATAAAAAAAATCATTAAAAAAGCGCAAGAGTGCCACTGTACGATTCTGCTCCCTCAGGATGCTATCGTTGCATTTCGTTTTGAAAAAGATGCGCCGCATCGTCTCTATGATATAGGAGATATTCCTGAGGAGGGCATGATTCTCGATATTGGGACGCGTTCTATTGCGCATATCAATGCCGTGATTGAGGAAGCCGCTACCCTTGTGTGGAATGGACCCCTTGGTGTTTTTGAAATGTCTCCCTTTGATCAAGGAACAATAGCGGTTGCACGTCATGCAGCAGAGCTTAGTCAAAAAGGGAAATTGGTTTCAATCGCGGGAGGAGGAGATACGGTTTTTGCACTTAATCAGGCTGGTGTTACCAATGATTTTACCTATCTTTCGACTGCTGGTGGTGCTTTTTTAGAATGGATGGAAGGCAAGATCCTTCCGGGTGTTTTCGCTCTCATGCAGGCTTAAGGGGCTTCTTTGAAGGAAATGTTAAAGAGAAACTATACGGTCGTTTAAGGTTTTTTTGAGAGTGTTGCGCATTTTTAGAAATTAAAACAGAACAAAGAGGATTTTTTTATGAATGAACGTCTTGAAGATATTGCACTTGCTTTGGTTCATGCGGGTAAAGGTATTTTGGCAGCAGATGAAAGTACTGCGACGATTGGAAAGCGTTTTGAAACTATTGGGGTTGAATGCAACGAAGATAATCGCCGTGCTTATCGTGAAATGCTTTTTAGCGCAAAAGAAGCTATGGAAAGCGCCATCTCTGGTGTCATCTTATTTGATGAAACAATTCGTCAAAAAGCATCCTCTGGGCAAAGGTTGACAGATCTTATTCGTGAAGCGGGTGCTTTGCCGGGTATTAAAGTCGATACCGGTGCTAAACCCTTGGCGGCTTTTCCTCAGGAAACAATTACAGAAGGGTTAGACGGTCTTCGGGATCGTTTAAAAGATTATTATGCTTTGGGAGCGCGTTTTGCGAAATGGCGTGCGGTGATTGCGATTGATGCACATGCTCTGCCAACAAGAGGGGCAATAAGACAAAACGCACAAGCTCTGGCGCGCTATGCTGCTTTGTGTCAGGAAGAAGGTCTTGTGCCGATTGTTGAGCCTGAAGTGCTGATGGATGGGGTATCGCGTCAGCATTCTATTGCGCGTTGCTTTGAGGTGACACATGCTGTCTTACACACGGTATTTAAAGAACTTTTTGAAGCCCGTGTTGTTTTGGAGGGCATGATTTTAAAACCTAATATGGTGATTGATGGTAAAGAGGCGCGTAACGCTTCTGTTGAAGAAGTGGCTGAAAAAACGGTTCAGGTGCTTAAACAGACTGTTCCTGCTGCTGTTCCAGGAATTACTTTTCTTTCCGGAGGGCAGTCTGATGAAGAAGCGACAGCGCATTTGTCAGCGATGAATACTTTGGGGGCATTGCCTTGGAAACTGACCTTTTCTTATGGGCGGGCATTGCAAGCGGCTGCCTTGAAAGCATGGGGTGGCAGGCATGAAAATATTGCTGTTGCGCAAAAGGCTTTTGGTCATCGTGCACGGATGAACCATCTTGCCGCTTTAGGAAAATGGACAAAAGAACAGGAAAAAGCTTGCGCTTGAAGCACAAGCCCTATGCCTAAATGCGGAGAGATTTTGCATGTTTCTGTGTGATTTGGGATGTCCTCGTCATGATAAAAATGATGGGGGCGCTTTGGGCTTGAAAGCTTTCGCAGAGAATTTTTCTCTTGGGAATTTTAAAAGTCTTTATGGGTGCCATAGAGAGATGAGATTGGGGGAGAGATATGATTGCGGGAAGGGGAGATGTTGCTTTAAAGGAAATTTGTGAATGAGTAGCGCTATGGCATGTTGTGGTTTATGAGGCGGATACTTGCTTTTTGATGCTATCATTGCTTGTCATCAGCGGAATCTATTTAATCGCAGTCTCAAAGGTGGATAAGCGGGTGGAATGGAAGGCTGTAATTTCTTGGTGAATTAGACATGCAGCTTATGAAGCTTTTGTGCGTAAAGATAGCTTCCTCTTCAATGGGGATGGTGTCTCTCTATTTTAGACAAACGAATTTAGCAGCTCTTGCTAACAAAAATAGATTTTCACCTCAATAAAACATCTGTTTTTTAGTAAAATGAATAAACCTTTCTTATATTTTGTGATGCTATAATAAGAAATACTAATTTTATAGTACCATGGCTTAAAAATAGGGGAAGTCATAAACGGCATATCTGTTAAGAAGACAAACATCAAAGAAAAAAAATCCAGACGCAAAACAGAGCATCTATAATGCGGATGATGTTCAGTATAATGCGTAGAATATTGTCTTCGATATTTAAAAAGTTGATTTACGCAATCTTTCTTATCTTGTTATTCATCCGTAGGCTGGTTCTTATCTTCTTAAACTTCTTCGCAAGAGGGTTGGCGTTGTTCCTATTCTTTATTTTTATGGGATACACAGTGGAAGCAGCGCCCTATGAACACCAAACAGCAATGGTAATTGGTGCAATCGTCCTTATATTTTGCTGCTTATATGCCAAGGATGCCTATGAAAGGCTCTTATTATGTCTCGCACCTTCTGAATATGATCTTATTCTCTCTTTCAATAAGATAAATTAGAGCACACTTTGTTTTCATACAAATAAAAATGAGAGGCTATCCGCCTCTCAAATTCTTAATAATCGCTCACCAAAATCATAACGTCAGATCGTTTGCAATGTGTACTCAACTTGTGAGAAGGTTTTGCTCTTCGTTGTGAGACATAAAATTTACATGCCAAGATTACCAAAACGGTTTTTAAATTTAGAAATACGACCCCCATGGTCTACCAATGTTTGAGATCCACCTGTCCACGCTGGATGCGTTCTTGGGTCAATATCCAAATTAAGGGTGTCCCCTTCTTTTCCCCAAGTAGAACGCGTCGTATATTGGGAACCATCCGTCATAACAACGGTAATCCTGTGATAATTGGGGTGAATATTCGCTTTCATGTGGCAAACCTTTTGCTTTCATACAACGAAATGACACTTTTTCACTTTTTTAAGTGCGCTTGCTTCGTCTTTTTGATAAATTGATTAAAGTGTTATTTCTATAACTGAGCGCGCGTCAAAAAACAAGTGTTCAAGATGCATTCCTGCACCAACAGTTATAAACAACTTTATTAAGTGAGCGAAATTCTATGAATTTTTTCAGTCATTCAGAAAAATCTACAACGTCTTCCAGTACAAAACCTTTATTCTCTTCGCTATCTACTTTTGTTCCTTATATGATGCGCTATCGTTGGTTGTTTATTTTTGCTTTTCTCGCTTTGTCTGTGGCTGCTCTTATTACGCTTGCTTTGCCTGTTGCTATCCGTCAAATGCTTGATCATGGTTTTTCTCCTTCAAGTCATGGGAATATCAATTTTTACTTCGGTATTTTGTTTGTGTTAGCTTTACTTCTTGCACTTGCTTCAGCTTGTCGTTATTACTGTGTCATAACCTTGGGTGAACGGATTGTTGCTGATTTGCGGCGTGATGTTTTTTTTCATATTACGCAACTTTCTCCTGCTTTTTTTGATCATTCCCATTCTGGTGAACTTGTTTCGCGGCTGTTAACAGATACGACGCAAATAAAACTGGCTGTTGGCTCAACCGCTTCCATTGCTTTGCGACATCTGATTGTTGTGGTTGGAGCAATTGTGATGATGGTGATCACAAATGCTAAGCTCTCCTCACTTGTTCTCCTTGCTATCCCCTTTGTTGCCATTCCGTTAGTTGTCTTTGGACGCAAGGTTCGTACACGTACACGTGCGGCACAAGATCGCCTTGCAGATGCCAACGCTTTGGCAACAGAACAGGTAAGTGCCATTCGCACTGTGCAAGCTTTTACCGCTGAAAAACTCGTTTCTGCGCGTTTTTCAAAATTGGTTGAACGTGCTTTTGAAACTGCACGTGCTTCTGTAATCTTACGTTCTTTTTTCACTGGTTTTGCGATTTTTCTGGTTTTTAGCAGCGTTGTTGCTGTTTTGTGGATTGGTTCCCATGACGTTTTGAGTGGAGCCATGTCTGGTGGGACATTAGGTCAATTTGTTCTCTATGCGGTTTTTGGAGCTTCAACCTTTGCACAATTATCAGAAGTTGGAGCAGAACTTATGCAAGCAGCAGGTGCAGCTGAACGGCTTGCCGAATTGTTGCAAGAACAGCCTACCGTCGCAACCCCAAGAGTTCCCGTGCCTTTGGTGCAACCGGTTCAAGGAGCAATCACTTTTGACCACGTTGATTTCATCTATCCTTCTAGACCACAGGAAAAGATTTTGCGTTCTCTTTCTTTTTCTGTAAGTCCCGGTGAAACTGTGGCTTTTGTTGGTGCTTCTGGGGCGGGAAAAAGTACCATTTTTTCTTTGATTTTGCGTTTTTATGACCCAATAAGCGGTAAAATCCGGTTTGATGGTGTGGAAATTAACCGCCTTTCTCTCCAAGATTTACGCGGTGCAATTTCTTATGTCCCACAAGATGTTGCCATTTTTGACGGTACGTTACGCGATAATATCGCTTTTGGGAGCGAAAATGTCAGTGAAGAGCAAATCATTGCTGCAGCCAAGACAGCTAATGCCCTTGAGTTTATTAAATCCCTACCGAATGGCTTTGATACGCAAGTGGGAGAACGCGGTACCATGCTTTCTGGTGGACAAAAACAACGCGTTGGTATTGCACGCGCGATTTTAAGAAATGCTCCCCTGTTGCTGCTTGATGAAGCAACATCAGCTTTAGATGCAAATAGCGAAAGATTAGTGCAAGAAGCCTTAGATGGGCTGATGCAAAACCGAACAACATTGGTGATCGCACACCGTTTAGCAACGATTTTAAAAGCAGATCGCATTCTGGTGATGGATAAAGGTGCTCTTGTGGAAGAAGGAACACATGCCGAGCTCATTGCAAAAAATGGGATTTATGCGCATTTGGCTAAACTGCAATTCTCACCTGAGTAAGCTATCTCATAAAGCTGTAAGTTGTTGACATAAACATCCGCATTCTTATGAGAATAACATCGGTTTGCGGTGTTCTTTAATGCATAGAATAGTATCAATATATTATACGGTTTGATATTCTTTAAATTCTTATGAAATTCTACACTCTCTTGCATCATTCGATCGCACCTTTTTAAGGCGTTACATTGACGCGTAAGGAAAACAGGCTCTTGTGATAATTTTTCTCAATATGAAATTACGTAATTGTTAGAGATTAGATGAAGGCATCAAATAAGAAATATTTTAATCGATTATTTTATTGGGATATGTTCATAAAAATAGGGAATTCAAGAGAGAAGCTACGATACATCTTCAGTGATGAGAAAATGAATGCATTGGAGAAGGCTATCGAAAAAGAACAAGAACAGTTAGAAAGTGAAATGCGAGAGGATTTTCTCAAAAATAAAGATTTTCATTACAATCGATCCTGTGTGCATTTCATAGGCTATTGAGAAAACGGGTAAAAGTGAAGGTAGCATGCGATAACTGTATTAATTGGTAAATTTATTGAAACCTTCATAATCGCTTGTTTTTATGAAAAATCTTGAGAAGTAGAGAGAGTAATTTACGGCAGTCTTTACCAGAGAGGGGAAAGAGAGATCTTCTAGAATAAATACTGTAGTCTGTATGAAGAGGATACTTCTAGAGATGCAATGGACTTGCATTCTTGCTTTTGGTGTGGTGATTACTTCTTGTATCGTTTGGTTGCTCTTTTATTTCGTTTTCTAGTTTATTTTGATTTGAGTTTGGAAAAACAGCATTGTAAATAATACTCCGTAAGCTGTTTGGGATTGCTTTTTTGGGCAGGGAGGTTTATTTGAGGTGCGCATTTATTGCTCGTGATGATGTTTTTTGAAAAGTACCCATCTCATGATTTATTTCGTATTGTTGGTTTTAAAAAAGCTAACAGCAATGTTCCAAACACTCTTCTTTAAATATTCTTCTTTTGAGGTTTAAATGCCTTTTTTGAGAGTTTTTTCTAATTTCATGCGAATGAGTTCATTGCCGGCGATAACATTTTTTTTGCGAAATATATCGTTTCCACCTTCTTTATCGGTCACAAAACCACCGGCTTCACGAACCATCAGTATTCCAGCAGCTAGATCCCAAATCTGGAGATTATCTTCCCAAAATCCATCGGTTCTTCCAGCTGCAACATAAGCCAAATCAAGAGAAGCAGCTCCAAATCGACGAAGTCCAGCAACTTCAGCCATGACATTGCGTAATTCTATAAGATAGGCTCCATGACCTGGGCGCCCCCAATGGGGCATTCCCGTTGCAATAACACAATCTTCTAATCTACGTCGTGCAGAAACGCGGCAACGCCTATCATTAAAGAAAGCACCTCCACCACGTTCAGCGGTAAATAACTCATCAAAAACAGGATTATAGATCACAGCCGCAACAATTTGTCCTTGACTTTCCAAGGCAATGGAAACAGCAAAAAAAGGAATTCCATGAAGAAAATTTGTTGTGCCATCCAAAGGATCGACAATAAAACGATGTTGAGAATCTTCTCCAACAATTTCCTCAGACTCTTCCATCAAGAAACCAAATTTTGGTCGTGCTTTGCTTAATTCATTGAAAATAATTTTTTCCGCTTTGCGATCTGCTTGACTTACGTAATCAGCTGGCCCTTTCAAAGACACTTGCAAATTTTGCACCTCGCCATAATCGCGCACCAGAGAGCGCCCCGCTTTCATTGCGGCTTGCACCATGACATTCATGATTGCAGAATGGGCCATCTTTTATCCCTTTATTTATCTTTTTCATTTGCACGACGCAAATAAATCAACTCGTTGGTGTCGACAATGACACGTTCACCGGCATTAATAAAGGGTGGCACAAGAATACGAATGCCATTTTCAAGAATTGCTGGCTTATAAGAAGATGTGACTGTTTGCCCTTTTATGGCAGGATCTGCTTCAGCAATCCCAACGGTGACCTGATCGGGAAGAGAGATGCCTATCGGTTTTTCTTGATAAAGCTCAACAGTTACTGTCATCCCGTCTTGCAAGAAAGCAGCGCGCTCACCAACAAAATCTTTTTGTAATTCAAGTTGTTCATAAGATTCTGAATCCATAAAGACGAGAGCATCACCTTGTTGATAGAGAAAAGTAAAATCCTTTTGTTCAAGGCGCACGCGTTCAACCGTTTCGGCTGCACGAAATCGTTCATTGAGTTTTGTCCCATCAATCAAATTTTTCATTTCAACCTGATTAAATGCACCACCTTTGCCTGGTTTTACAGCGTTGCATTTTACTGCTACCCATAAGCTTCCTTGATGCTCGATCACATTACCAGGGCGAATTTCATTGCCATTAATTTTCATCGTTCACGTCCAATTTTGTCTTTGCAAAAAAGCTCTCTTGTTATCCTTATAGAGGAGAGCATTTATTGTCTCTGCAGAAAGAAAAGTTTAAAAATAACTTCAACAAGAACCTTTGTGTATGCTCGCTTTTCAGATCTTTGCAAGACCATAAAAACAGCTCAGACGCAAGCCTTTTAAAAATTTGCACAAAGATTTTTTGGGGATTTTAAGAGACTTTTTGGGATTTGGGGGATGATTTATATCGCTGAAGCAAAAATATCATTTCTCTGAAGTGTGTCTTTAAAAAACCGGTAAAAGCTTTATGGCTTCTTTGCGTGCTTCCTCCAATTGTGCGTTATCCATACCTTGGAGCATGACTTCAAGATCAGGCGCTTGCATTTTTGCCTGCTTTGCAAGCATGTACCATGCCGCTGCAGTTATAATATTGCCTTTTGTTCCTATTCCATCGCGGTAAAGTCTTGCAAGAGAGATCTGTGCTGGTGGGATCATATTAATGGCATTGTTCAAAAGCAAACGAAAAGCACGTTGAAAATCTTGCTCTCCCCCACGGCCTTGTACAAGCCATTGCGCCAAAAGGAGTTGTGCCATAGTATGTTGATTTTGAGCAGCAACTTCCATGAGTTTGCGCGCATTCCGATCATCCTTTGGGCGTGTTAAAGTCCCCAAAGAGAGAATTTTTGCCGCAGCGAAAGCAGCTTCAGCATCACCAAGGGCAGAACCTTTTAAGAACCATTTTAATGCCTGTTCTATTGCCTCATTTTCGCGACTTTGTGTAAAGACACCTGCAAGAGCTTTCTTCTCGCGCGCGGCTTTATAAAGAAGCATTTGCCCATAATAAAAATAGGCTTCTTTTACTCTAGCCTTTACAGCTTTTCGAATAAACTGTTCACCAAGTTCTTGGTTTTGTGTAATAAAATTGCCATCAAATAACATCAGACCGTAGCGCAATTGCGCTTGTGGTTCACCCTGTTTTGCCGCACGTCCAAACCACAAAGCAGCGCGCGCGCCATCAATAGGAACAGCACATCCTTCCATATAAATCCGGCCAACTAAAGTTTGTGCGAAGGGGTCATTTTGTTCAGCACGCCTCAGTGCTGCACGAAAAGCTTTCAAATAATAGCCTTGGATGTAATAGTCATAGGCTTGATCATATTGTCCAGCCTGTAAGGGTTGGAAAGGTTTTTGCGTATTTGAAGCATCTTGAATGGTATTCAAAGAGCGTTCAAAGTTTAAGGATTCTTCCGTAATTCCAGAAGAATTGGTAACAGAAATCGCAAACCAAATTACTCCTACGATAAGCAGCTTAGCGCTTCTCTTGATCATAGATGTTTTCTCCTCATCACGGTTTAAGGATTTTCACATTTTTCTTTTATCATATCAAGTATGAGCAAAGAATTATCTTGGGCAAAAATGTTTATCTTCAAGGATAATACATTTATATTCGATTTTTACTGCTACATCAAAGGTTGTAAAAGGTTGCAAAATCTCTTTCCGCTTGAACAAGTGCAGGGATTTCCATAATTTCTGCCCTCATTTTGTTCATTGGAGATTGCGGGAGTGAGTATGTGGGTTTTTATCAACTTTGTTACAATTACAAATTTTAAGGGAGGGTACAAATTTTAAGGAAGGGGTTGTATTATCATGTTTTGCCGTAAAACACCGTTATTGAGGGCGATGATAGAGAGCATAGTAAATTTACCATATTAAGTATTTTTAGAGAGTGTGGTGAATATTCAGGGGAGGGCTTGCCTGTATAATCTTGTGAAATGAACCACATAAAATGGGAAGCTAAAAGAGCCCCGCTCTGAGAAGCCGGATTGTTTACAAACACCAGATCGGGAAGGGATTTCTATCCTTTGAGGTGTGTGAGGTAAGCCAAGAACAGAGTGTGTAGCACTCTAAATCTTTTTAAAAGCAGATATTCCTCTTCGCTTGATATGATCTCATCATGATGATATGGGGGCTCTTGTTTTGTTAAGAGTTCAGGGTAAAAAAAGGAAAGTGGAACACTCAGTATATCGGCAATATCTTTCAAACGCCCCGCACTTACACGATTCAAGCTTTTTTGCTTTTAGTGCTGAGAGCACCTAGACATAGCAAAATCTCCTAGAATTCCGGGATACTCGCAAAGCGGGGTAAATTTATGTATCGAGACTTCGGGTTTTCAAGGACCCTATTGGTCGTTGCGTATACAACCAAAATCACCTTTTAAGTAATAAAGCAAATTCAGGAGATTTACAATAAAAATGAAAAGGTTTTTGTAACGTATCCTTTTTTAATGAAAGGTGGAGAGTCTCTCATTAAATCAAATGGAGTTAGGAAATTCACGGCGGGCTTGTACACCGGTAATAATCTCAATTTGCTTTGCAGTGACTTTGTACAATATCTAAGATAGTTTGGATGCGCTATGACTTCCCATAATCCGAGCATCCTTTCACTTTGGTGGTACAGGTGCGTATGTTTAGCCAATGGTAGTATACAAGCTTCGAAGAGTTTTTTTGTTCATCGCGCGGTGGGTGGTTTCTCATGGATAATGTGCGTTAAAATCTGACGTAAATCATTGCAAGCTGAAGGCAACCAAGCAATTGGGAGCATCAGGACTTCTTTTGTTCGGTTTCAAGCTGGTCTATTAACGGTTCCATTTCAGACATAACTTCATCATGCGGAAGTGCAGGATGTGGATTTGCAAGGCTCATTGCACTTTTGTCACGTAGTCACGTCATATCATTGATTCTCGTTCAATGGTCTCAAACCCTGAAACGAGAGGAGAAATGGCGATATTTATAGTTGTCTTTCTTTTCCATTTTCCTTTATTTTAGGTGTTTAATATAATTATTATGCATCTTGCCTCTATTTTTTTATAAATTTTAAAATATTCTCTTGGCTTAAATGATAAATTATCATATAAGATTGTCTCTAGAGGAAGAGGTTCAATGTTTCCCCGCAGGAACCCCCAATGTAACTTCTTTCTCCATTTTTTTTAATCATTTTAAAAATCAAAAAGATCTCTTTCATTTTAATATTCAAGAAGTTGTTGCAAACCCTTATTGGTTGTTGCTGTATACGACAAAAACACTTGCTAGAATGATATTGTAGGAGGGGGATAAAGTGATTTTAGGGGATTGCTATCAAAATGAAAAAGCTTTTGTAACGTATCATGTTTTAATGAGAGGCAGAGAGCTTCTTATCAAATCAAAAATGACGAGAAAAGCACAGTGGTGCTTTTGCGCATTGATCTTGTTTACTGAAGCAAATTACTGGCATACAGAGTGTGTTCAGAAACTTAAGATGGGCGTTGTTTAAATTTAATTTAATGCATCAAGAATAGCTTTTGAATCTAAAGTGAAACCAGATTCTATTAATCTCTGGATAAGTTTTTTAACTGTTTCACTTACTTCGTTCTTGAAAGGAATGTATAAAATTCCAGTAATATCTGAAGGGATTTCAACGTCTTGTTTTCTTAGAATAGCAACATTTTTACGAGAAAGCGCGGAGATTAACATGCCCATTTCAAGAATAACATTTTGTCGCGCACGAGGTTTTGCTGTTGTTTCACCTTCAGATTTGGCATAACCTATGTCATCGGGAGTGAGCAGTACAATACCAAATTTTGTAGAACGGGTTGGCGTACAGATTTCTTTTTCTAAAGCTTCAATTATAGTTAAACCATTACCGCTCGTATTTTGTAAGATGTAAGGTTCAAGCTTAAGCTTGCGAAGAATAAGTTCAAGGTCCTTTAAGGCAACATGATCATGACCGTGCACGATAAAGATTTTTGGAGAAGAAGATTTTAAGACATTGGAAGAGGTTTGTGGAGAAGAAGTCTGTGATTTTTCTTCTATATGCTTAGCAAAAGCTTCTTTTATCTTCTGTTTTGTGACATCTTTACATAGGAAGAAGATTTGTCCTGTGTCTTGATACAAAGAAATCATTTCTCCTTCAGAGGTATTGATATTATACACTAAATCGCCTGTATCTCTTTTGTAGGTGCTAGCTTTTGTGATTTTAACTCCAGCTTTGCGCATTATGTTTTTAAAATCTTCAAAGGTTCCTCTGTATTCCATTTTTTTATCCGCTTTTTTATGTACTGTCAGTTATCAATAAAATGCTAGTTTTTTCATGCGAGCATTAAGGGCTATTTTTATAGTGATTTGAATTTAAATAGTTTTATGACTTTCATTTCTTTATACTATGCACAAAAAGAAACAGTAACCCTCCATTCAATTGATTGAAATGTGGGGAAATTTGAATGAATTATAGGAAATTTGACTGAGTGATAAGAAAATCTGATTGAATTACAGGTGAACGAAACGCATTTTTATCCTCTTTATCTGTCATTGTATGCTCCACATGGATATTGCTGAGTGTGTGGGTTTTTATTAATGCTTAATGTATGAATGTTTCCTCCGCATCACAAGGGGAATTTTTTACATTTTTCTTGTATCATTTTAAGTATCGTCAAAGGATTGTCATGGGCGAAAATGATTTCTTCGATGGCGATGAATTCACAGGCGGTTTTTAATACGTCATCAAAGGTTGCAAAATCGCTTCCCGCTTGCACAACAGCAGGGATTTCCATAATCTCTGCCCACCACCTTGCTAATTGGAGATTACGGGGGTGAGCGTGCGGTTTTTTATCAGCACTAAGTTTTCCAAAGAACAGGTAATCAACTCCTGCTTCTCCAGCCAGCATGGCACTATGGCGGTTGCGTAAATTTCCGAAACCAATGATTTTTTGTTCCTTTTTCTGATTTTCAAAGTATTCAAGAGCGTTAAAATCACCCTCTATATGCAAGCCATCGGCTTTTATGCGTCCAGCAATGCGGCTGTCACCAGCGATGAGAAGGGCGGCATCATTCTTTTGAATATCCTCTGCGTGGATTTGTGCTTGTTTTTGTAAAAAAGCTTCATCATTCTGAGTGTCATAGAGGATAACGCATGCAAAAGACTTGGCTTGCATCATTTGGCGCAAAATGGTGGGGTCTAAGGTGCGCCGAACATCTAATGTCAAAATCAACTGAGGAAAAGGGTAGGGGTCAATCGGTTCACTCTTTTTTTTTGTCATAAAAAAAATCCCTTCACTCTGAAAAATTCTTGACTCTTAAAAATTAAAGATTCATCTTGATTGGGCGTTCTTTGCTGAGGTAGACGACTACTTTTGTGATTTATGGGGGTCCGTTTATGGGATACCAAGGTGTTTTGAATCATAATACGCATCCTTTTCGTCGTGATACACGCATTGATGTTTTTCGTTCTTTAGCCTTGTTGACGATTTTCATCAACCATATTCCTGGTACCCTCTATGAAACTATAACACATAGAAACTTTGGTTTTTCTGATTCAGCAGAAGTGTTTGTCTTGCTTTCAGGGGTTTCTCTTGGATTGAGTTTTCATACGCGCTTACATCAGGAGTCTTTTACTGTTCTTGTGCGGAAACTTTGGAGCAGAGCTCTTCAGCTTTATGGGGCGCATCTTTTCGCTACTTTTGCAACGTTAAGCCTTTTTTTAGCAGGCTTTTTATTGTGGCGCACAGAAAAGCTTTTATCGATGAACAATGTGGGTCTCTTTGTTGCACAACCATTGGTTGCATTTTGGAGTACTTTAAGCTTAGGACATCAGTTAGGATATAATAATATTCTTCCGCTTTATATTGTTCTGATGCTTTTTGCGCCTTTTGCGCTTTATTGGGGCTGTAAACGGAAAGGGCTGTTACTTTTAGGCTCGTTTATGCTCTATCTCCTGTGCGGATTTTATCAAATTGCTCCGCCTTCTTATCCCCTAGAGGGGAAGTGGTTTTTAAATCCTCTGTCTTGGCAATTCTTATTTGTCATAGGGTTAGTGAGTACTTTATCTCTCAAACAAGGAAAACAAATCGCTTTTAAACCTTTTTGGATTTTTTTTTCAGCCGCGTATCTTTTGCTCTCCTTGTTATGGGTTCGCTTAAATTGGTGGGGCGTTTTGGGGTGGTTTCAATGGTCTTCCCCGTTGATTAATTTTAATAAAACCTTTTTAAGTTTGCCGCGTCTGCTCCATATTGTGGCGTTAGCAACATTGATCCTCTGTTTGCCTCGCTTGCATCAGTGGTTTCATGTCTCACCAAAACACCCTTTAGCAATTTTAGGAAAACATAGTTTACCAGTCTTTGTAACGGGGACTGTTTTTGCCATGTTTGGACAAATTTTAAAAACAGTGATGACAGGAACGGTTTTTTCCGATAGCCTCTTAATTATCAGTGGTCTTGCCATGCAATTGGGGGTGGCTTATTATTATGAAAAACGCCAACTGTTTTTCCGATTGCCTTCAAGGAAACCTATCAGGTTGTAATACTGTTCATTGGCGCGTTAACCCTAGTGTAAGAAGGACATTGCGCAAAAATTTTAAAAGAGGTACTCAATTTCAAAAAAAAGCATTCACCATGAGTAGGAAAAGAAACTTTTTAGTCCTCAATTCGTTGAGTGTCGTAATTTTTGTACTGAGAGTTGGAGTATAAAAGCGTGAGCGCACATAAACGTCCTTATGATGAACCCATTAACATGATTGAGCATAATGCTTTTGAAAATGCTTTTAACCGTCTCTATGAAGAAACGATGACGCTGATTGAAGAAACAGCAACGTATATTGATACCGAAGGCAAATTAGCTGCACGTTCTTTCTCAGCAGAAGTTTCAGCACTTTATGCGAGAGAAGCAATGTATTTAAGTACACGGCTTATGCAAATAGCTTCTCAACTCCTGCTTCTGCGCGCAGAGCGCGAAGGAGAAATGTCACCAGAACAAATACAAAAAGAGATTGCAAAAGTCTCGCTTCATACGCCAACGTTGAAATTAGAAAGTGCACATTGGCAAGAATTTCCAGAAGTTTTCCGCCACTTTGTCGCTCGGTCACTTCGTCTCGAAGCACGTATGCAATATATACGTACCGGTAAAGAAGGCATAGCCTCTCATGTCTTGGAAAATGATAATCCAGTAGGGAAACAAATCCAATTGCTTAAAACCGCTTTTCGGCACTCTTAGAGAGTTTTGCATCTGGAATAATCTTGCATTTTGGGGGGGATTTTGTTCCTCGTTTCTTCCTTCTTTTTTCCGTTTCGTTTTCGTTTTTTGCTGTGAGGGCGAATTTCTCTAGAGGCTCTGTCTTTTCTTTATTTTATTGTTCTGGGCTTTTCTTCTCTTTGCGGAGAGTTTTTCTGTAGCGGTGGGCAAGGAGTATAGACTCTATTTTCATAAAAGAGATGGTTGGTCTTGAGGGGTGGGTATTCACTTCTTTTGAGGCTCATATGCAATATATATGTGCTGGATATGCATGCTTGGAGGGATAGGATACGCGCTGGGAAAGAGGGCGTGTCTTCTCATCATCTTGGGAGATGCTCATTTAGTGGGCAAACAAATTTACCAATGGAAAGACGTATCCAATAGTATTTTTCGTTTCTTCTATTTGCTTGCGTGCATCTATTCAAACAAAGAAAAAGTGTATAGAGTTGGCTTTATGGCAGAGACGATTCGTATTATAGGCATTGATCCCGGATTACGGCGAACAGGGTGGGGTATTATCGATTTCTCTGGCAGTCGTCTTCAATTTGTTGCAGCAGGTACGCTTTCTTCTGATGCACGTTGTGACCTTGCTTCTAGGCTCTGCCAACTTTACGAAGGGCTTTCAGATGTTTTGCATCAATTTATGCCCCATGAAGCTGCCGTGGAACATGTGTTTGTCAATAAGGATGCTGCGGCGACTTTAAAGCTTGGTCAAGCGCGTGCCATTGCTCTCCTTGTTCCAGCGCAAGTTGGTCTTACAATTTCCGAATACGCTCCGAACAAAGTTAAAAAATCGGTTATTGGTGTTGGTCATGGAGATAAGGAACAAATTCACATGATGGTGAAAGTTCTTCTTCCACGTGCTGAATTTGATAGCAGTGATGCAGCTGATGCACTTGCTCTTGCTCTTTGCCATAGTATGCACCGCATTAGCATCTCTCATCGTGCAAGGGTTACGGCATGATTGGGGTTACGGCATGATTGGTAAATTAAAGGGCCTTCTTGAACACATCTTTGATGATCATATCATTGTTGATGTTCATGGTGTGGGCTATGTTGTTTTTGTTTCAAATCGGTTGCGTCCTTCTTTACCAGCTCTTGGTGAGAGTTTAAATCTCTTTATTGAAACCCATGTTCGTGAAGATGCCATCCGTCTTTTTGGTTTTGCAACAAGAGCCGAACAAGAGTGGTTTTGTCTTTTGCAAAATGTGCCTGGTGTCGGTGCAAAGGTTGCTTTGGCAATTTTAGGCACTTTATCGCCTGATGAACTTGCACAAGCGATTGCCTTAAACGATATTGCAATGATTAGCCGTGCTCCAGGTGTTGGCAAAAAAGTTAGTGAAAGAATTGTCGGCGAACTTAAAAGCAAAGCACTCCCCTTTAACGACAATGCGCTCCATCGCACCCCCATCCCTCATCTAGAGGTGACCAATCAACCAACCAATGAAGCACTCTCCGCTTTGATCAAGCTTGGTTTTGAACGTGATCAAGCAGCTCGTGCTCTTGCTTTAGCGATGAACGCTCTTGAAGGGGAAGACGTTTCCTCCGCACTGCTTATACGGCATAGCCTTAAATTGCTTTCTCCTCCCACTTGAGTAAAAGATAACAATGCATAAAGATGAAGATCAACGCCTTTTGGGTGCAGTTCCCCTTCCAAACGATCCAGATCGTTCCTTAAGACCGCAAGTGCTCGATGATTTTATTGGTCAAGAAGCGGCACGGGCAAATTTAAAAATATTTATCGAAGCGGCAAAGGCACGCCAAGAAGCACTCGACCATGTTTTGTTTGTTGGACCACCTGGTTTGGGCAAAACAACGCTTTCACAAATTATGGCCAAAGAATTGGGAGTTAATTTTCGCTCTACTTCAGGTCCGGTTATTGCTAAGGCAGGAGATTTAGCAGCTCTCTTAACCAATTTAGAAGAACGCGATGTGTTGTTTATTGATGAAATTCACCGTTTAAGTCCGGCTATTGAAGAAATTCTTTATCCAGCCATGGAAGATTATCAACTTGATCTTATCATTGGTGAAGGACCGGCGGCACGTTCGGTTAAAATTGATCTTGCCAAATTCACCCTCGTTGCGGCAACGACGCGTTTGGGGCTCTTGACCACACCCTTACGTGATCGCTTTGGCATCCCAATTCGTCTCAATTTTTATACTATAGAGGAATTGGAATTTATTGTTCAGCGCAATGCGCGCCTTTTTTCGGTCCAGATTAGTGATGATGGCGCTCATGAAATTGCACGCCGTGCACGTGGTACCCCACGGATAGCAGGGCGGCTTTTACGGCGGGTTTGTGACTTTGCTTTGGTCAAGCGGGCAAAAAAAATTGATCGCAAAGTTGCTGATGAAGCGCTTTCTCGCCTTGAGGTTGATCATCTTGGTCTTGATCCGCTTGACCGTCGCTATTTGCTCTTGATTGCGGAAACTTTTTTAGGGGGACCGGTGGGTATTGAAACGATTGCTGCTGCTCTTTCAGAACCACGTGATGCCATTGAAGATATTATTGAACCCTTTCTTCTCCAACAAGGTTTTATACAGCGAACCGCTCGTGGTCGAATTTTGACCCAAAAAGCTTGGACTCATTTGGGGCTTTCTGCTCCAGTTTCTATGACTTCAACACAAAAACATGCTCAACTTCAGCTGTCCGATACACAAGACAATTCACCACTTCAGACAACTTTATGGGATGAAGAAGATGGTTGAAGCATCTTCTTTTAAGAGCAACCATGCACACGCTTTTCATGCCGCATAAGCTCTTTCCAGTAAGCGAACCGTTCATGGTCGAATTTTGACCCAAAAAGCTTAAGTCTCTGTAAGATTTTGTGTTCCAATTTCCATCACTTCAACACAAAAACATGTTCAACTTTCAGTATACAAGATAATTCACTCCACCAAACAATTTTATGGGACAGGATAAATGACGGAAAAAAGCCCTTTTAAGAAGAACCATACAAATGCTTTTCATGATTTTCAAGCGCGGGTTTATGTTGCTGATACAGATTTTTCTGGCGTGGTTTATCATGCGCGCTATTTAGAATTTTTTGAACGGGCACGTTCAGAATTTCTAAGGGATACAGGTTTAAATAACAATTCTTTTGCATCAGGGGTTGAGAAAGAAAAATTGTTTTTTGTTGTCCGTCGTATGGAAATCAATTTTTCTCGACCAGCGCAAATCGACAATCTTTTAACAATCAAAACACGGGTTAATCGCATTCAAGGTGCACGCTTTCATATGGAGCAATATATTTTGCGTGAGGCTGTCATGTTGGTAACAGCAAAAGTTGAAATTGCTCTCATTAATGAAACAGGAAAACCGCGACGTTTACCTAAGGAGCTTTCGGCGATTCTTGTTTAAAAGTGTACTTTGCTAAAAAAAACGATATCGTATGGATTCTTTGATTGGAAAGAGACGGAATTTTTTTTCTTAAGTTTATAAACTATAAAACAATCTGTTTTATTAAATTTTAACAAATGAACCTTTCATTTAGAGGAACAAAAATTATGCCACACATAGAATTAACAAATCCAGAAACGATTGGCATGTTGCACTTGTTTCTGCAAGCGGGTTTCCTTGTTAAAGCTGTTATGATTGGTTTATTGCTGGCTTCCATATGGAGCTGGGCAATTATTTTTGATAAAATGTTTACCTATCGGAGAATACGGCGTGAAATAAAACAATTTGAACGCATATTTTGGTCAGGAAAACCTCTCGAAGACCTCTATGCAACGTGTAAAAGTCAGCGTACCAGTTGTATCTCTGCTGTTTTTATAGCCGCGATGGTGGAATGGAAAAAATCTCTTGCAAAAGGAGTTCATACATCGACAAGCTTGCAGAGCAGAATTGATAAGGCTATGGATCTTACTTTAGGACGTGAAAGTGCAAAAATAGAATCAAAATTAAGCTTTCTCGCTACACTGGGATCAGCTGGTCCTTTTATCGGCCTTTTTGGAACGGTTATTGGTATTATGAGTTCGTTTCTTTCCATTTCGGCTTCTCAAAATACCTCTCTTGCGATTGTTGCACCAGGTATTGCAGAGGCGCTTTTAGCTACCGCAATTGGTTTGTTTGCTGCAATTCCAGCGGTTATTGCTTATAACAAATTGGTCAATGAAAGTGCTCAAATTATCGCACAAATAGAAAATTTTGCCGATGAATTTTCGACAATTGTGTCACGGCGTATTGATGAGACACTCACATCTCATTCACCATTATAAGGGAGCTATCTATGGCAATTTCTGTTGCTTCTTCTTCTCGAAAAAACACACGCAGAAGGCGTCGTTCACGCAGTCAATTGATGAGTGAAATCAACGTAACGCCTTTTGTTGATGTTATGCTGGTGTTGTTGATTATTTTCATGGTTTCTGCTCCACTGTTGGTCAACGGTGTTCCTCTTGATTTGCCGCACAGTCAAGCGGGACCTGTGCGAATGGAGAGCACACCCCTTACGGTTTCACTGGATGCGCAAGGGCGTTTAGCTATCAATCAAGATTATTACGATACATCTGAAGCCTTGATTAAAAAACTCAAAGCTCAGTTGGAAAATGATCCTGCACAGAAAAACCAACGTATTTTCGTGCGCGCTGCTAAAACTATTGAATATCAACAAGTGTTACAATTGCTCGCCGACCTTCAAAAAGCAGGGTTTTCACAAGTTGCTTTAGCAAGTCTAGCGCAATAAAATTTATCATAAACTGTCGCATGTTGTCTCACAACAGTTCGCGCGTAAAAGTAAAAAAACGCAAGGCATAATAATGAACAAAGACTCTTATCATAGCATGAAACGAGGCTTAACTTTATCCCTTGCAGCACATGTATTGTTTCTCAGCTGGGGGGCTGTTCACTTGATCAATCCTGTCTCTTTACCACAACAACTGGAAGCAATTCCGATAACCCTTGCTCCTCTGACGCAAGAGCTTTCCTCAAAACAAGGCGCATTGAATGCTCCTGTGGGGGAAATCCCCGCCGTAAAGCCAACCACCAAACCACAAGAAAAAGAAGAAGCCCATCATTTTGGAGAGGGACAGGTAGATAATCTTGCACCCTTCAAACGAGATGAAAAACCACGGCCCGTTGAGACAACTTCTTCACCATCTGGACCTTCACCATCGGGGGAAGAGAATGCGCCTGAAAAACTTGTCTCACAACCTAAAGGACAAGAATTCCTAGAGACAAAAGCAGAGCAAATTCCAGAAAATCCTCAAGAAGTTACTGAGAAGGTTATGCCAGAGGAGATTCCGGAAGTACCGCAACAGAGTGATCAGAAGGTTATGCCGGAGGCATCTTCAGAAAAGCCTCAAGAAGTTGCTGAGAAGGTTGTGCCAGAGGAGATTCCGGAAGCACCACAACAGAGTGATCAGAAGGTTATGCCGGAGGCATATCCACAAGAGTCTCAAGAAGTTGCTGAGAAGGTTGTGCCAGAGGAGATTCTGGAAGCACCACAACAGAGTCTCGAAAAGGTTGTGCCAAAGGTATCTCGAGAGACGCGTAAAAATGAGGAAATACCATCGTTACAAACGGCTTCTGAGATACAAAAAATGCCTGTAGAGCAAGTACAAATACGCCAACAAGCTCCAAAGGTTGTACTACCAGACAGCTCTCCTTTACCACAGTTCAAACCGAAATCTGCTCCAAAAGCCCTAATGCAGAATGAGCAAACTACGAAAAAACGAAATCAACAAATGGCTGAACAGACAATTGAAGAGATTTTGGCAATGGAAGACAAAAATCTGTTCAATCGTGCACGCACACAAGGAGGCGGAGCAAAACGCTCCAGCGAACCAGAAGCTTTAGGGGCAAGAAAAAAGATCAATGATACCACAAAAATGGCACAAACATTGGTCAATACAGTTGGAGGATGTATTCAAAAAAAGCTTAAACTCGTTGCTCTTGGCGGAGATTTAAAAAACCGGCCGGTTGTGCGCTTGCAATTTTCCTTAAATCGTCAAGGAATGGTCGTGGGAGAACCAATCATTGACCCTTTAAGCGGTGCAGAGAGCCAACAAGCTATTATGATAAGACAGGTGTACGCAGCGGTTTTTTCATGCCAACCTTATACAGATCTTCCACGCGATCAATTTGATTTGTGGGGACAGGGTTTTGATTTTAATGTTGATCCTCTTCAAGAGATAACTCAATGAGATATAAATATATTTTAGCCTTCACTGAAAGGATACATTCTATGATGGTTATGACGAGACATAAATTTTTTTCTTGGTTTTTTGTTACCGTAGGATTGTGGCTTTCGAGTCTTTCGTCTTCTCATGCACAATTGAAAGGCACTATTTCCAGCGCTGATTTTAATCCTATTCCCATTGCAATCACCGATTTTGTTTCTGATGATTCAATTGGAGCGAAGATAACGGCCGTGATCACATCGGATCTTGAAAGATCAGGACTTTTTTTACCACTTGATAAGGCCTCTTTTTTTGAACAAATCTCCAGTCCAAGCAGTCAACCTCATTTTTCTCAATGGCAAAAAATAAAAGCGCAAGGCTTGGTCACAGGGCAAGTTTTCAGGGAAACTGATGGACGATTGAGAGTTGATTTTCGTTTATGGGATGTCTTTGGAAATCGCCAACTCAAAGGACGACGTTTTTATACAGCCACAGAACGTTGGCGGCGTGTCGCGCATATGATTGCAGATGAGATCTATAGTGAGATGACAGGGGAAAGCGGTTATTTTGATACACGGATTGTTTTTATAGATGAAACAGGTCCTCAAAATGCACGCATCAAACGCTTAGCGATAATGGATCAAGATGGAGCAAATTTGATTTACATTTCTGACGGCAGTGAATTGGTGCTTACACCGCGTTTTTCTCCAAAACGGCAAGAAATTACCTATATGGCTTACGAATATAATAAAACACCCCATGTTTATCTTCAACAAATTGAAATGGGGCAAAGAGAGTTGATAGGGTCCTTTGACAATATGACCATTGCTCCACGTTTTTCTGCTGATGGGCAAAAAGTGATCATGAGTTTGTTGCAAAATGATGGAAGTGCAAATCTTTACACCATGGATTTACGCACCCGCACAATGACGCGGCTTACAACAACTTCAGCTATTGATACGTCAGCTTCTTATTCACCAGATGGGACACAAATCGTTTTTTCATCGGACCGCAGTGGAAAACCGCAAATCTATACAATGAATGAGGATGGAAGCAATCTCCAGCGTATTTCTTCAAAAGAGGGCAGTTATTCTACACCCATTTGGTCTCCACGTGGGGATTATATCGCTTTTACAAAACAATCGGAGGGACAATTTTCCATCGGCGTTATGCGTCCTGATGGAACAGGAGAACGGATTTTAACCACGGGGTTTCACAATGAAGGACCAACTTGGGCTCCAAATGGTCGTGTGCTGATGTTCTTTCGCAAAAATCCTGGCATGGGACCTAAAATTTACACAATTGACATCACTGGACGCAATGAACGCCTATTACCCACACCCAATGATGCCTCTGATCCAGCATGGTCACCCTTGCTCAATATGAAATAAAAAACATGAAATAAAAAACGAGCCACTCAATAAAAATAAATAATATATAGGTAATTTGGTACCCTAACCATCACCTTATTGACAGCTTAAGAAGAGCGGTTGTCTGCATTTACGATCAGTGTATCTCTATATATTGTAAGTTTTACACCACATTTGTTATCTTCTTTATACAAAGGGTGCAATTTCTTTTGCAAAAACGCCCTTGTTAAAAATTGGGAGAAAGCGTTTTGGGTTTTCAAATTCGAGCCTTTTGTTGAAAATGTTTGAGAGTGCATGAGGAGCTTTACTTTGAAGGTGGAACTTTTGATGTGTACAGAAAATAAGGACAATGCATTGATTTATAAGGATAATTCATCGCTCTTCAACTTGAATAAGAGCCTCGAATACAGGAAGATTTTCTTCCTTGAAAGCTGTTTATCATGAATCAAGAACAACGGTTTGTTTGCTTATCACAAGTGGGATTAGTGTGTGGATAACAACTTTTAAAAAGGGAGCAAATAGACTTCTTATGAACGGTCTTAATGCACAAGCTGTCGCAACATTGGAGCTGGTAGATTATCATGATTGTGCTAGTTTATCTCTTCATAACGGTCATGATGGTGGTGTTTCAGGGATTTTGCATGATATCTTTACGGGCATCGTCGTTGGATGGGTGTGGGAGCGTTGGGAAATATTTCTTGCAAGCGAGTGCGTGAATGAACCGTGCAATCGTGTTGTTCTTCGTGGATTGACTGTTGTTCGTAAGGGGTGTGATCCCTTTGGGGGTGTGCGATAAACAACGGTGCGGCAATGCGCAATCGCCATTCTTTAAAAGACATTGCTATGCATGCTTTTGAAAGCTGTCAAGCCAAATTAAAGGAGAGAATAAAGATGGGCGTTGGTTTTTACCCTTAAGACTTCAGGTTCTTCCAAAATTAGGTTGTCTTTCCATTTCAGAGGTTACGAAAACAGATATACGCAATACTCTCGCTCTCATCTGGCATATAGAAGCTGGAACTGCTCGTCGGGCTTTCATTCGTCTTAATCATTGTCTCAAATATGCTGCTGCGTTAGTCTTGCGTAGACAACGCTTTAAAGCTCCCTCAGAAGGGAGCACGCGCAGGTGATGATTGCGCGCGCAATTATGCAGATAGTTTTGCCAAAATTTCATCACTAACATCAAAGTTGGCATAAACATTTTGCACGTCATCATCTTCTTCTAATGTTGAAATAAGCCGTAACACTGACAAAGCTTTTTCTTCATCTACGGGTGCAAGGGTAGTTGCTTTCCAAACAGTTTTGATTGATTCTGCTTCGCCAAGTTTTGCTTCAAGCATTTTAGAAACTTCACCAATATCTTCAAATGCACAGGTAATGTGGTGTTCCGTTTCTTCTGATTGTACATCTTCGGCACCAGCTTCTATCGCTGCGTCCATGACGCTGTCTGCTGTTCCTGCTTCCTTCTTATAGATGATTTCACCAATCCGATTAAACATAAAGCTGACCGAACCTGTTTCTCCTAGTGCCCCCCCTGATTTGGTGAAGGCGGCGCGTACGTTTGAGGCGGTGCGGTTGCGGTTATCGGTTAAAGCTTCAACAATGACCGCAACGCCTCCTGGACCATAGCCTTCGTAGCGCACTTCATCATAATGTTCGACATCATTACCTGAAGCTTTCTTAATTGCGCGTTCAATATTGTCTTTCGGCATTGATTGTGCCTTAGCATTTTGGACAGCGAGCCTTAAGCGTGGATTCATAGCCGGATCAGGAGCGCCTTGTTTGGCTGCAACGGTGATTTCACGAGCAAGCTTCGAAAATATTTTCGAGCGCATTGCATCTTGACGCCCTTTACGGTGCATAATATTTTTAAATTGTGAATGGCCTGCCATAGTTTCCCTTTCAGTTTGGGGTTTCCCTTTCAGTTAAGGGTCCCTCAATTAGAGGCGGTCACATATCCATTTTGGTGCAACAAATATGCTAAAAATCTGCAAACAAAAGCATTGCATCATAAGGTGAAGTGATCGTATAAATCCTTTAATAAGAAAATTCACCTTAAAGGTAAAGAGACTTTCTTGAGGGGCTTCACAAGACAGGTTCTTGTCGTCAATTAAAAATCACGCTATAACAAGATAATTTCATGGCAAAAGTGGTTTGTTCCATGTCTCGCTTTATCAAAGCGGGTGAACAGAGCCTGACAATAATAGGGAGAAATACTCCAAAGCTCCAGAGTGGGCAATAACCTGCCTTAAAAAGGCGAAGTGAGAGGATGTTAATAAAAATGGCAACGCAACTTTTGATGCCCAAAGCGACAGCTGTTTGGCTGGTTGATAATACAGCACTTTCTTTTGAACAGATTGCAGAATTTTGTAAATTGCATGTCTTGGAAGTAAAAGCTATTGCCGATGGTGAAGCGACTTATGGTATTAAAGGACTCGATCCCATTAGTTCTGGGCAGTTAACACGCAGTGAAATCGCACGGGTGGAGGCAGACAAAAATGCACGCTTGAAAATTTCTGAGTCAAGAGTCCGCATCCCCGAAAAAAAGCGCAAAGGCGCGCGCTATATCCCTCTTTCTCGGCGCCAAGATCGCCCAAATGGTATCTTATGGTTGGTGACCAATCACCCTGAATTAAAAGATGCTCAGATTGCACGGTTGATTGGAACAACAAAAGCAACCATTGAACAAATTCGCCAAAGAACCCATTGGAATAGTGCTAATTTGGTCCCTCTTGATCCTGTTGGTCTTGGCTTGTGTTTGCAAATTGATTTGGATATCGAACTCCAGCGTGCGGCAAAAAATCGCCCTGTCTCTGCTGAGGGAGACAGATCTTTACTCCCCGCATCTGTTACAGAAAATGTTGCCCTCAATGAAGAGGAGGATGAACATGACCTCAACAAGAATTTCGATGCTGATAAAGTTTTTGCTAAACTAAACGCACTTCAGAAAAACCGTCAAGATGATGACAAAAATGATGCTGGATAAATGCGTGATTTCACGTTTGTGCTGAAAGGCGGTGGGGGAAGAAAATTGATGGAGCTAAAAAAATGATGGTAGGTCAAAAAACAGAGAAAATTTTATCTTCATTAGGAATTAACGATTATTCTTGAAGCGCTATCGAAAGAATCTATCTAACCCTTCGGGGTTGATTTTTACAATAAGGAGAATCCGTCTATGCGCTCTATCAAAAATATTATCGTTCATCCTTTGAGCATGGTTCTTTTTTTCTCACTGGCCCTTGTTGGTTGTGGACGGAACCATGTTGGTGGTGTCAACGGTATGAATGGTGCAGGCTTTAATCAGGTGCCGTTAGGCTCAGGGCAGGATTTTACTGTTAACGTTGGGGATCGCGTTTTCTTTAGTCTTGATTCCTCTTCAATTGAGCCTGATGCTGAACGTATTTTAATGCGCCAAGCAGAATGGTTGCTTCGTTATCCTTCCTATTTTATTACGATTGAAGGTCATGCTGATGAGCGTGGGACGCGTGAATATAATCTGGCATTGGGGCAGCGTCGTGCTGTTGCTGTACGTGACTATTTAATGTCTCTTGGTGTATCTGTACAACGGATGCGAACAATTTCTTACGGAAAAGAAAGACCTGTCGCTGTGTGTGACGATATTTCTTGTTGGAACCAAAATCGGCGCGCTGTTACTACAATTAATAACATGAATGGTGGTTAAAAATACAAGTGACAATGAGTTGTGTAAACTTTTGGTTTGTCTAAACGCTTGTATTGGTGTCTTGGGGGAAAAATATGTGGATTTATAAGAAGCAAAATTGGACCGTTGTCTTTTTTATGTCGGTTTTTATAGCGTGTTTTACTTTGTCTGCTCAAAGTGCACCGCGAAGGGCTTCTCAATACCCTCCATATGATGCAGCTCCTGCTGCTACGGATGCAGTTTCTGCTGCTAAGGATGCAGTTCCTGCTGCTAAGGATGCAGCTCCTGCCGCTACGGATGCAGCTCCTGCTGCTACGGATGCAGTTTCTGCTGCTAAGGATGCAGTTCCTGCTGCTAAGGATGCAGCTCCTGCCGCTACGGATGCAACGCCTGCCGCTACGGATGCAACGCCTGCCGCTACGGATGCAACGCCTGCCGCTACGGATGCAGCTCCTGCCGCTACGGATGCAACGCCTGCCGCTACGGATGCAACGCCTGCCGCTACGGATGCAACGCCTGCCGCTACGGATGCAGCTCCTGCCGCTACGGATGCAGCTCCTGCCGCTACGGATGCAGTTCCTGCTTCTACGGGTGTAGTGCCTGCCGCTACGGATGCAACGCCTGCCGCTACGGATGCAGCTCCTGCTGCTACGGATGCAGTTCCTGCTGCTACGGATGCAGTTCCTGCTGCTAAGGATGCAGCTCCTGCTGCTAAGGATGCAACGCCTGCCGCTAAGGATGCAGTTCCTGCTGCTACGGGTTTAGCGCCTGCTGCTACGGGTGTAGCGCCTGCCGCTACGGATGCAGTTCCTGCCGCTACGGATGCAGCTCCTGCTGCTACGGGTGTAGCGCCTGCTGCTACGGGTGTAGCGCCTGCTGCTACGGGTGTAGCGCCTGCTGCTACGGGTGTAATGCCTGCTGCTAAGGATGCAACGCCTGCCGCTAAGGATGCAGTTCCTGCTGCTACGGGTGTAGCGCCTGCCGCTACGGGTGTAATGCCTGCTGCTAAGGATGCAGCTCCTGCTGCTTTGGATGCGGATTTCTCTTTTCAGGGTCTGATCCAAGATCGAGAATTTATTTTGGAAAATCAAGGGTCTCTTTTTAAAAATTATGATTTGGATAAACTCTTGCATAAAATACGAACGGTGCTTGAGCATAACGATTTGGAAAGTGTTCAAAAGCAATTTCATCGGCTTTTTGATAAAGAAAGCTCTGTTGTTTATTCTTGTCCTTCTGATTATGCCACTTTGGATGAAAACTTTAAGAGCGCAAAGGAAGGGATGGAGCAGGAGTATCTTACAGGAGATGGTTACAACAGTGTTGCTGATGGAGAAAACCATGAGAGTAGGGAGAGCCATAATCTTGAAAGCCGTTTTGAAGAAATAAATGATCGTCCGCAAGAAACCAGTGAACACTTGAAGACAGTGCATAACGCTCCAAAGGAAGCAGAGGGGCGTTTGGAGAAAGCACATGAAGAAAGCAATCATGCCAAATTGCAGCATAGTGGGGATGTTTCCCTTCTTTCTGCTAAAACTCCTCTTTTTTCTCCCAAAACATTGTATAAAAAAGGCTATGATTTTATTCTTTCTGGCAATTACGTTGAAGCTGAAAAAGCTTTTTGCGCTTTTCAAAATCGGTATCAAATGGACCCTTTAAGCGATGATGCTTTGTTTTGGTTAGCTGAATCTTTGTTGGGACAAAAACGCTATCATGAAGCAGCACAAGTTTATCTTAATGTATGGTATTTAGACAAAAAAAAGCATTACACTTCTGAGATTTTGTTGAAATTAGCTATTAGTATGGTTGCGCTTGGTTATAATGAAGAGGCTTGTACAGTTTTTGCCAAAAAATCAACGTCCTCTAAAACGCCAAAACTCTCTAAAACGTTGGAGTGTGTGTTTTGTAAGCCTCTTAAAAAGGAGCGGGGTCGTTCGCGGTGCTCGTTAGACTAGCAGGAAATCTCTTTAAAACATCAGATTTTATTGAATGTCGGAAGTTGATCCTTGCGGTTTCAGGGGGAAGTGATTCACTTGCCCTGCTGTTTTTGGTCAAAGACCATTTAAAAACGCTCTCTGTTGCTCCGGAAATGATTGTCGTTACTGTTGATCATCAATTGCGTAGAGAATCGGCGCGGGAAGCTTCAATGGTTGCAGAAATTTGTCGTGCTCATCACATTAAACATACCATTGTACGGTGGGAAGGCAAAAAGCCAAAGACGCATATCGCTTCAAGCGCTCGTGTTGCACGCTATGATCTCCTCTTTAAAGAAGCACAAAAGCAAGGTGCAACGCTTATTATGACAGGGCATACGCTTAATGATCAGGTTGAAACTTATCAGATGCGTTGCCAACGTCTTCAAAAGAATGCCGATATTTTTCGACAAAAATGCTGTGAAGATATGCATGAGAGCATTTGTGCTAGAGACATTGCTATTAGAGATACTGGGCAGGCTTTGCAACAAGGATACTTTGAGGCTGAACTCGATGGGGTTTGTTTTCCAGAAATGGGAGCAAATATTGCTGAAAAAAGCTATGGGCTGGTGTATGAGCGTGGTTTATCTTGTATTCCGCGGGAAGCGTTGTTGCGTCGAACAGTGCGTTTGATTCGTCCGCTTCTTGGTGTCAAGCGTAAAACATTGCGGGCTTATTTGCATTTAAAGGGAAAAACGTGGATTGATGATCCAACAAATGAAGATCTTAATTTTGAACGCGTGCGTGTGCGCCAATCTCTTCATCAAAAAAAGCTTTCCAATATTGCCAAAAAAGTTAATGAAGCCGCACTTCAACGCCGCAAAAAGGCACAAAATATTGCTGATTTGATTTTGGCTCTGGATATCACTGTTGAACATGGACGTTGTTTTATTGCAAAGCCTGCACCATTTTTACAAAAACATCCAGACTTTCCTTTCGTCGTTGGGCTTTTTGCCGTGCTGATGGGAGGAGGGGTGTATTTGCTTCCTTTACAAAAATTAATTACTCTTTTTCAAAAGTTGTGTCTTTGCTCTCTAGAAAAACAACGCTTTACTTATGCTGGATCTGTCATTGAATATACTCAAAGGGGGGAATATACTCAAAGAGGAGAATATAACAGAAGCGGGATTACTTTTTGGCGTGAATCGCGAAATCTGAAAGAGGCGGTTGTTGAACCTGGACAAACTTTTTTATGGGATGGACGTTATCAGATTACAAACTCTGGGACTGAGGCTCTAAAAGTTGAACCAGCGGGGTTGGAACAGCTGAAAGCTCTGTTGAAAAAGAGCAGTTTCGATCTTGAACGCCCCCATTATCCTTCTCTCCAATCGCTGCCTATGATCTCAAATGATAAAGGATATGATATTCCAGAGTTAACGGATTACGCTATTTTACAACAAAATGTTACCGTAAAGCGAATTATGGCTCCCTTCGATTGGCTTTTGTCCCGTGAAGATGCGCCGTTTATTAATGTTATTGAGCCTTTTTTTAATATTGAGGCGAAAAGATAAAGAAAAATCGCTCTAAAAGAGAATAAACATCTTCTCATATCTTGGCAAGGGGCATACAAGGTTATATGTTAAGGGTGGTTATTTAAAATCTGTATTTTATTAAGTGGACTTAACATGAATTCCAATTACCGCTCGCTCCTCATTTGGGGAGTTATTGCCTTGATTTTGATTGTATCGTTTTCTCTTTTTAATGGAGATAGCCAACGTTCTGGAGGGGGAGAGATCTCCTATTCCGAATTCTTGCAGAAAGTCGAGAATAATGAGTTGAAGTCTGTGACCATTCAGGGGCAGAAATTAACAGGAAAAACCGTTGAACATAGAGTTATTTCAACTTATGCACCACGAGATCCAAGCTTAATACAAAAATTGGAAAGCAGAAATGTTAATGTTAAGGCTATTCCTGAAAGCTCTGGCAATAGTATTTTCCTCAATCTTCTCTTTTCCCTGTTGCCTGTTATTATTATCGTTGGGGCGTGGGTCTTCTTTATGCGACAAATGCAAAATGGATCACGTGGGGCTATGGGCTTTGGCAAATCAAAAGCAAAATTGCTCAATGAAGCGCAGGGCCGTGTGACCTTTCAGGATGTTGCTGGCGTTGAAGAAGCAAAGCAGGATCTCCAAGAAATCGTCGAATTTTTACGTGAACCACAAAAATTTCAACGCCTAGGTGGGCGTATTCCACGCGGCGTTTTGCTTGTTGGTCCTCCTGGGACGGGTAAAACCTTGCTTGCACGCTCTGTTGCGGGTGAGGCTAATGTGCCTTTTTTCACCATCTCAGGGTCTGATTTTGTCGAAATGTTTGTCGGGGTTGGTGCTAGCCGCGTGCGTGATATGTTTGAACAGGCGAAAAAAAATGCCCCCTGTATTATCTTTATCGACGAAATTGATGCTGTTGGACGCCATCGTGGTGCCGGATTGGGAGGCGGAAATGATGAACGCGAGCAAACCTTAAACCAGTTGCTGGTCGAAATGGATGGTTTTGAGCCCAATGAAAGTATCATTCTTATTGCTGCAACAAACCGTCCCGATGTGCTCGACCCTGCTTTGTTAAGACCAGGGCGGTTTGATCGCCAAGTTGTTGTGCCAAACCCGGATGTTTCTGGACGTGAGCAAATCTTGAAAGTTCATGTGCGCAATGTGCCTTTAGCTCCTAATGTTGATCTGAAAATTTTGGCAAGAGGAACGCCAGGGTTTTCGGGTGCTGATCTGATGAATCTTGTGAATGAAGCTGCTCTCATGGCTGCTAGCCGCAATAAAAGAGTTGTGACGATGCAAGAGTTTGAAGATGCTAAAGACAAGGTGATGATGGGAGCGGAACGTCGTTCAACTGCCATGACACAAGAAGAAAAAGAGCTCACCGCATATCACGAAGCGGGGCATGCTATTGTAGCTCTCAATGTTCCTGTTGCGGATCCTGTTCATAAAGCAACAATTGTACCAAGGGGAAGAGCTTTGGGGATGGTTATGCAATTGCCTGAGGGGGATCGCTATTCCATGAGCTATCGTTGGATGACTTCTCGTTTGGCTATTATGATGGGTGGACGTGTGGCCGAAGAATTGAAATTCGGAAAAGAAAATATCACATCCGGTGCTGCATCCGATATTGAACAGGCAACAAAATTGGCGCGTGCGATGATTACGCGATGGGGCTTTTCGGATCTTCTCGGTAATGTCGCCTATGGCGATAACCAAGATGAAGTCTTTTTAGGGCATTCTGTTGCACGAACACAAAATGTCTCTGAAGAAACAGCGCGCATGATCGATATGGAAGTGCGTAAGCTCATTGATGATGCTTACACACATGCTACCAGAATTCTGAAAACAAAAAGACAAGAATGGTTTGCTCTTGCGCAAGGTTTGTTGGAATATGAGACTTTAACCGGTGCTGAAATTAACGAGGTTATTGCAGGAAAACCTCCTTCACGAACACAGAAAGATGAAAATGCTTCTGTGCGCACTTCCTCTGTGCCTAAAACGAATGCTGGTAAGAGCGAATCCGGAAAAAAAACGGGAGAGGAAACAAATGCGCGTAAAGTAGAGGAAGGGAAGGAAGGACTAAAAGCTGGAAAAGGAAAAACAAAATCTAGTGATTCCAAATCCAGTGATGTCAGGCTTAAAGAGGCTAAATCTCGTGGGACTGAGAAAAAAACGCAAAGCACAAAAAAATCCGCCGAAGCAGCCAATCGCTCTGGAATCAAAGCAGACGCTGAAAAAGCGTTAAGTGCTGAGGAAGATAAAGCTCAACAACAACCTTCTAAAGACGTTTGAGTGGCTTGTGTCTTTAAGTGCCCGTCTCTTTAAAAGACTCTCAGCCAATTTCATGAGGGAAAACGCAAGCTTGCCTGCGATTTTAAAAAACAACATTTGAAAGAGGATGTGAGAACAGCTCGTGCATTGTTTTGAGGTTCTGGGTTTTAAGAGCAACGGTGCGATGCTTGGGAACGAGTGTTAAAAGCGCATCTTTTACAGGAACCGATGAGGTTGTCTTTGGGTTGTGCTAAGAGATGATGCTCGTGTGGTTAAACGCTTCAAAGCAGAGGATTGCACAGTGTTTCTTTGGGGGGCTATGGAGTGAGAAGTGTTGTGATGCTTGGGAACGAGTGTTAAAAGCGCATCTTTTATAGGAACCGATGAAGTTGTCTTTGGGTTGTGTTGAGAGATGATGCTCGTGTGATGAAACGCTTCAGAGAAGAATTGGATTGGGTTGTGTAGGCACGATGTGTAGGGTACGAAAACGTATCTGTTGGAGTGTGGCGTGGTGCACGTCTTGATTGCCTGAAAGAATGAGGTGATACAAAGGATCTCACCAAATTGGGAGATCTCGTTGTTACGAGAGAGGACTCTGTCAAGACCGCAAGAGAAGAAGTGTGTAGACAAGGAAGTAGGGATGGCACAAAAATATTTTGGTACAGATGGAATTCGGGGAAAAGCCAATGTTTTTCCCATGACACCAGATTTTGCCATGAAAGTGGGTATGGCTGTAGGGATTTTGTTTCGTTCACAGCATCAGACGCGCCGTGTGGTGATTGGTAAGGATACTCGATTATCGAGTTATATGTTAGAAAATGCTTTGGTTTCAGGATTTACTGCTGCGGGCATGGAAGCTTTTTTATTGGGACCTGTGCCAACGCCCGCTGTTGCTATGCTTTGTCGTTCATTACGCGCGGATCTTGGGGTGATGATTTCTGCTTCACATAATCCCTTTTACGATAATGGGATTAAACTTTTTGGTCCAGATGGTTTTAAGCTTTCCGATGATATAGAAAAGAAAATTGAACAATTAATTGATAAAGATCTTTCAAAATCCTTAGCGAGTGGTTCAGAAATTGGATACGTAAAACGGGTCGAGGGCGATATTTATCGTTATATCGAATATGCCAAACGGACTTTACCACGAGATGTGCGTTTGGATTCTTTGCGTATCGTGGTCGATTGCGCCAATGGTGCTGCTTATAAAGCTGCTCCACGTGCTTTGTGGGAATTGGGAGCAGAGGTTTTTGCTATTCATGATACGCCAAACGGTACCAATATTAATCGAAAATGTGGCTCAACCGATTTGACCTCTTTAAAACAAAAAGTTCATGAAGTGCGTGCTGATGTGGGAATTGCTCTCGATGGTGATGGAGACCGTGTTCTTATTGTTGATGAAAAAGCGCAAACCGTGGATGGGGATCAGTTGATTGCTGTCATTGCTGAAAATTGGCATAAAGCAGGACGCTTACAGCTCAACGGTATTGTTACAACCATTATGTCAAATCTTGGGCTTGAGCGTTTCTTAAACAGCAAAGGATTAGATCTTGTAAGGACAAATGTTGGTGATCGCTATGTTGTCGAGGCAATGCGTCAGAAGGGATATAATGTTGGCGGTGAGGCTTCTGGGCATATTGTGCTTAGTGATTTTGGCACAACTGGCGATGGATTGGTGGCTGCCTTACAGATTTTAGCTTGTATGCAACAAAGTCAAATCGCTATGAGTGATTTGTGTAAACGCTTTGAAGCTGTGCCGCAAATTTTAAAAAATATCACGATTAAAAACAAAAATGTGCTGGAAAAAAATCCGGTTAAAACGGCAATAGATCAAGCAATTCAACGATTGGGGAAACAAGCACGGCTGGTCATTCGCGCTTCTGGAACCGAGCCGGTTATCCGCGTGATGGCTGAAGGTGATGATCGAGAAGCTCTTGATATGGTTGTGACAGAGATGGTAGATGTTATCACGCACCATGACGCCCTTTCAAAATTAAGTGCTGCCGTTGAAGGATCATGACGCTTTATTTCAAATCATAGTTTGTGATTGCTCTTTCTAGGAGCTTGGTGGCTGATAATTATCATTATCCTTTGAGATAAGAGTCCGATGAGAAAATAGTTAAGAGAAGTCGTGAGATGAGGAATAGTGAAATTTTTCTGCGATAAAGCAGAACGGAACAGTGTCTTCCCATGCAAATATTTTCATTATTTATCATCCCTCCAATGAAGTGTGAAAGCCTTTTGTCATGCGGGTGATGGTGAAAACCCTGCGAATTTCCGATAAGCCAAGGAAAGTGGTGTGAAGAGAACTCTGAAGATAAAAGGTGCTTATCAAGAGGGGAGGGCTCATCTGCTTTTGGGGGAGAAGATTTCTAGAGAGATGCTTTGAGGAGAGAGGGGGATCTTGGAGATGTTTTGGGGGAATGTTTTTGAGAGAGTGGTTCAGGGGGGGGAGATTTTTTATGGGGTGTGAGCGCTGTTGTGGGTGCTGTTAGGGGAAAAAAGGTGCGGATGACCAGAGTTGTGCTTCTGGAACCGAGCTGGTTGTTCTACGTGATGGTTGAAGGCGATGATCGAGAAGCTCTTGATAGGGTCGTGACAGAAACGGTGGATGGAAAATAAAAAAAGCGCTTTCTCTTTTTGAAAGAGAAAGCACTTTGGGGGGATAGAATGGTGAGTACATATCTTATTTGTGTTTAAAAGTAGTCTTTTTTATCCTTTTTCCACAAAAAATAAGTCAAAAGTCCAAGAACAGGAACACCCAATTTAGCAAAAGGCAGATGTTTGCTGAGCAGTGAAATGCCTGAGAATGTTGCGTCTGTCATCAGTTTATGACGTTGTTCTTCCAACTTTTTTTGTTGATTATAATGGCGCGTAGCTTTTAAAACTTTGCTAACGAAAACACCTAGTCCTGCAATAAAAAGCCAGATGAAAAACATGGTACTGGCTGCTGCAAGAGGCTTCATAACCCAACATAACGCTATGAAACCAATGATACATAAAAATATTAGAGCTATGAACAGTGAAATTCCAATAATCCCACAGACAATTGCTTGAAGGCGCATTTGCTTGACGCTACTTTTGAGTTCACCATCAAAAAGATGGTTTAAAAGAGGGGCGATAAACTTATGCATGGGCATTTAACGACGCAATATTTGCGCAAGAATAAAACCAACACCTGCTGCAAATAGAACGCTTTTGCCAGGGTTTTTTCGAACGCGTTCATTCATGGCTTGTTCAAGGTCACTTATTTTGTCTTTTGCTTGAGACATAATTTCTTCGCCATTTTCCTTTGCCGAGCTATAAAGTTTTTCTGCTTTATCTTTGGCGGTGTTTAGTTTATTTGCGCCAAGATTCGACAGTGTCGAGGTTATCCCTGAAATTTCAGTGCGTAATTTTTCTAATTGGGTTTGTAGGTCTTTTTCTGCTGCTGTCTTGCTGTTTTCTGTTTTTTTGTTGTTTGTCATAATGCATTTCCCTCTTCTTAACGCATTGCACTTTATGTTTTTGTGTTCATTGTGATCATTTGCTTGGAGTAAAAAATTTTCACTGTTTGGTAACGTCAAACACTCTTTTTCGTTCCACCTCTTTTTGCAATTTATTGCTCTCTTTATTCAATTTAGAAATGTTTTTTATAAATTCAATCTTGCTTGTAAGATCAGTCTTGTGCGTAAAACGTATCTTACTCGTTGGAATCCATGAGATTAGGCAACATATTTTAAACGCATTTTAATTGTGTATAGGAGAATTTCCTGAGGGGTCCCTCTTGAAAGAGGTTTTTCCTGAAATAAAACTATACTTGATTTATCAAGTTTTGTTTCTTAAGATTAAGCATCCGTGATAGAAAGGGGAAAGCGGTATTGTGAGCAAGTGGTGCTACGCCGGATGGTCACATAAGCTGTAAGATCAAAAAATAAAAATAGAAAACCACGATAATGTGAGACAAAAATGGAATCTGAGACAATACCCTTAGACAATGTGTCTGCTGTATTGGCTGTGCATGATCTTTCCCCTTTTTCAATGTTTATGGCGGCTGATTTTGTTGTGAAAGCCGTTATTGTTCTTTTATTGCTTGCTTCTCTTGCATCTTGGACAATTGCTTTTGTAAAAATCGTTGAAATTACTTTGGCAAAACGAAGAGCGCGTCATGAATTGCAATTGGTGCTTAGTGCTCAGACTCTTACCCGTTTGGCGGCTAGCTTGAAAGACAGCAAAGGACCCAGTGTGGTCTTTTTAAAAGAAACGCTTAAAGAGGTTTATCTTTCTACACAGCAGGTCAATTTTATTGCAACAGAAGATCCTAGAGAAAGACAAAGTCAAGCCGCTTTTTCTGAAGATGTTCCCTTTTATGAGGAGATTACGCGATATGGAGAGATTGCTCGTGATGTTAATGAGGGCGTAAAAAAGCGGGTTCATTCGCTTTTATCGCGTTGCTTGCTTGCTGCCGCGCGCCGTGTTGCATGCGGGAGCGCTGTTCTTGCAACAATTGGCGCTATTGCTCCCTTTGTTGGTCTTTTTGCAACTGTATGGGGGATCATGAATTCTTTTATCGGAATTGCCGAATCTCAAACAACGCGGCTTGATGTGGTTGCTCCTGGAATTGCTGAAGCTTTGCTGGCAACAGCTATTGGGCTTTTTGTCGCTATTCCTGCTGTTGTTATGTATAATAGCCTTATGCGTGCTTTGAGTAGTTATCGCAATGATTTAGGCGATATCGTCGCTGCAATTGAGAGGCTTTTGAGCCGTGAACTCGATAGACACAGACAGAAGAAAAGTCATAAACAATGAACGCAAACTTTAATGATGATTGGGAGTCAGATGCGGGTGGGTTGCACAATGAGATCAATGTAACACCTTTCATTGACGTTGTTCTCGTGTTGCTCATTGTTTTTATGGTGGCTGCGCCTTTAGCAACTTCTACTATTCCTGTTCAACTGCCTTCCATAACGCAAACTTCTTCTGCTGAGCAGCCTGATGAACCGCTTTATGTGACTCTGCAAAAAGATAGTTCTCTTTATGTTGGCGATAATCTTGTCAACAAAACAGAGTTTGTTGAAGCGTTGTTTAAAAAAACAAAGCAAAATCTAGAAACAAAGATTTTGATCAAAGCCGATAGCGAAATTGACTATGGTGCTGTCGTGGATTTGCTCAATCAAGTCCGCACTGCTGGATATAAAAAAATTGGTCTTGTGGGAATGCAAAAACCTTCCAATGTTGTTACAAGTGGTGTGGCATCTGATGCCGTTGCAGGTACGACACCTGATGCGGTAGCACCAGAACAGGCGGTAAACGGTGGCACTGAAAGCTCTGTAGTGGATGACCTCTCCCCTATACAGTAGTCCTCTGGGTTTGGATATTGATTGACGGGTGACAGCAAAAGCACAAGTTCTCTTAGGAAAACAGTGTGACTTTAAGAGCTCTTCAGGGGAAGCTTTAGTGTTGCCAAGAGAGGCTGTTGCCATTGTGCACTACTCTCTTTACGCTTATGAAGGTGCAAGGTGGGTGCCATCATACTCTTTACGAGCTCCCAATGTTTTGTGCCTAAAGCCTTTGATTGAAACGGTCCATAAAAAGCATCTTTACGCCTTTCTTAAACGGTTTTTTATTCATACGCCAATCCTCTTTGTGATGTGCAAGGGAATGGTTGTGATTGATTCAATATAAACAGATTTAAAATGAGAGAATCTTACGATATTCTGGGTGGCTCATTCAAGTTGCAAAATGATAAATTATGATTATAAATCAATATCCTGTATTCATTTTCCAGTAATAAAGAGGGATTTACCCGTCATTTCTGCTTAAATCATGTTCTGTTGAATCAAAGTCTCTTACGCCACGGGTTTTTGCTTTGTCTGGTGTTTGGCTGCTGTCTTGTTGATTTTGTTCAAGTGCACAAATCTCTACCTCAACAGCATCAATTTCGCAAATATTGACCTGAACAACCGGTGTGATGACCGTTTGTGCAATGCGCATTCCCCGTGTAATGGAAAATTTTTCTTGCTCCAAATTGATGAGAAGACCTTTAACTTTCACTACCGGCTCATCACATGTAATTGTGCTAAGCGTGCTGAGGCATGTAATGGCGTAGTTTAAAGGTTGGGCGTAAGGAATTCCGCCTGTAAATTAAGAGGCAAAAAGTCAATGAAGAGACAGAAACTTGCTGTTTATTTCCGTTTAATCATGTCCTGTTGAACCAAAGCCTCTCACGCCGCGATGTTCTACTCCGTTTTGTGTTTGGCTGCTATCTTTTTGATCTGGTTCAAGTGCACAAATCTCTACCTCAACAGCTTCAATTTCGCAAACATTGACCTGAACAACCGGTGCGATGACCGTTTGTGCAATGCGCATTCCCCGTGTAATGGAAAAGTCTTCTTGTCCTAAGTTGATGAGAAGAACTTTCACTTCACCACGGTAATCGCTGTCAATGGTTCCAGGTGTATTGAGGCATGTAATGCCATGCTTTAAGGCTAAACCAGAGCGTGGACGTATTTGTGCTTCAAACCCCGGCAAAAGGTGAAAGACCAGACCTGTTGGAATAAGGGCGCGCTGCCCTGGTGCAAGTACAACAGTCTCTTCTTCACCAAGGGCTGCTCGTAAATCAAGACCAGCGGAGCCGGCGGTGGCGTAGTGCGGAAGTTCTAAACCTTGCCCATGCTCAAGGCGTTGGACCGATAAGGTCGCTTTTTGGGAAAGCTGAGGAGATGCATCCGGTTGAAGAGGGGTCTTTTGGCTGTTCAGGTGCGTATAGGGCATGGTCAAAGCATCTCCAAAATATAAAAAGCAAACACAACTTTAACAAAAGATTTTTTCCAAAACAAGCAGGGAAAAGTTTCTGGATAGAGAGATTATTTTCTCTGCTTGTTTTAGAAAGTGTTTGCTTCATATTTTTTAGATCCTTTTATATACTGCCGATTAAAATACCCGTGGCAAAAACTAAGGTTCCTCCAATGATAACCTGTAATGATGCTCGCCAAAAGGGCGTCGACATGTATTTATTTTGAATCCAGACGATGGCTCCGAGTTCGAAAAAGACGATAATAAATGCAATAATTGTTGCGACGTAAAAGGAGTTGATCAAGTAAGGAAGCGTGTGCCCTAAACCTCCTAGCGTTGTCATAACACCACTGGCAAGACCTCTTTTTAATGGAGAACCACGGCCTGATAATTTACCGTCGTCATGGGCTGCCTCTGTAAATCCCATTGAAAGACCCGCACCAATCGAAGCGGAAAGCCCGATTAAAAAGGTTTGATGCGTATCACCCGTTGCAAAAGCTGCTGCGAAAATTGGTGCAAGGGTGGAAACAGAACCATCCATTAAGCCTGCAAGACCAGGCTGAATCCACGTTAAAAGCGTTTGTCTTTGGGTTTTCGAGGGCTTTTTTGTGGTTTGACTTGCCGTTGTGGTGCGAGAGGGCGTACGCTGGCGCTTGCTTGTGACAAGAGAAGGCTGATGACACAATGCGCCTACAGTTCTTTGATTTTGACAAGAAAGACACAGGAGCTGTTTATAATTTTCAAGCTCTTTTATGCCCATTGCTGTAAAAATTGCTGCTTGCTTGGAGGAATAAGGCTCTAAAGCTTTTGCGTATTTTAAATAGAGCGCTGCATGCCGCTCTTTTACCTTGAGCATCCGAACTATCATCTTTTGTATTGAACGAAAGGACAGAGCTTTGCGTTGTACAAGTGAAAAAAGGGATTTGAACATTTTCTGTTCCTTTGCTCTTTAGAATAATTCTAAGATATAAGAAGAAAATAACGAAAGTCAATGCAAAATTTAAAAGTTCAAAAAAGCTGCTGGTGAAAAAGAAGGGCGATTGGTGCATGAAGAAAGTGAACAAAACAGCAAAAAAAGAGAATAAAAGAAGTGAGCAAAAAAACCGTGTGTGAAAAAAATGAGGCAAAATGTGGGGGATTGTGTTGAGGAATCGCTTTTTACAAATGCTTAAAAGAATGCTTTTGTTGAGTTTAATAAGAAGCGGCTAGAAAATTATCGGCTTAAGAGAAAAGACACAATTTTACGGTCTCAATTCAGAGATATGTTTAAATAATCACAATAAAATGTGACGAAATAAAACGTGAGGAATAGTTAAGTACGTGTGTTAAAAATGTTCAGTAAAAAGCCCTCTCAGATATCCCAAAAGACTCCTTAAAGAAGACTGAAAAGAACACCTTAAATGACGAAAGGAGTAGTTTCCTACTCCTTCGTTCCTGTCTCCCCTAGTGGGGAAGCGGCCACCATTACTGATGCCGTATATGGTGATATATATACGTTTATTTTTTTAAAAAGTCAATAGTGCAAACGCGGTAAATGCTTCAACATCAAAGCTACAATTTTATCAAATTCGCCTTTTGATAATCTTGGAGTATTTTGCGAGCCACTTAAACGGCTTACGGAAACCGTCGTGACATAATTGCAAATAATCCACGCTTTTTTATATGCTATCGGAGATTGCAGAGAATAAGCAGCTGGATTATTTGGTTGCGATTTCGTTGAAAAAGGCAAAACAGTAACATTTCCATAGAGCCTTGCACATTTAGAGAGCACTAAAACAGGGCGCTTTTTCCAAAATTCAGGCAATATTGCATCATGAGGAAAGTCACACCAAAAGACCTGTCTAATGCGTGGTGCTGATTTGAGGCGCGGTTTTATATGGGGTGGTTTTTTATAAGGAGCGTTTAGATCCCCTTCGTACCTGTGTTCCCACCACGCATCATGATCATGTTCCATCATGATATGCGGTTCTTCAAGTTTGCTTATATCTAAAGAGGAGGGTAATGAGGTTGTAACAGGAGGGGTTATATTTTTATCCTGAGGCATGGTAGACCATTTGTGTTTGTTGGGCCCCTCACTTATTTGTCTTATAGCTTCTCCAGCTTTGCTTTTTATCAAAATATTGCCAAAAAGTATAGAGAGATGAAATAATAAAATGCATGATGTCTGTCTTTTGTTGTTTCATTCCGATGCTGCCAAGAGAGTGTTCGCGGGAAGGCTATGTTTGGTGAAAAAGTAGTGATGGCGGCTTTTGAGAGCGCTGATGTTTGTGCTTGGCTAGAAAATATGGAGGAAGAGAGAGGCGGGTTTGTTTCTCTTTTGCTGTTGTCATTTTTGGTGATCTGAAGGAGCCCTTTTGAAGCAATATAAAAGCTGGCAAGCATATAAAAGAGGCTGGCAACGCCATTCCAAACGGCAAATGAGAAAAAAAGAAAGTGGATGAATTCTTCAGAATAAGAAGAGTAATGAATGGTGTTCAATTGTGTTACGGCAGGTGTATTACAGCAGGTGAATTAAAGGGCGGGATTGAAAAACAGTAGATTGAAGATGAAACAACATGGGTGCAACAAATTGCTTGTGTGCAAGAGTAGAGGATCTTGCGCACTGGTTAATGAGGCACCACCATCTTTATACTTATGAAGGTGCAAGCCGCTGCCATCATGCTATTCTCTTCACTACACTGAACGTTGTTGTTGCTTTTGCATACAAGCGGCTCGTTTGCACGCAACCAATCCACCTTTCGGGCTGTGATTGCATGGATTTTGCTGATTACAGGGTGAGAGTGCATAAAACAGGAAAGATAGTATCAGATTGTTTGATTGAGCATGAAAACTTATGATTCACGCAATGATAATTTATAGCTTCACAACTTGAATGAAAGCCCCGAATATAATAGGATTCTTTGATCTCAAAAGTCTCTTATATTGAATCAATCAAAATCATTTGTTTGTATGTCATAAGTGGAATGATTGCTGTGATTCTCTTAATTAGATTGTGATGCATTGCAGCGGGAAAGGGCGCATAATCTCACTGCGTTAAAAGAGAATGCTCTTGGTGTTTTTTTAATAGTTAATTTTTGCGGATAAAAAGGAGTAGGGAATATATATATATGAGAATTGATGAAAGTTTAAAATGGCTTCTACGTTGTGAAAAACTAAAATTACCGCAGGCAGCGTTATTGATAGCAGGATTAAATCCAAACATCTGTATATTTAACAAAAAAACAGAACTTGAAGAGAGTGATATTTACGTAGGAAGGTCTCTCGCACAATTACCTAAAGTTGCTTTGTTTCGAGCTGTTTATAAAGAAATAATAAGAGCAGGAAAAGAGGGAAAATTAACGATAGAATGGTTCTACACATATCCTATGGTTCATGATCGTTTGAGGAAAGTTCTTATAGTTGAGGATTCCTCTGTTTCCGTGGCTAATTTGAAAGAGTGGCTTTTATCACAGGGTATGCGACCAAAATTGTTGTTCTTTGAAGATGATTGCCATGAAATGAAGGATCAAAAATATACGTTTCAAGATCCAACGCATCCGCGCTATGCTCCAAAGCTTGCTGCAGTTGTTGCGGCATGGGAAGCGGTGACTGAGGTTGCACCAGGTGAAATTGTTAAACAGACGCTTAAAAAATGGCTGCAAGACAATGCTTCTCAATATAATCTCTTCAATAAGAAAACTGGTAAGCGCAGCGATGATGTTATTGAGCAGCTCGCAAGTGTTGCGAATTGGAAACCTACCGGAGGTGCTCCAAAAACAATAGCCAAGGTTCCTTTAGAACAAAAAAAAGACGCTAAAAAAGAGTGAAAATTCTGTTTATTTTCTCCTTTTGTTGATTCAAAAAAGCCTTTCTAGGGGGAGGTTTAAGATATCCTCCCCTATGTTTTAGTCTATTGTTTTTAAATAAGAAAATTTTCTTTCTCTTTTTCAAAATGCTTTTTATCATTATCTTCTAGGGTGAAAAAGACCAAAATAAGACTAAAATCCCCCCCATAGTTTTCGTAACTTAACCCTCTATTTTTATTTGATTTTTTTAGGCATCTTTCAATCCATTGCAATCGAAACGGAGTTTAAGATGACCCAAATATCCCCTTTTTTCCCTGTGCGTAAAAGCGCAAAAAATTTTCGAGGAAGTGTAGCGATATTTTGGCAGCGTATTGCTGCGCAGATGGTGCGCAAAGCATTTAAAAGAGGTGTATTATCGCGCTGGCCGAAATCCGAAATAGCACTGTTCTTCAAACAAGCAAAGCAGAGTGTAATACGTTTGCTGTGTAAAGAAAACTGGCTCTTTTTGGACGGGCAAGGATTTCTTTTTAGAGGCAATTTGCACAACAGCAAAATGTGTTCTGTGGCATACTCTTTAAAGGATATTATCAATGGTTTATAATTATAAGGATACTCAAAGAATAACATGTGAAGGGTGTGATCGCCATGGACTGACATGCTGCCCCGCGCATGATGATCAACATCCTCGTTTATCTCTTGCTAAGGGAAGGGAGAGGTGCTTCTTGCTACATTGTGATGTTGGTTTTTCATTTTTAGGAATTATCAGTATACTGAAAGTGCTCGGGCTGATAGAGAGTAGAATGCATCCTGCTGAAAATATGCGTTTCTTAGAAATAAAGATGACAATCAAAATTACTTTTTTTCAGAGAAAAATTTCATCCTTCTTTTATATGTTAAGAAAGAAAAGGCATTCAAAGCGCAAGAAATTTGCAAGTAAATTCAACAAATCCAAAAATACTTTAGCATAGAGCTCTTTGCGAAGAGAGGGTTTGAGAGCTGAAAGCCTCCCCTGTAAAAGCTTTGTTGGGATCTATGACAGGTGGGGCCGTGCATTTAATAAAACAGTAGACAACATGATGTTCTTTTTGAAGGGAGAGAGAACGGTTTTGCGTTGATTGGCTGGTCTGTTACAGGAAAAGGTTAATCTCTGACAGTTCTTTTTATCAGTGGAATGAGATGATTGAAGCTTGCAGACCGGCAAACACGCTTTACCGTAGCGATGGAGGGTGATGAAGCAGGACTACATAGGGTATAACTTTTTTCTTGTGCTCTGAGCGCATCAGTGGGGCTCTTTTTGAAAGCACTACAAGGATCGGATTTTCATGATGTGGTGTTTTCTTGAAGGAGGAAAGTTGTGAACTTGGGACGAGGGTACGAGGATCGCACGTATGCAAAGACTGTTCTTTATGAAATAGCTCTCCAAATAAATTATGGGGGGAAAATGATAATTTCTCACGACATTCTCCATTTTTTATGCGTGATGAAAATTTGATTGGATGGTTTTATCTGGAGTGTTTGTTACGAAGGAGTATTGAGAGCCTCCATTTTTGTATGATGTTTCTGCTGCGTATCGTGATGATGTTGCATCATCTCATCTGCTGCTGCACGTTGGTTTCTCTCTGAGAGGAGAGAGATTGGAGATGAAAAGAAGGCATTGTGTTCTTATCCTTAGGACATGGTGGACACATTTGTGTGGATCAGGTCTCTTCATTTGTCTTATCTCTATGAGGGTTTCTCTCACAAAAAGTGCCAAGTAAAGGCAAAGGAGTGAAATAATAAAAGGGATGCATCTTTTTTTACGGCTTTACAAAAGGAGGAGAGGAATACCACAAAGAAATTGTGATGTGAGTTTGGGGAAAAGGGATCATATAAGCGTTGGTAAAGGAGGGGAATGGTCAATGGGAGAGACTTAGAAATGCTGGTGAAAAAGAGATAAATAAAGAGAAAAGCAAGGTGAAAAAAGAGAGCAAAAGATTTATGCTCTCTTGGGGTGAAGAGCGCAGTGAGAGGTTTGGATTGATGTTGGAATGAGAAGGGAGCATGTGCACTTGGAGAATGTAGGCACGTGGTTTTCTTTTTCTTTTTGTTTTGCGGTTATCATTTTGGGTGCCCTGAAAGGAGCCCTTTTGAAGCAATATAAAAGCTGGCAAGCAGATAAAAGAGACTGGCAACGGCGTTCCAACCGGCAAATGAGAGAAAAAGAAAGCGCATGGAAGCTTCAGAACAAGAAGGAGGATGGATGTTGTTTAATCGGTTAAACAGCTGATCGACGTCTGTTACCATTCTTGCTGCATTTGTACCACAACTGGCAGGGGCAGGCCAAAAGCCGTATTCGATACCGGTATGATAGAGTGCTAAGACAAGGCTGATGGCCATTAAGATAGAAACACACAAAAATAAAAACTGTACCCAAAAAGATATGCGGGAAAACCACGCCCCTAAACCCGCTAAAATTAAAAATGGTAAAGCACCATAATACGGAAAACGCTCAATGAGACATAAATCGCAAGGAAGGTATCCTCCAATATATTCAAAACCAAGGGCGAGACCTATCGTGGCGGTGAGGCAAAAAGCGAGAAAAAAAGCCCATAATCCTTGCTCTTTTCTACTTGGTGCAAGATAAAGATGCTTTTTCAAAAGAGACTGGGAAGACAAAACGCCTGTCATTGTGCATGTTCCTTAAAATAAAAGGTGCTTTTTCACCAAAACTACGAAAACGCCATAGAGTAGTAAGAGACTAACACAGCCAATCAGGACAATCCATTTCAAATGGCGGGCAAGAAAATTCATGGCTTTATGCCCAAAACGTTGAATGAGCCATGCAAGAAGGTAGAAACGTGCTCCTCGTGCAAAAATGCAGGTTAGAATAAAAAGTCCAAGATGTATACCCATGACACCTGCCAAAATCGTTACAATCTTCATCGGGGGAAGATGAAAAAATCCTGAGGTAATCAGTAAAATCACCAAAAATTGTAATGTAGCACCGTTTTGTAGTGTTTGAAAACTTTCAACTTTGCCGTAAAACTCTAAAATCGGTTTGGCAATACCGTCATAGGCAAAATGTCCAATAAACCAACCAAAAATACCGCCTAAAACAGAACATATCGTTGCAATAAAAGCATAGCGATAAGCCCGCTTGGGGTGAACAAGGGTCATCGGAATATACAAAACATCTGCCGGAATTGGAAAAACAGAGCTTTCAATAAAAGCAATGAACCCCAACCAGTGTGGGGCGGTGCGTCGATTCGCTAAAGAAATCGTCCAAAGCTTTAATGTGTTCAAGTTCATGAGATCTTTCATAACTTTAAGAAGTAAAGACTTTGCAAATTATAGCCTATAACCCCTGTAAGTTTGTCTCCCATAACCCCCATGGGGCACAACACCTTCTAAACCAGATGGGGCAAAAAACATTAAGAATTCTTAAAAAACGAGAAGTCTGGTGTTGACGAATCTGTTCTTCTTCCTATAGTGCAGAGAGATAAGAGGTGACTTTGTCCTTCTATGGCTTTGTCCTTTATGGTCGTGTGCGGGTGTGGTGGAACTGGTAGACGCGCCAGACTCAAAATCTGGTTCCGAGAGGAGTGTCGGTTCGAGTCCGACCACCCGCACCACTTTATATAGGCTTTCCATTCATTTTTAGTAGGTGTTAAAAAGCATAAGACCGCCTAACATCTTTTTTGGAAGGATATGAGAGAGTCGTCCAAGTTGTCATGCTGTGGAGGTATGGTATTAGGTCAAGCCCGTGATGATGCGACAGCCCTTGCATTGAGACGATTCAAGTCCTTGCATTTGAGAGCGTTTATAAGAGGCGTTTTTCCTTCTTACTTTTCAGTGTTTTTATCCATATGCTCCCCGCTTGTGACGTGCAAGCGAGTGGTTTTTATTGATTCACCGTAAACAGATTTGAAATGAGAGAATCTTATGGTACTCTGGGGCGCTTATTAAACATATAAAATGATTAATTATCATTATAAATCAACATGTTGCTATGTTGCGCAATTAATAATCAAGATTTCTTCATCAAAGTCTCTTTTAGCCGCTTCTCTCTGCCTTTTCTCTCATTCTTTACGTTTTGCTAAATCCTGTTGTGAAAAATGATATGCAAAGCTCTCCGTTTTGTGCACTTTAGTTAAGGTTTACACTTTAGTTAAGGTTTAAAAGAAAAGATTGCGTGGTTGTTACTTCCCATTTTTCAAGAACAGAAATGTTTCCAAGGCATTATCTTCCATCAATAAGAAGCAGGGATTTGATGAAGAATGCATGGTTTATCACGATTTGCCGTAAGACATTGTTGTTTAGGGCGGTGATAGAGGGTATGGGAAACTTTCCATATTAAGTGTTTTTAGAGAGTGTGGTAAGGGTTCATTCAGGGCAGGGCTTGCCTGTAGTACCTATGAAGTGAACCGCATGGGGGGTAAACAGGAGGAACTAGTCTCGAGAAGCTGGATTGTTTATAGATCGGTAAGTGGTTAAGAATCTTCGCCCTTTGAAGAGTGGGGAGGCAAGCCAATGAAGATAAGATTGGGAGGGATGAGAAAACTGAAAATCCTCCCTGTTGTTTTATTGGAGATGTTCATTTTATTTTAAATGCGAAAACTCTATGGTGAAAGTTTTCCCTTGACCTTAAGAACAAGCCACGTATCATCCTCTGTTCCTCTGTTCCTCTGTTCCTCTGTTCCTCTGTTCCTCTGTTCCTCTGTTCCTCTGTTCCTCTGTTCCTCTGTTCCTCTGTTCCTCTGTTCCTCTGTTCCTCTGTTCCTCTGTTCCTCTGTTCCTCTGTTCCTCTGTTCCTCTGTTCCTCTGTTCCTCTGTTCCTCTGTTCCTCTGTTCCTCTGTTCCTCTGTTCCTCTGTTCCTCTGTTCCTCTGTTCCTCTGTTCCTCTGTTCCTCTGTTCCTCTGTTCCTCTGTTCCTCTGTTCCTCTGTTCCTCTGTTCCTCTGTTCCTCTGTTCCTCCGTTCCTGTGTCTATTGTAAGAGGTGGTGTGTCGATAAATGCAATGGTGGTATGAAGGAAGGAAGCGGGTGTGAGAAGGAGTTGTCCTTGAGGGTGAGAACGTTTGTTAAGGATAAGGATGATGAAAGGGAAGGTTATGAGGAGCGCTATTCCCTTTGTTTGGGGGCATCCCTTTGCCAAGTTTATAGAGTGTGCTGTAGGCTATCGATAGGGGTGGTATGAGAGGGAAGCGTTGGTTAAATGCGCAAGTAGAATTTACTGCGAAGAGTTGCCACGAAGCGTTATGCTGTAAGGAGGGGCGTGTTCTCTCTGCGTTGCGGTGTCTGTGGCAAGAGGCGATGTGTCGATAAATGGACTCAATGGTGTGAGAAGGGCGTGGTGTGAGAGAGGGGAGTGGTATCAGAAGGTAGATGGATGCTTTGGGGCTGATCTTTAGGTTTTCTTCTCATTTGTGGAGAACTGGAGTAATATGATTTAAGTCCTTTAGCTTGTTTAGAGGGATGAAAAGACAAAAAGGTATTTTGATAAATGAGGCTTTAGATGCATGAGGGAGGAGAAGTGAGGGAGCAAAATTCTATCATTGTTCTATTTTCTCTTGCTCTAAAGAGAAAACGCCGCGGAACAACGAAGAGTATCTTTTCAAAAAGCGCTATCTTATTCAAGGTTCTTTTTAATAAAACCAATTACTTCAAGTGTATTTTCTGGCACTTGGAGTAAAAAACCTCTCCTTTTGGGAATTGCAGATCTTGGCTTTAATGCTCCTGTCACGGAGAGCGTGAGGTGCACAAAATTTAGGTTCTGTTGGAAAAAATATTGTAAAGTTTTTGTAAATATGCTAACAAATTCAACGCTCAACAGAGCAAAAGGCTTGATTGTAAATTCTCTTGATAAGCAGAGACCTTTCTGTTTAAAAGTGCTGCTATCTTCTGATTTTGTTGTCTTCTGTCCTCAATTCTCTTGTTTAATAATCCTTTCTTCTTACTAGAATAGATTTTATTTCTGTATCCTCTTTTTTATTTACATGTTATCGTAATGCTCTACGGCCATAAAGACTCTCCAAAAAAACTGTTGGGTGATCTGTAAATTCACGGCGAGCAAAAGGAATGTTATTTTGACTTATGCTGTAAATCCTTAAAGCTTTTTTAAAAATAGGGATTGAAAACTTTTATTAAGGCTGTTAGAGAGGTCTTTTTATGCGTAAAGCTTTCAGATGTTCTTGCATGTGTGTCGTGATGGTTCATCAAAGGTGCGGAAAGCAGGTGTATTGTTTTCTCCCTGTTGTTTGGTTTTACACGGTATCGACAGGTTTATGTGAGTGTGTCCGCTTTTTCTTGTCTGTGTCGATACAGGAGGGGAAAATTACTGAGCGCGCTTTGACGCTGGTGCTTTACTGATGGGCAGTGTTGTAAGACTGGGTAGAGCTCTAAAATATTGAAGAAACGGGGAAATGTCCGCATGACAACAGGCAAATTACAACCACAGCGCGGATCTGATCTAGCGCAACAGGGTGCGGTTTGTGTATCACAAGTAGCATTTGATACAGGATCTCAAATTCTTTCATTCAAAAAAGCAATGAATCTTTCGCTGAGAGATTATATAAAAATATTCTGCATTTCTCTCTTCGTGTTGGCGATCTCTGCTGCTTTGTATTACATGGATCCTGTGAACTGGTTTCATGTAATATCTTCCGAACAGATGAAAGAAATGATTCAAAAACAGCTTCAAGAATCATTCTTTGAATTTCTTAAAACGCTGTCTTTGCAACAAGCTCAGGTTCAAACAACGGACATGGAAGTCTTGTGGCGTGCCGCTGGGTGGAATGGCGTTTGGGCCTTTTTATTCCTCTTACCGAATGCGATCATTGGATATTTTGTTTCCCTCTTTCCACTTGTTTTTATTCTCCACAGGATACTAAATCGTGAATTAAATGAAATGATTCAGCAGCTGGAAGAATTACCCGTAGAGCGCGATAAATCGAGCACTCCACACAACGCAAAAAGGGGGAAAAAATGAGCCTTTTGACAGTGTTAAATGCAGTGTTGAGCATAGTGATTATTGTTCTCACCTTTGCTTTGGTTGGCTTTTGCGCCATTATGGCAGTTGGTGTAATTTATTACTCTTTTATAAAGCGTGCGGCATTGTTGTTTTGCATGGGTAGGAAGCTGAAAAAAATCGCCAAGCAGCAATTGGGTCATCAAGAGAGGGAAATGAAGGGGCAGAGTTTAATGCTTGACACAGGAATAAGCGCCTTGTCGTTTAAACAATCTCTTCCTCTTTCAAAGAAAGATTATAAAAGAATATTCTGGATCTCTCTCTTCCTGTTTGTTTTAAGTGTTGTTGGAAGTATCTCTGGAATGTATGTGGTTCCAAAGTTGATCAGTGATGCGGAGGTGGATAATCTTCTTTTATTCTCTCTTTATTTACTGCCGTTTGTGGTCTGGGCATGTATTGCTCTTTTTCTGCCTCTTGTTTTGGTATTCTACACTCTACTCAATTATAGATTGAAAAACATGATCCAGAAACTGGAATGCAACTAAGCAACAATCAAAAACCGATCAGTACAAACAATTGTTGATCTGAGCATGACAATAGGGGAAAAAGGTGAAATTTTTTATACTCTCTTTAGGATTTTTAGATTTGTTAGGATTCATCATAATGGCTATTTTAGCCGTTATGGTTGTCTTCGGGCTTCCTTATTTTTTTATCAAGCGTGTGCGATTGTCTTTCCGCGTGGCGGAGGAATTGCAAGAGCGCGCGGCACAGCAATTAAGTCGTGATGAGAGAGAGATAAAAGGGTACAATGCAGCACTTGAGACAAGAAGGCATCTCCTTTCTTTTAAAAAATCGATGATTCTTTGGCCTAAAGAATATAAGGTAATATTTTATATCACAGTCATTGTTGAGATTGTTCTGGCTGTCGTCTCTGTGCTAATCCAGTTGGGATGGATGAGTGATGTGACCAGCTTTATCACGCTGCTGTTGAGTTGCATATTTTCGGGTTCTATTGTACTTGCGCCACTGGTTTGGGGGCTTTTCATAATAATAACCGGTAAATTGAGAAAAACCATTCAGAAACTGGAAGAAGCAATTGCTCAACGAGACAAAGTCGTCAGTGTACAAAACACCATAGGGGAGAAACAATGACCAGTAGTTTTATAGCATTAAGTATCCTGCGGGCCTTCTCTTCGATGGTTTTTGGCATTTTAATGCTTACGCCCATTTTGCTGCTTTATTACTTTTTTATCAAGCGTGCGCGCTTGTATTGTAGAGCAAAACGGGAATTGAAAAGGGTGTTGAAAGAGCGTGATGCAGTGCTTGAACACTCATTAGAGAAAAAATAGCAAGAGAAAGCAGTAAAATTGAACGCTTTGTAAAGGATAGCAATACGAATTTGCTTTCCTATCCGTTTTCTTCCTGCTTTTCTTCTTCTCTTGGTGCATTGGAAGCATGATTTTTAGGGTAGCTTAAAAAGGATAAAAGAATATTCTTCTTTTCTCTTTTCATTGCGTTTTCTCCCATTTTCCTTCTCTTTAAGTCTTTCTGGCAAATGCGGGGAGAACAGCTTTTCTGATCATCTTGCAGCTGTTCATATGGGGGTGGCGTAGGCAATGAATTATTTTTATAAATCAATGCATTGGTAATAAGATAAAATGATCAATGTGGGCTGGCAAGATTGATCAATATAGGCCATCCACTATAGAACGCGATAGGGGGAAAATGTGGTTTGTCATTTTGTATCATTCATTGTTTTCTTTTGTCTGGTTTTTTTTCTTTGGTTTGGATGGCGATATTGGGTGTTTTCATTATTCTGCATGTTTGTGCACTGCATTTACTCTTTTATCATGATTTGCCGTAAAATATTGTTGTTTAGGGCGGTGATAGAGAGCATGAAAAACTTTTCATATTTAAGTGTTTTTAAAGAGTGTGGTAAGTCTTCAAGGTAGAGCTTGCGCGTAGAGCTTATGAAGTGAACTACAAGAGAGGGGTTGAGTAGGAGAAATTAGCCTCGAGAAGCCGGATTGTTTACAGACCGAAGATATCGGTATGGGTAAGAATTCTTTCTTCTTTTAAGAGTGGGAGGCAAGTCAATAAGCTTGCTTGTTTATCAAACGCGCGTGCTTGTTTGGCAAGGTGAATGGGCGATTGAAAAAAGTGATGAAACAACGAAACTCAGCCAATGGATCTGTGAGGAGAGGTAAGCAAAAGCGCGCTAGAGTAGATCTTATTCAAAAGATTTTTTTGCTTTCTCTTTCAACACAAATCCTCCTCTCAACACAAATCAATGGCGCCTTTTTGCATTCTTCCTTTTTTATCCTGCACTTTTTTGCAATCCATTGCTTCAAGTGTGCAAAGATATTCTCTTTTGCATCCGTCAGATGTGCAAATCAAGGATAGGAAAAAAGATGAAGAATGTTTTTGCTTTCATAAAGCATGATATTCTTTTCATACTTTGAGAGGTAGTGCGCATTTCTTGCAGAATTTCTTTTTTGCCTCTCTAAGCTCTGCTTTTTTGTTTTTTACGAGCCGTGTTTCCACCGACAGAGGCGTTCGCCTTGCTTGTTGTGTTTTAAGATCTCTCTTGCTAAGTGTGGACTGATGGTGTTTAGATCTTGCCGGCTTAAATAAATGGGCAACCAACCAACACAAGAAGAATACTCATTTGTCACACACCCACTTAGAGAGCTCAGCACGCACATCAGTATCACTTTTTTTGTTAATTTCATTTTCTACCTCAAGCCTTGTTGTTGCTGACTTTAAAGTCTTTTCTGTTTGTTTTTGCCGTTCGGCTTTTTTTCCAAGAATAAAAGCTCTTGCTAAGATCGTAAAAACAGCTGCCAAAGCTGTACCGACCATCATTAGATTTTTTTTAAGAGATGAAATCATGAGGGTTGCTCCCTAAACTTATTTCGTAATAAAGATAATTCCTGCACATGCGGCGAGAACCATAATGGCTGCTCGTACCCATTGGAGTGGACCATTGTTTGCCAATAAGCTTCCAAGTTCAGAAATGGATTCTGTAATTGGTGCAAGGGCTTCTGCTTTGAGACCCTCTGTTAGCTGTTTGGTTTCTACTGTTTGATAATGAGAAGGAAATATAAGCCCTTTTCGCCTATAGCCCCGCTTCTGTCGCTTGTCTCTTGCAAGACTTTGTAAATGTTTGCTTCCTGCTTTGGTCTCTTTTTGTCATTCAGCAGGGGCTGTTTTATAATCGCCTTTATTCAGTTTTTTTACAGTGTAGAGTTGCAAAAAGCTTCTCTTCCTACATTATAGCAGAAAGACAGCAATGTTGCGAACTGCTAAGGGCTCAAAGAAACTTGAATTGCTTGTTCAACAACATTCTCACATTGTCTTAAATCTTGACGAAGAAGTTCTTCTGCTTGCTTTTCGGTAACTGTCATGCTTTTGTGAACAGAAGGTTTTCTAATTGTACGCAATACAGTGGAGCTAATCTTCTCCTTTTATAAAACAGCGAAAAATACCATAGTGGATGGAACCTAATTCCGATTCAAATAATCACACATAAGCAAACATTATGTAAGTCATAGGCAAGTCCCTATTTAACAGTATCTTCACTTTCAAACCTTCTCGTCTTTTATTAACTTTTTATCAGTATAAAGCCAAGCCAAATTAAGCGGGATAATTAAACATATACAAAGCAAGGTGAAACAAAAAGCTGCTTCTATACAAACATTGTTCGCCAACCAACCAATCAGCACAAGCGCTAAAATACCAAAAATACGTGCAAGAAAACTAACAATGGATAAAACCGTATTTGCATTCTTTTGTTGAATATGTTTAAAAAATTCTGCTTCAAACTGCGTTACGGGGACAGAAAAAAAACTGTGAAATACGGTGAATAAAATAATGGGGGCCCAACTGTTTGCAACGAGAAGCAGAGCAAGCATAACAACAGCACTCAGGACTAGTGAGTACAAAGTTATCGCCATAGGAGCGTATTTTTGCATAAGATATTTAATTACAAAGCGATTAAATAAGTATTTTACGAGAGTATAAGACACAAAGCACAGGCCAAGAATAAGAATTTTAGTCTTTCCTGTTGCATTGTCTAATACTCCTGTTTGTCCCAAAATAAAAGGTTGCCAAAAATGAAATATTGGCTGCAATGCGGCAACAATAAAACCACATATCAATATATAATATAACCCGATTTTTGAGGTAACTAAATAAGCAAAAGCTTCTGTTGCATGCAACAAAGAACCTGAGTCTATTGGCTGACTATCCGAAACGGATGCAATACCTATCCCCGTCACCCGACTAAACAAGAATACAAGTACGAGAAATCCGAAAGAACAAAAATAATATGCCGACTGATAATTATCCATACACAAAACAATAAGAACACCTAGCGCACCAGCAACCGTATTCATGAATGCCGTTAGTTCCCGCTTATAGGCGTTTACTTGGTGGTAGATCAAACTATCCTTGTAACCACCGCCGTCGATTAAGCCTTTAATCCATGTGCTATCAGCGCCAGAACATAAAGCAAAGCCTAAAGCATAAATAATTTCTGCCGGAATTAAGACAGAAAGATTAGGCGCGTAGATACATAAAAAGAAGAAGAGCGAAAAAAAGAAACATGATAAGATAACATTTTGTTTAACGCCGATTTTATCTCCTAAAATCCCACAAGGCACTTCAAAAATACAAATAGCTACGCTAAACACAATTTGCAATAAAGCTAACTGTGTTATGCTAACGCCCATAGACAAGAAAAAAAAAGCATGGAAGGAACCTGTAATCAGCCGAACCCCACTCATTGCCGCACAGCCATAGAGCAACTTTTTAACTTCATAATCTATCGTCATTAATATATCCAAAGGCTATAAAGCTGGCAGCTTTATATATTCTAAAACCTCAATTCAGAAGGGAGCTTCGAGCAGCCATTTTCTGCTCACTTGCTCGGGCTTTTAGCACAGTAACATCACCTTTGTCACTGGCTGTGCACTACACTCAAAACCCATTTCAAGCGTCGCAAAATGCGTTTTGTTCGCTCTCATGCTCTAATACCGCCCAATCTGGTGTAAGAGCCAATTAGCGTTGCAATTTTAAAACTCCTTGGCAATTAAAAAATAATCTTACATCAGGGGCATTATCGAGATTTTGCACAAACTCTTTCTCAATACGATTCTCACAAATCACATGATCATAAACACTTTTCTCGTTGACTACCGCAAGCCATTTGTTTGCTTTTTCCGACATAATTTTACAGATGTAGAAGCAATCTTATTATGATGCGCACATCCAGCAATTATTTTACCCTCTGCATTAGAGCCAAAAACATGAATAACACGCGGCGGTTTCGATAAGAAGGCTAGCCGCTTAATCAATCTACACAAAAATACATGTGCAGGCGAATGCCCTCCATAATATGCAATATTTCAAGCCCGTTCATAGGGGTGCCCCTTTTAAAAATTGTGCTTGTAGCGTATCACAATAATAATCCCAAAATACACATTTAGCCCTTGTCTGAAATAGCTCAATTTTGGATTGATGAGAACGAAAACACGCTGCGATAATCACATTGTTCAGCCCTAATGACCGGCAAAAGGGAGCCAATATTCCTGTACCACCAACGACTAACTAACGGTATTTCCTATCATTTTTGATCATATCCTCCACCCTTATTATTTTAAAATTTATACATTTCATCAACAAGATGTGCGCAGCGAGCCCGTACATCTTCGCTGTTCAGTCTCCATGTACGGCCTGCATTCTCAGACGCAAAATTACCTTTAGCCAAAGCAACTTGATATCGCAGAGCTTGTCCATAAAGCGTATGCACAACTGGTATCAAATATTCACATGACAGTAGCGCATTTTTTGCTGTACTGCCATGAGAGAGAAGACCAACAGCTTTATCCAAAAAAGCATCACAATTTAAATTATCAAAAGCATTCTTCAAAATCTCTGAATAAGACCTGTGATAAACAGGATTTGCAAGAATAACACCGTTAGCGGCTGCGATTGTTTTAACAAATGCATGCACTTCAGCACCGCTGATTATAATGTAATGACTTATAAAAACAATAACTTTTTTAAATGACTCTTCAACCGCGTATAAATATAAGCATGCTTTTTCTAGTCCTTTTTTACGGTATTAAACTGTTCTAATCTACCGAACTTACTCTTAAATTGAAGCCGAATGATTTTAATAAATCCATATTATTTTAAAAATTCAATAAAGACTATTGATGCTACAATCAAAGGCACTTCTTTTCAAGATTAAGCAAGTTTTGTAACCTATATTGTTATCTCCATAGAAGTAAAACGTCCTCTATGGACGGTGAGTTAGTTATGCCTTCACAGCTAGTGCTTTACAAGCGCTTTTGTAACACTCACTTTGCCCCAAACATAGGATTGCGTTTTATTAAATACCCCACGCGCATATAATTAAAGATAGAAACGATTAAGTTTGCGCCAATCATGCCAAGCCAATAGCCAATAAAGCCATATTCAAAAAAATGCGCCATGAGCGTCCCCCCAAATAAGCCTATCCCCCAATAGCTTATTGCTACAACAATTGTTGACCAAAACGTATCAAGCAAGCCCACAAGTATGCCATTGAGCATAGCTCCTAAAGTGCCAAAAGCAAAAGATAATAAGATGAGCGGAAGCAACTCCCAAGAGGAAACAACAACGCTGTCTGAAGAAATATCAAAGATGGTTGTAAGGATAAATTCATAAGAGAGATAAACAACTCCTGATAAAAACAAGACATAAGCTACAGCAAAAACTGTGACACTCATACGCAACTGTTTTAGAGCCATATTATTCCCATCTGCTCTATTCCACGCTGCTATTGTTGCGGCTGCGCTGGAAATCCCCAAAGCCACCACAGAAATAAGCATATCGAGACGCATCCCAATCGTATGCGCGGCTAAAGCTTGGACCCCATAAGCCGTAATCATAAATGCAATGACAGAAGGAAAGCCTTCCGCAATAAGAATACGTATACCAATGGGGAGCCCTACTCGCAGTAATTTTATTATTCGTGAAATTTCTAACTTTGGTCTCAAATAATTCAAGTGAAAGGAATGAAAAGCAGAATTGCGAGCCAGAATTATTGCCGCTGCAATAACAATTAAAATACGGATCAAACTGCTCGCAATTCCTGCACCAAAGACACCTAATCCGCTTGCAGGACCTATACCAAAAATAAGCGGCCAAGAGAGAAGAAAATTCACCAGGATAGCGGCAAGCATAACCCATGTTAAGGGCTTTGGATTACCAATTGCTGATAGTAATCCGCGGCTATTCACATAAAGATAAAAAAACACCACCCCTATAGCAGCACCACTATTATATTCCTGCGCTATATTGGCAATAGCCCTATCTTGGCCGAGAAGACACAAAATATTCCTCGTGTTGAGTAAAATGATCGCACTCATCATTCCAATCAAAAGGGAAAGCCATATTCCTTGATCAAACCATGCCTTCAATGCATATCTATCTTGTCTGCGAAAGCTTTCTGCAAGTTTTGGTGCAACCGCGGTAATAATACCTAGCCCCAACAACATAACAAAACTAAACATACTCAGAGCCAACATTGTACCACTCAAGGCTTGAATGCCTAAATGTGCCACAAGCGCTGCATCTGTGAAGGAAATCATCATCTGAGAGATAAACCCAACAGCCAGTGGTATGCCAAGAGATAGCAATTGCTTCATCACAACAAACATTGTGAAATCCCCTTCCATATTGAAGGGTGTATTAAGCTCGGATTTTTTAAACAAAACGCATTGATTTTTTCCGTAAAGTCTTTCCGTCGCAAATCTTGTGTAAAGGATGCATAATGAGAACTCATTAAACTAAGAGGAGATGCCCAGTTCTTAAAGGAGAAGCGCAATGCGCCTTTATTCGTTTTTTGGACTTCATACCATGCATTTTTTTGTACAACATTATGCCCCCAATCAGCTACAGTTGTTGATACAATATTCTTAGCAAGCGTTTGTTCGTCTTGCACATCCATTTTCAGTATTTTCAATAAAATCTTTTGGAAGATTCCTTGGTACAAGACTTGATATGCTCCCCCTAAAAAACGAATTCTTGGCAATAAAGAACCATTTAAAAATATAAAAAATAAACTCGGGATTAGTCGTTCTGTTTGAAGATTTTTTTACAATGGAATCAGCTTCAAAATCAATACGGAGTCCAAAATGATCTGAATATAAAACGCCATCTCTTAACTGGAGAGGGCATACACGTTCTTCAACCGATAGCCAAAATAGATCTGTGGCGGTGGGCATAAAATTTTTCCATAGGCTTTGTGATTTTAGTTGAGATAATTCAACCCGTTTTGCTAATCGTCCATAATACGTCGCATAAAACTTATGACGTTTCAATAATTCTATTGCATATAATGCAAAAAATGGTTCTCATAGTGTGATAGTAGAAATATTATGGTCCTGCCTAAAGTGCTCGAATATGTCTTCATTAAGATTATAAATGTGCGTTACAATAGATTTTTTTGTCTTTGTAAATGTTTTGGAAACGCTGTTTTCAGAAATTGCCTATGCAGCTAAGATTGAACTTCTGGCGATAAAGCAATGTCATCTTGGCATTCGCTAACACTTTTCTTAGCCAATTGTTGCCGAGGTATCTCAAAGATTTTATAGGGTGTATCATCCATTCGAAGCTAGGCTAGGCCACGACGTGCCTGTTCTTCTAGAGTTCAGTTGAACAAGTAAACATTATATTGGTTACATTTCCCATAAGTTCGTGACCACTGCACTTGTATGTCCATAACCTATGGTCCACACACCAATGGTGTCTTTTATAGGCATTCAAGCGCAAGCCTTCTCATTGTTTAATGAGCGCTAGCCCTTCTGATGAAATTTTTCTCATATGCTTCTCCATACAAAAACTCTCTTCAAAGCAGAGTTGAATGACATCACTTTAAGTGAATGTTTTTCTGCTCTTCAAAAACAAAAGAGAAAGGGGATTTTGAAAAATGAAATCTTGAGGGTGAATGTAGGTGAGGTGGTTTCTGGTGAGGAGGGGGCTTTGTGGGATGCTTTTCGGGGAGGGTGATGGTTGTTGATTGGGTGCCGATGGGGTTGGAAAGTTTGCTGGAGAATGGGGAGATGAGCGGGCTTGATGCATGGATGAAAGGGGAAATGTGTGGAACTGGTTATTGGTGTGGGACTTTCAGTTGTGGGATATTCATGTGGGATGGCTCTTGATGGGTAGCTCTTGGGGGGGGCTAGAGAGGTGGTTGTGGGATGGGGAAGGGCTTGTGCTGGGATGATTTCTAGTTGGATAAGGAAATAAAAATGGAAATCCCTCAAGTGAATACATAAAATTTAAGACAAGCGAATGTTGCATCTCCTACAAGTTTAACCAGATATCTTTTTCAAGATACTGTTCTATCAAACTTACGTAAATGTTTTCATTTCTGATTAAATATACTGTTGATTTCTTGCTTTTTCGAGGCTGGTTTCATCAAAGTCACAAGACGTTGGCTAGAGCCTTCTTCTCCACAGGTTGACACGATGGAACTTACCGCCAAGTTTTTTAAATTGATCGCAGCATTGATGTCTCTATTATGAAGCGTACCACAATGAGAACATCTCCATTTATGCAGATTAAGAGGTAACTTTTCAGCCTTAGATCCGCAGTGATGACAAATCTTACTGCTCGCATACCAACGATCTGCAATAACAATCTATCGACCATAGCGTTTCGCCTTATATTCCAATTGGCGGCGAAACATATAAAAACTTTGATCTGTAAGAGCACGCGATAAATGCCGATTTTTCAGCAAACTTTTTACATGAAGATCTTCGAGACAAAACGTACCAAAACGCTGAACTAAATCTGTTGTAACCTTATGCAAATTATCTGTTCTAATATTGCTTCTCCTTACAACGATTATTCGAGCCTTTTCGTTTGCGACTTATACCTTTGAAGTGAGAGGGTGTTGGCATCTTGCATAGGCACTTCAAGAAAAGAGAAAAAAATAAAGAGATTGGCAAGAGTGCTAAAAATACGGACCGTTAAGAGAAAGCTCTTCTTCTCTCAATGAAAAAGCCATAATTCTTAAAGATTTTCGCTGTTTTGCGGAAAAATCATGTAAGTGATATTGAAGGGCAACCATGGAAAGGCAATCGCCACAAGATATTTTCCTTCTTATTCATTTTCATTAACCAATTTCAGTGTTGTTTTACCAAGCTTTGGGCATTTTTTTCAAAGACCATTCTCACGGCGTCTATAAGATTCACATTGCTTATTCTCATCAAGAGGCAGGCGTTTGAGAGAAAAAATCAATTACTCTAGAAAACGCTTCTATTCTGGCAAAAGCATTGCATGTTCTACGTTTTTGCACAACAAAAGATATATTGTTGCTAAAATCGCTCTAGAATTTCTCTATCGCTTTAAGATCTGCCTCTTTTTTGAGACGAAAGCCGCTTTGCCTTTGTTGAGGAATGCTGCTTATATTATTTTAAGTCTTACAAATCAAAAAAGCAGAGGAATCATCAACAGCAATAAAGTTGCTAAGATAATTAATCTACTGACGGTAATAAACCCAAATGCACAAGCTTAACTTTGCGCGTATAGCGTTTAAAAACGTTAAAAAATGACATTATAACTTAAGGACAGATTTATACTCAGAGATTCTTTTTCTGTGTGGGGAAACAGAGAGTGTTTTGTCCTCCGGTATCACTAAGTTCCTCTCAAGCCTCTCAACAAGTGTTTCGCCTTTTTTGTTTACTTTTTCATTTTCAGCCGCTGGATTTGCTACACTATATTGTTTGAGACGTCTTGTGCCTTGCGTGTGTTTGTAAAAACTCGCTGGAAGATACGTATCTAATTTATCAGAAGATAAGGGTGTATTGGGTTCGCATAACACGCCACGTATGTTATCTTCGTGCATTCTTGTTAATTTAGCAGCTTCGCGATACAGCTTTTTAGCAAGAGCTAAACTAAATATTCCACATTCAGAGGGGCTTCGTTGAATATCCATTTCACCCATGGAAAAATGACAATCAGGCAATTGACACTCTTGAAGGGCTTGTCTTGTTCTCACTCCTAACATTGTCGCACATATATTATTCATAAATGTTGTCGATTCAAACAATATCACGGACGTTTTATCTGCAATGGTTCGATGGTCAATCACCGCAAAATGGTTTCCTCTTTCCTGCGTGTTTACTATATATCTGGAAGATTGAATTCCACTCTCAATAACCTCTTTCAGTGAGAGGGTAAGGTCGTGAGGTGTTAATGCAAATTTGAGATGCATTTCTGGATATTTAAGATTTGCCTGCTTTACGAGGGCAGGCATCATTTTAAAATCTATATCTTCATAATCGGCAATGATCCAATAACCACTGGCGAGGTCATTTTCTAAAGTTGTAATAATATCTTTTAATTTTGTTGGGCTGAATGGGATACCTTTTGATTGGGTGGTTTTCATTTCTAAATGTGCTAGAGAGCTTTCTAATGTTTCATTGGTGAGAGCATCTTCTTGTGTTTGTGACGAGCTTTGGACGGTGTTGTTTAAATTTTGCAGGTTCATAATATTCACCTCCATGCTAACAATTTGCATGGGTTGTTATTTTTTCAGGCTGAGGAATGCGTTGATTTTGATTTTTTTCTCAAGGTTCAGAGAAAAAGAAATGAGGGCTTTTTTTATTAAGAAGGACTTCTAAAGCAAGATGAAGGGCTTTTTAGAAACACCACTAATTATTCTTTGCATCTTTAAATTTGCAAAAAAATGTGAAGGACTTGAGTGTAATCGCACCTTTTATCTTGATGTTCTAAAATGCGTTTTTTCTCTTGTCTTTATAGTCTCAACTTTTTTGATTATGACAGTTGAAGTTTAACTTCATACACAAACTCTCCCCTCCTGTTTTAAGTCTTACAAACAGGAAAATTAGGAGAATCTGCGCATATAAACAGACTTTATTTCTCAACAGGAATGCAGTGTTTCACTTCCCCTCCATATATGTACAAAAACATTCAAAACTACATCATCAGAGATTTATATTCAGAGACTCTTTTCTTGTGTAATGAAACGGAGACAGCTTTTCCCTCTGATTCAACTAAGTTCTTCTCAAACCTCTCATGAAGCGTTTCGCCTTTTTTATTCACTTTTTCATGTTCAGCTGCCGGATTTGCTTCACTATATTCCTTCAGACGTCTTGTGCCTTGCGTGTGTTTGTAAAAACTCGGTGGAAGATATGGATCCAGCTTATTATGGGGGAGAGTTGTATTTGGTTCGCATAATATGCCGCTTATATTGTCCTTGTGCATTCTTGTCAATTTATCAGCTTCGGTATGAAGCTTCTTAGCAAGTGCTAAACTTATTATTGAACATTCAGAGGAACTGCGTTGAATATCCATTTCCACTTTGGAAAAATGACATTCAGGCAATTCACGTTGAATGGTTAGTTGTAGCCTTATTGCAAGCAAGAGTGCTGCCTCACTCTCGAGAGTTGCAGGTTCAAAAGCTATCAAAGACGTTTTTCCATCAATGGTTCTATGATCAAGCACCACGGAATGGATCCCCCTGTCCGTCGTGTTCACTATATATTTGGAAGATGGAATTCCCTTATCAATGGCTTCTTTTATTGAACCGCAAAGGTCTTGAGATGTTGTAACAAATTTGAGATTTAATCCTTGATATTTACGATTTGCTTGCTCTACCAGAGCTGGAATCAGCTTGAGATCTGTATTTGCATAATGGTAATTGCCTCTGATCCCGCTCCCGTCCGCAATATCACGTTCCAGCTCCGCAATAATATCTTTTAATTCTTCGCGACTGAATGGGATCTTTTGTTCTTTTTCGATGTTGAGTTGCTCTAAATCTGCAGAAAGATTTTCTAACGATTCATTTTCGTTCTTACTTTCTTGTGTTTGTGATGAACCTTGGGCGATGCTTCTTGAATCTTGCGGTTTCATAATATTCACCTCTGTGTTAATGATCGACATGGAATACTATGTTGGTATTATGGTTGAATAATGTTGTGGTAGTTCATTTCCTTTTTATCAATTTTAGCTTAATACACGAAGCTGCTTCCTTTTTTGTGTCTTAATACAAATCAAGAAAATAAATAAATTTGCCAACATGAACGAATTCACCTCATAAACCGGAATGCAGGGCTTAATTCCTTTCCACATGTTGGCAAAAACATTTAAAATTACATCATCAGAGATTTATATTCCCTGACCCTTTTCTTGTGTGATGAAACGGAAACCGTTTTTTCGTCCTCTGTTTTCACTAAGTTTTTATCAAATCTCTCAGCAAGTGTTTCATCCTTTTTGTTTACTTTTTCATTTTCAGCCCCAGGATTTGACTTCATATATTGGTCGAGACGTCTTCTACCTTGCGTGTGTTTGTAAAAAGTCGCTGGAAGATATTGATCTAGCTTATCAGGAGGTAAAGGCATATCTGGTTCACATAATACGCCGTTAACATTGTCTCTGTGCAATCTCGTCAATTTATTAGCTTCGGTGTGAAGCTTTTTGGCAAGAGCTAGACTAAACACCCCACATTCAGAGGCACTTCGTTGAATATCCATTTCCACCACGGAAAAACTACACTCAGGAAATTCAGATTTAACGGCTATTTGTGTCCTTAGTGCTAACATTGCTGGTAACATATTATTGAGTGTTGCCGGTTCAAAAAATATTGCGGACGGTTTGTTATCAACGGTTTGATGATCGACCACCGCGAAATGGATTCCTCTATCCTTCACGTTTACTATATATCTGGAAGATGGAATCCCCGCATCGATAGTTTCTTTCAGTGATTTGGTAAAGTCTTGAGGTGATGTCGCAAATTTAAGATGCATATCTGGATATTTAAGATTCGCTTGCTCTACTAAAGAAGGCATCAATTTCATATCTGTACTTGCATACAGCTTTTTGACCCACGTCCCATCAGCAATATCATTCTCTAAATCTGTAATTATATCTTTTAATTGTTCTTTACTGATTTCATCATTTTCCGTTTGTGGGGTGTTCAATTGTTGTAATTTTGCAATAAGACTTTCTAAGGATTTATTCTCACCATCCCCTTCTTGAACTCTTGGTGAATTCTGGGCGCTGTTTTTTAAATCTTGTGGTTTCATAAGTTAAACTCCTTACTTATCTTATAAAGAGAAAAATATAACCTTTTTATACTGGCAAAATAATGGTTTATTTTAGGCAGGCAGCGCCTTATTGTGGCAAAAACGATCTTATATTCACTGCTTTTCTATCCTGAAAGGCAAGGAGATGGAGGTATGTTTCAAATCTAAACAGTTTTCGTAAAGGCTTTTCAAATTAAAATTTTCGGCTTCTCAATAAAGCATAAAAATCCAAAGGAGTGAAAAGCAGCTGCGCTTTGCATCTGCAAAATCTGTTAGAGTTTTGCTGGAATCTTCAAAGCATTTGAAGTTTTATTTCGATATTTTAGAATGGAAAGCTTTTTTGCCTTGAGAGTTTCAACGCAGCGATTGTAGGATTTATCTTCAATTTTTCTTCTATAGATAAACTGAAACAAACAGGGAAAAGCATAAAAAAAATTCTCCCAAAAGCAGGTTTTTTTCGCAATGATGCCAATTGATCTGAAAGATTCTTTTGCAACGACTTTTCTGCGACTTTTTTGGAAAAAGGTGAAGGACAATCGATAATTTGTTGTAAAAATAAAATCACAATACATCATGCGCAAACATAATTTAACAACAGGGTTTAGCTTTATTGTTGGCGATGTCGTGCTGACACGCAAGCGAAATCTCTCTGTTTTTCAGGACTCTTTGTCTTGAGCACGTTGTTTTATAGAGCTTCTACTCTTTGGTTTTGATATGCTCTTCGTAATCGCGTGATCGTCTTGTTTTGCAAGGAAGGCTCTCTTTCTTTCCAATCTTTGGAACTCTTTCCTCTTTTTTCAAGAAACAGGATAAGCAAATTGTTTACCACTCTTTTTATCTTATCATTTAAAGCCTATTCTTTGCTTTCTACAGAAAGCTCTGGAGGTGATTTTGCTTTTTAAGAGCGATTGCAATCAGATGTGAACGAACAATACAAGGGAATTTTATTTTGTTTCCTGACAAGTGTTTTTATTTGTCTCTTGATAGGAAAAAGTTTTGCGTAAGTCTTTATTACGCGTCAAAAGGCATTTCATTTTTCTGCTGTTGTGCTGCTGTTAGGGCAAGACTTTGATAGCTGAGGAGTCTCAGTGAGGGACATCATTTTGTTCAGTATGTCTTCTCATCCTTTTTCGAGGATGATTTTTCTTCTATTTAACAGAAGAGAATGGCAAAAACAAACTTTGCCCTTCATTACAATACTACAATATGTTTTATGTTTTTAAATAAATAGTGATAATATGACCAGAATGCATGTGAATGATAAATTGCGTCGATTTCTTTTTGTATTCGTTTTTTAAATAAATCTCCTTTTTGGAGGACGAAATATCAAGTGCATCATGAACAAGACGCAACGAACAAATAGGAGAGAGAGCGATTGTTCTTTGAACGCATTGTTTTGTGCTTTTTTATCCGATGATGACATGCGTAAAATCATCACAAGAGCTATTCTGCAAATCTTTCGCGTGTTTAAGAGCCATTTCTGTTTTATCGAGATAATTGTGCGATAGTGCATTGATTTATAAGGATCATTTATCATTTTGTATGGTGAATGAGAACCTCTCATAGCGTAAGATTCTTTCCTTGTTTGTTGCAAGCAAAGTTGGCGTGTGGGGAAAAATACTGAGAGGAAAGGCGAAAATGCTTCTCATGAATTGTTTCAACGCAAGGGTTGTCGCAACATTGGGGCTAGTAAATATCTGGTAAAGAGTATGATGGTGCCGGCTTGGCAAGTATCCTATTGCTCTTACCTGATGCCTGATCATCCTGTTTGTTGCCAAACAAAGACGTCTGATGACAAGGGGGGCTTGATGATAAGGGTAATTCGATAACAAGGGCGCCTTGAAGAGAGGAACTCAAAAGCGGATTTTTGGCATCTTCTAGGTCAAACTAAAGTGTTTCGTATACACTGCAATCGTAGGGTGTGGAGTTGGAACTTTTTCTCTGACTTCTTTTGTTGATAAAAAGTGTGATGCGGTCCTTCATTGTAAGGAGAGCAAGTCAATGAGAGGGGAGATTTTTTCTGTTGCTTTCTTTTCACACACAAATCTTTCTTGTGTCGAGGTTCTAACGTTATCAGGGTAAACTTATAAAGTGAAGTGATGGGAAAGTGAAGTGATGGGAGCATCAATTGATGACAGAGACGATCGCTAATAACAGAAGCTGTTTTTCTTAAGTCCGCCAATATTCATTGGGAAAGACTTATTGCGCTTTGTTGAAAAGATGCAAAACTTTTATCTTTTTGAATATTCACAGATTTTTAAAAGAGGGGGATTGAAAATTTTTATGCAGGCTGTTACACCTCTCTTTAATGCATGAAGCTATCAAAGTGCCTACGCGTGTGTGTATTGCGACGGTTGACAAATCGAAGATGCGAAAGCTCCCTTGGGGTGTTTTCATAATCTGATGTGATTTGTGGGTTAGCGTATGGTTTAACGTAGGGATTGTGTTTTCTCTTATACATATCATACTATGGGGGAAATTTGTGACAGGACTCTATGCAGAAGGGGCACTGATGAGCAGTGCTGTAACAGATCTTAAGGAGCGGGGAATGTCAGTATGACAACAGACAACCAGCAATCACAACAATCTTCTCAGGGACAAGCTTATGCTTCTCTTCTTGCAGATTCAATGGTAGACAAAGAATCTAAACTTCGCTCATTCAAAAGTGCGATGTTTCTCTCAAAAAAAGATTATATCATAATAGTCTCTATCTCTATCATAATGTTGATTCTCGGAGCTTTTCAACCAACAACTCTGTTCATGTTTTTTTTCCAGTTTTTTAGTGGGATAGGAAGCCTTTTTGGAAGTGGCTTTGGTTCCTTTATATTTGGGCTGCCGGTTTTGTTATGGGCTCTTTCTGTCATGCTTTTACCTGTGGTTTTGGTGCTCCATTTAATACTGGATCGTAAATTAAAAGCAATGATGGGAAATTTAGAAAAATCATCTGAACAGCACAACAAACCAGCCACTGCATAAATGCCATAGGAAAAAATAACAATGTTTACATTATTCTTCGCGTTCTTATCTTTTTTAGGAATCGTCATACTTGCTCTTTTAAATGGTGTTTTGCTGATTGGGATTTATTATCTTTTTATCAAACGTGTGAGATTGTACCTTACTCTGGATAAAGAGCTGAAAGACAGTCACTAAACAATAAAGGAAGCAATTGAGTAGTGGTTGAGAAAACAGAAAAGAAATCAAAAAATGAAGGGGAAAAATTCAGTTTTTGGTAAAGTTTTTGATAAAAAACAGCTTTCTCTTTCTTGGCAAGATTATAAAAAAATCTTCTCCCTCTCGACGGGTTTGGTCATTTCTCTCACCATCGTGTGCGTTGTATACCAAGCGAATTGGGGAGAGGGTATCTTTTCCTTTAGGATATTCTTGCTGCTTGCATGGGGTTTGCTGTGCGCTCTTTTGTTCTTACCGATCATCTTGATATTTCGCATTATCGTGACGGGTAAGCTGAAAAAAATGATTCAGCAATTGGAAGAAGAGAGGGAGCAGCAGGAGAAACCGCTTACAGCGTCGGATGCAAGAGATGAGGGAAAATAAAGAGTTTTGTTGTTTTCTTTTTCCACTTTCTCTTGCATTATGGTGTTTGGTTCTTTCGTCAAAGAGGCAAATGGTGCGTTTTATAACTCTTATTCTCAACACTTCGAACGTGTATGTTAATGCAATTGTATGATTGTATGGCAAAGAGACTGAAACCCGAGATAAAAGCGTGACACGGGGCTTGAGAAATTAATGAATATTTTAGAGTAAGAGTCTTGCAATTGCGCAAGTGCAATAAGACTTTTCAGTGAAAACTATGCCTAGTGAAAATCTGCAATGGGAAATAATAACGCTTAAGAGAGGGAAGATTTTGTGGTGAGAAGTGGTGGAGCAAAGAGGTACAGTGGAGCGTACAAGGGGCAGGAGTGCCAAGAAGAGATTCATGTTTTGATATTGTCTCCAGTGAGGATTAGGATATGAAAAGCTATCGCTATAAAATGGGAACCGAGGGAGATAAGCTTTGAGAAAAACAAAGCAATTCATTCCTTTTGATCAAGAACAGTTCAAAAACTCTCAAGAAAATGTGGAAAAAAGTGAGGAAAAAATGAAGGGGAAAAATTCAGCATTTGGTCTAGGATTGCGTTTCCTTTTGTTCAAAAAATCAATGGTTTTTTTATTGAAAAATTATAAAAAAAAGTCTCGCAACTTTTTCATCGTGTATTGTACTTCTCTTGTCTGGATCGCTTTAGAGAACCCCGCTTGCGCAAAGTCTTTCACACAGATGTTGGGTTGGGCGAGATGGGATGGTGTTGGTAATCTTCTCTTTCTTTTACCGGTTTTGATCTGGGGATGTATTTTTGTTCCTCTCCCCATCCTTTGGGGATTCCACAATATTCGGGATCGTAAATTGAAAAAAATGATTCAGAAATTGGAAAAAACGACAGAACAGCAGGATGAGGAAGATAGGGGATAAACTCCATGGGTCCAGGAGCGATCATTCTTCTCATCCCGATCATTTTATTTATGTTTTTTTGTGTCGGGTTCTTGGCCATTTTAGTCACGACGATAATCATGGTGCCTTATTATTCTTTTCTTAAACGTTTGAGGCTGTATTACAGAGTGAAGGAACTGAAACGAGAGATAAAAGAACATCCGCAGTACCTTTGTGATCTTGAAAACAATGAAAAAGAAAATAAGAATAAGATTTTCGTCCTCAACACTAAGGGCAATACCTTTTTGCTTAAAAAGTGGTTGGCTTTTTCGTGGAAAGATTATGCCGTCATATTTTTTTTCTCTCTCATCATTATTGCTTTCAAAGGGTATGTTTATATAAATTTTGTACAAGAGATGAATTATGTGCAAGAGATGAGTAAAAGTCTAAAAAGCGCCAATAAAGAGAGACTTGAAGAGTTTACTATTCTCTTGTTTTGGCTGGTCTTTATATCGGTATGGGTTGTGGTAACGCTCCCTGTTATTTTGATGCTTCGTGCACTCTTAACTTCTCAGTTGAAAAAAAAGATTCAGCGGTTGAAAGAATTAACATGCAAACAAGATCAAGTCGTTCATAAATAGAACACGAGGGAGAAAAAGTGCCTAATACGATGATAATAACGCATTATATATAAAAATACAATAAAGTCAATGGTTTGAGTGAAATTCTTTTATAAGAATCCACTTAAGAATCCACACTTTTATGCATGATTCATTTGACCATTTTTTATATAAGATTGCCATGTATGAATAGACCCCAAAAAGCTAATCATAAAGAAGTTTAAGAAGAAAAAACAACTTCAAAATGTCCTTCAAGCGTTTTAACTTCTTTCGGATTAACAATAATCTTGATATCGTTTCCCAATTTTGCCAAACACTCAAGCATTTTCATTTCACTAATTCCTCGAAATTCTCCACTTAAGAGTTTAGACAATTTGGGTTGAGTCATTTTCAAAAGTTGACTAGCCTGTTTTTGTGTTAAGTTCTTTTCTTTCAGAATTTGACTAATCTTATGAGCAAGTTGCGCTTTGATAAGCATCTCTCTGGAATCTGAAAAGCCAAGATCCGCATAAACATTGGAACTACCGTGAAAAACATTGATCATTTTAATTCCCTTCTAATTGTTCTGCTAACTTGAGACGTTCTTTGATCAGATTAACGTCTGGTTTTGGTGTTGCAATGCCACGGGTCGATTTTTTCTGAAAACAATGCAACACATAAAGAGATTTTTTATATTGTATCGTATAAACAGCGCGATAAGTTCCTTGAATATCGCGTTCAATAATTTCTAGAACATTGGCAGATCCAAACCCCTTGAGAACCTTAACATTTTCTCCTCTATCTCCTATCTGAGCAAGATAAAGAGCATAACCAATCCTTTGTTGAATAAGATCAGGAAGACTTTTTATATCTTTGAGTGAAGAACCAAGCCATATGATACGTTTTATTTTACTCATGATTATTAATATACCCATATGGGTATATTTTCAAGTGGTTATTTTAATTTTGTGATTTTTTTATAACTATTATTAATAAAATTGACTTGATAAAAATGGTAACAAAAAACCATAATTGTTTATTTGTTTTATGAAAAGCTGCTTTTAAAAACCAATGCTCGTAAATGTAAAAAGAACGTTTTTTACAGATATTTATTGAATATGCATGTTCTTTTGATTGGATTGTTAAAGCTACCGAGCGTTTTGATTTGTTTGGTAGGTTTGATAGCCATGACAAGCGTTTTATAGGCTCTGTAATTCCAATGAGTGATTAAAGATCATACGCACCATTTACGTTTCTTTTGATAAGTTTTTATATCTCTAATAGAGCACTTGCAATATGATACGTTTTGTATATATGCATTGATTACTCCATTGTGGATGATTCATTTTAATCAATAAGAAATGCTATTTGAAAGCCGCGTCATATCATTTGGCACGGCTTTTTTTTATTTTACTCTCTCTTTTATTATATGTTTATAGCAATGCATTTTATATGCGTTTATAACCATAAAGAATGCACGCCCCATGCGTGTTTTTATTCTGTTTTATCAGTTATATTGACAACATTATCCCTTTCATAAACCTCACAATTTTTTGGAACCAACCTTACTTTGCTTTTTTTGTTGATTTTTGCATTGCCATAAGCACGCCCCCAGATCGTTGCACAATATGAGATTTTAGCATTGCCATAAACAGAGCCATAAATCTCACAAGAGCCACTCACACAAGCATTCCCATAGACCTTGCCATAAATTTTTGCACGACCATTAATAACAGCATAATTATAAATTTTTGCATGGCTATAAATACAAGCCAAGCCAGAAACCTTGGCATGACCATAAACGCGTGCATAACTAAAAACCGTAGCATCATAAGAAACATGCGCATGGTCATAAATATGAGCATCAGCAAGAACGCGGGCACTACCATTCACATGAGCATTACCATAAATATTGCCATAAACATGAGCATTGCCATAGACAAAAGCATGGTCATAAATTTTAGCATATTGAGAGATAAAAGCTTTTCCATAGACTTCAGCATTGCCATAAACTTGACCACAGACTTGAGAAAAATGGCGTATTTTTGCATCATCATACACTCTTGCATGACCGTAGACACAAGCCTCATCATACACCCAGCAATTGCCATCATGGGATAGGTTAACTTCCTTTTCAATAAAGCCGCCTAAAGACCCTGCCTTTATATCATCAAAATCTTTTAAAGCTTTAATGCGATAAAGGTTTATAATATTTCGAGTAAGAGCATGTTTGATTTTTTTGATTTCACTGGTTAATTCGTATTTTTTGCACATAGAAGACCCTCACAATCTAATGTGATAAACATTTGCTAAATTTTTAAATGAGATGTTTAAAGAAGGGCGCCCCCGCTGCGCCTGCACTTTCATTTACACTGCTTTATTGATTAGACCCAGACAATCTCTAATTCACCATAAGGAGAGAGACGTTCAGTATAGTTTTTTATTTTAGTAGACCCGCCGACATTTTCACGAATAACAGCAATGCCATGAATATTGGCATTTTCACAAACATGTACATTATTTGCTATACGAGCGTTTTCATAAACCCTAGCATTGTCATAAACATAGGCATTATCATAAATAATAGCCTTGCCATACACATGAGCATTACCATAGACATAGCCAGCAACGATAGCATTGCCAAAAACCTTTGCATTTTCATAAACGTGACCATTTTTAAACACAAGAGCATCATCATACACCCAGCAATTTCCCTCATGAGAGAGGTTATCTTCCTTTTCAATAAAGCCACCTAAATCATCAGCCTTAACATCAGCAAAGTCTTTTAATGCTTTAATGCGATAAAGGGTATGATTACCAAATACACGCGTTTCATTTGTGAGTGCAAATTTCTTTTGCATGAGCACAATTCCTTTAATAAAGAGATTTAAATTTTTAAATGAGATGTTTAAAGGAGGGCGCCCCCACCGCGCCCACGCGTTATTTAAGCAGCGTCTTTTAGTGACTGATTATCATCACAGATATCATTACGAATTTTTGCACGGCTATTCACAACAGCATTGCCATAAATTTGCACATGATGATCAATATTTGATTTGCCATAGACCTTGGCATGATCATAAATTCTTACAAAGCAACCAACACGAGCTGAGCCAGAAACCTTGGCATGACCATAGATACTTGAATAATCCTTAATCCAAGCATTACAAAAAACATGGGCATTATCATAAACCCGCGCCCAGACATAAATGCGTGACTTGCCATACACACGGGCATTGCCAAAAATATAGCCACAAACATAGGCACGGGCATTGTCATAAACCTTGGCACCATTAGAAATAGTAGCATTATCACTAATTACGGCATTACCATAAACATGCCCACAGACCTTAGCGTTATCATGAATTTTTGCATTATCATAAATATGAGCGGTTGTATCAAAAACCAATGCCTTGCCATTGACGATAGCATTACCATACACCTTGGCACCTCTAAAGATTTTCGCATCATTATAGATTTTAGCATTTTCATAAACAGTTGCATTGAAAAGAACCGCGGCATTATCATAGACCCAGCAATTGCCATCATGGGATAAGTTACTTTCATTTTCAATAAAACCGCCGAGGTCTCCCGCCTTAACATCATCAAAATCTCTTAGAGCACGAATGCGGTGTAAAGTAAGACCATCAAAAGTGAATTTTTCATTGGTAAATTCGTATTTTTTTGCAGGCTGTTGTTGATTAACAGGGGCGGTTTCATTTGCAATGGAAGAGATAACGGGGGGGATTTTTGAGATATTTTTCATAATTAAAACCTTGATGTTAATATTGTTTTCAATTGACAACCTATAAAGGCGCCGGGTGTTGAAAACACGGCATCAAGTCCGTCGGCATGCCTTCCCCATAGGGTTTTGTATAGCATGACCACACCCGACAAAATTCTCATATATGCTAATCACAGCATAAAAGATAGTCAGTTTTTTGATATGGGAAAGATTGTTTCGTAATCTACCCGCTTGATGTTTAAGTGTTTTCAGCACTTGATCATTTATATAATAAAATACGTATTTATTGTCAAATAATATTTTGTCTCTTTTGATATTTTTTATGTTTTTTAAATTCATTATGTGTAAATATTTATCATGTTCTTATCAATTGCTTCTTTTATATTTATGTGTTTTTAAAGCTATATTATAGGCTTCATTAAACGATTGCGTATTTTCTGAATCTATACATTTATAATATTTAGAAACGCTCTCATCATGCGTGTTTTTATCTTTATAACCTATCAGTTTTTTTACTAAATGGTTTTTAAGATTTCTGTTAATTTCCTTTATAACGCATTTGCAATTTAACAGCCTTTTATAGCTGTTATCTTCTTTATAGCTACCGCATCATTTTTCATTTTCATAAGAGAAATGATAAAGATGATAATGTGATTTATTTGTTATAAAACATCTAAAGAGAGACTGATAATTATAGAGATTATCGAACTCTCTTTAAACAGAGCTTTCGAAAAGTATACATTTATCATTTTAGATTACGATATAGTTTTTTAAAAGCAATCCAAATAAGAGTATTTAAAAGTGCAAATGATTTCTTTTTAGAATAACGCATATAAACACTCCTTTTAAAGATTGTATGTACGCAGTTTATAAAGGGGATATAGAACCTATAGGTATAAGACCTTATACCCCCTCTCTTGTGAGGTTAATATGCCTATCATGTGAGCATGCTTTAATAAGCTTATTCAGTTTCTCTTAGTTCTAATTTTGGTAAGTTCTTAACAATTTTCATTGTTTCTAGACTTACTGTAATAACCCTTTGAAACAACTCTAGAGGATAGGCAGGGTTGCCAATGGTTTCAACAGCATAACGATTGGCATCATTCACAATACCACTCTTTTTATCAGTCTTTACACATTGACGCCCCATAACCCATTCAAGAGCGGGTCTACCATTTACGATATACTCATAAGCTTCAAGAGGGATATCTGTTATTGTGATATTGCTATTGTAAATAACAGTGGTTTTATCTTTATCAACAGTGGTTTTATCTTTATCAGATTTTCCATTTTCTTTAACTGCTTTTGCGAATTTCATTTCAGTCACATAATAAAACTTTTCGGGATTAGAGATGTCAGTTAATTTTGGATTACCCTTTTTAAAGGTCTCAGGATAAGGTTCTACAGTTTCATAGTTTACGTACAAATGACCCAATTCATGCCCTGCTGTTACAAATTTCCAAAATCCTTAGCAGTTTTTATATAAAGAAGACGAGGCAATTCTTTAGAGAGGTTATCAGCATAACGAGTGCGATAATCTTCTGAATGCAAAAGACCGTAAACATAATAAAACAGATCATCTTTAGTGTTTTTTTCATTAGGATAAGCAGTTTTAAAATGCGCTAATCCTTCATCAGTTATGGCATTACGCATTTTCTTTTTTTCTTATTTTAGTAATAAGCTATTGTCATGCTATTTTTCTTATCAAGCGATAATAATGGAGTGTTTCTTGTTGTCTCTAATATGTAACAGTTCCAATAAATTTGGTCTATTCTATGAATAACGGCCTTTACTTGAAGCCCAAGATTATATTACATGCAACACCTTAAAATTAAGAAGCATATAGAGTGTATGATTGTCATTTAACAGTGCCATTGTAAAATCTTCAAAAGCGGGGGAAATGATATGGTTTGCACAATCAATAAAGCAGGTGTATACAGTACAGTCTATGCTTTTCTCTTAGATTCTAGAAGTATTATTCTCATCAAAAAATTAAAAAATTGTTACGCGGTTGGCGATTTTTTCTGTGACGCTGACGATATGGTTCATTTTGTTGCTCACTTTGAGGGCACAATGAATGCATAGATTTTTTTTTACTTTTGTTTTTGCGGCTTTTTTGTGCCTTTTCTCGTTGCCGAGTTTTGCCGAAAACATTCGTGAGAAAGCGATTAATCAATCAGAGAGCATCCAACGACAACAAACGCAAGAACAGCGTTTTCAGCAATTACACCGTAGAAACGAAACACATGGGGTCTTTTTGCCAGATGATGATACCCCATCTCCCTATGGTGCTTCGTCTGGTACAACCTGTTTGCTGATCAAAAGCATTGAATTTGTTGGTGCTCAGTTGATTTCTCACACCGACCTTCATGAAGCCATTTCTCTTTGGGAAGGACGGTGTTTGGGGATTGCCGAAATCAACAAAGTGCTCAAAGCGGTGACCAAGCTTTATATGAAGCGCGGCTATATTGCGGTGCGGGCTTATTTGCCTGAGCAAGATTTAAGCGGCGGTCATCTCAAGATTGTTGTTGTTGAAGGTGTGATGGAAGATATTACCCTTGATGGGCATAAAGTTGAGAGGAGACTTCAAGGAGAAATCACCACGGCTTTTCCAAACCTTATTGGGAAGCCGACCAATCTGCGCCAGATAGAGCAAGGGCTTGATCAAATCAATCGGCTTTTCTCACGCCAAGCCACCATTAATCTTGGTGCGGGGAGCAATTCGGGTGGTTCAATACTCGATGTTCATATTGAAAAACAGAAACCTTGGCTTATTACGCTTTCCAGCGATAATCTTGGCGCTAAAGCAACAGGAATTTATCAAACGCGCTTGAGCCTTTCTTTTGATGATCTGTTAGGGATCAATGATCAATGGTCGTTTAGCTATCAGCGTTCTATGGATGGTAGTCCGTATCATTTTTCTCATAAGCGTCCCAATAGTGATACTCTAACGGGATCATTTTCTCTTCCCTATGGCACTTGGACAACAGGTTTTGATGGGACGTGGAGCCAATATCATTCAAGTGTTAAGGGGATATTTTCCGATATTATGACTGCGGGGAAGTCTTTATCGCTGACACCATGGATTTCACGGGTTATTGATCGTGATCAAGAGGGAAAGACGTGGGTTACGGGACGGTTGACATGGAAATATTCTGATAATTTTATTATGGGCAGTCGAGTTGATGTTTCCAGCCGTAAATTGGCTATTGCAACCTTTGAGCTTGATCATTCGCGCAAGTGGCTTGGAGGAGAGTTAAGCGCGCATATAGGGTTTCATAAGGGTTTGGCAATTCTTGGCGCTTATGACGATAAAGAGCAAGAGAATGCAACAAAAAATTCACCCAAAGGGCAATTTTCCAAATTGTCTTTTTCTCTAGGCTACGTGCGTCCTTTTTCGCTTCACCAGTATAATTTTCGCTATAACACACTGTTTTCAGGACAATTATCACCCGACACGTTGTTTAGTTCAGAGCAAATATCGCTTGGTGGCAGTTCCTCTGTGCGCGGAGTGCGTGAGGCGATTTATTATGGCAATAATGGGGTGTTTTGGCGCAATGAATTGTCGCTGTTGTTGCCAGGTTTTTCTTCGAGAATGGGGCGTAATTTTATGAGCCAATTTGCCCCTTATATGGCGCTTGATCTGGGAGCCGTGGCCAATGATGTAAGCAAAAACAGTTTTGGCGGGTGTCTCGTTGGGGCAACTCTGGGTTTCCATGCAACCGGAGACATTACGGATGTTGATGTGTCTTATTCGAATATTTTAACCCAATCAACAGTGCGAGAAAAGGGAAATGCGACAGGGTTATTTCAAGTGCGGGCATTATTGAGATTTTAGAGCAAAGGGGCGGTAAAAATATCGCTGCGCTGTTTACACCCATATGGGTTGTTTTTTTTAAAGAGATAAAGAATTTTATGAGGAGCTGAAGATGCGGGGATTGAAAAATCAAAAGCATAGATTGGGATATGGATACAAGCGAGGGCAGCGCGTTCTTTGTGTTTTGCAGCGAGGGATCCATAAAGGGCTTTCACTGGTTTTAAGTTTTTGCTTAGCTTTTCAGCCTTTGTTGTTGCAAGCACAAGCGCTTGGAGCGCGAAGTCCTGTTGCACAAGAGAGCCAAGGGATTAAAGCAGCTGACGGGGTTGGCTCTGTTTTCCGCCCCACGGTGGGGAAAGCCGGCAATGATGTGCCGCTGATTGATATTGTTCGCCCCAATGGACAGGGTCTTTCTCATAACAAATATGACAATTTCAATGTTGATACCCATGGCGTGATTTTGAACAATTCGACTGAGGAGGTTTCGCGTTCACAGCTTGGGGGATTGGTGCCAGGCAACGGCAATTTGCGTTATAGCGGTGCGGCAAAGGTTATCCTCAATGAAGTAGTAAGTGCCAATCGCTCGCGTCTTGAAGGCGTGAGCGAAGTCCACGGGCATATGGCGGATGTTATTATCGCCAACCCCAATGGGATTACCTGTAACGGTTGTGGCTTTATTAATACTCCACGGGTGACTTTATCAACCGGACAACCGATTATTGGAGCCGATGGGGCTTTGAGTGGATTGCGTGTTGAGGGTGGTGATATCACCATAGGCGCTCGTGGGGCTGATGGGAGTGCATTAGATATTTTTGATCTTGTTTCGCGCAAGATCAGTGTCGGGGGTCCCATACAGGTCAAAGGAGATTTGGCTGTTATCGCTGGTCACAATCATTTTGATTATGACAAACGCGAAGCAACTTCTCTTGGTTCTGATGGCAAAGAGCCAGAATTGGCGATTGATTCCAGTGAGTTTGGTGGAATGTATGCGGGGCAGATCCGCGTGATTGCCAATGATAAAGGCGCCGGCGTTAAGATGCGCGGAGACATGGTTGCCAATGCAGGCGCCATGAGATTGACAAGTGATGGCAAGCTGGTGATTGCCAAAGCACGTGCCAAAGGAGTAGTGAAGGCTCACTCCCACCACGACAGTGTGCATGTGAAAGATCTTCTTTTTTCAGAAGAAGCGGTTGAACTGAAGGCTTTGAAACATGTTGAACTGGCTGAGAAAGCTCGCGTTGCGGCAAGCGGTGCTGTTGATGTGCGCGCCGATGTGATCAAGCTCCAGTCTCATGCTCTTATAGCAAGCGGTATTGGAAGTGATGGTCAACAGTCAGCGACGGGTTCTTTGCACTTACAGGCAGCAAAGCTTGAGGCGGGGAATGGGCGGATAGCCGCCGGTGATCTTTTAAAGATCCAAGCAGCAACAATTGATCTAAGCCGCATGCAAGACAATGATCAAACAGGGGTTTCTTCCCTTGGCGATCTGATCATTGAAACCAATCAAATCACCGCTTTAAACAACCATATTGGTGCCAAGGGGAATATTGTCTTGAGCGCCGATGATGCGCTCACTGTAGGCGCTGGACATTATAGCGCCGGCGGCTCTCTTTTGGTGGAAGCAGCAGAGCTTACATCACGTGCGCGCTTAGTGGCAGAGCAAAAAATTGACCTTTATGCGCATCACGGTGCCCTGATCCAAGAAGGCTCTGTGTTGTCCAATGGGGAGATAACGCTGGATGCCCATGGTGCTCTCAATCATACTGGTGATATTGTCAGTATGCAGCAGGTTGCATTGACAGCGGGGGGCATGCTCACAACCGGTCAAGAGAGCACGATTTTAAGTTATGATGTGGTTTTAAGTGCTGATGCTTTAATCCAAGCAGGGACTGTGGAAGCCCAAGAGGGAGCATTAACCCTTCAAGTGCGTGATGGGGTTATCAATAGCGGCACAATGCGTGGTGAGAGTGTCGATGCTCATATTGGTGCATTTACCAATCAAGGGACGTTTATTGCAACCGATGATTTGCATTTGATGGTAAACGCACAAGAAGGCGTCGATCCGCAACAAGCTTTTCTTGAGAATACATCCGAAGGGGTTCTTCAAAGTGGCGGCGTTTTGGTTTTGATCGCAGGGCGATTAGACAATGCCGGTGTGCTTGGCTCTAGTGGTGAGAGCGTTGCCCTCAATGTGGCAGGGAATGTCAGCAATAGTGGGCTGATTTACGCCAAAAAATCTATGGATCTATTCAGTGATGGTAATCTGACCAACACACAGGGCAGAATTATTGCTGAAGAGGCTCTCAGCATTGGTGGGCTGAAAGAGACACGTGCTGGTCATATAAATAATGAGGCTGGTCTTCTCAGTGCTTTAGCCGGTGAGATGAAGATTGTTGCAACGTCTTTTGTCAATAAAAGCGCTGAAGCGACAAATTCAGATCAACAAAACGCTACACATGATGAAGGTGCGCATGTTTTAGCGCGGGATGGTTTGCGCATTGATGTGGGTAGTTTCGAGAATGTTGATGGTCTCATTTCTACGCAAGGGGCAGTTAATATTGTTGCTGATAGTGTGATCCAAGCAGGGCACATAGAGATTGAGCGTGGTGACCTTCAACTGACCAGCCATGGTGATTTAACCAATAGTGGTACGATAGCAAGCAATGGCGCAATCACTGTGAATGCGCAAAACACTCTAAATCAAACGGGGCGCATTGTTTCGCAAAAGCGGATAGAACTCTCAACCGATGGCACCTTAACACTGGGTGAGACAAGCCAAGTTGGTGGCTATGATGTAACGCTGAAGGCAGGCACACTCGCCCAAGCTGGGCTTATAGAGGCGCAAGGTGAGGAGCTTACTCTCGAAAGCCACGGTGATTTAACCAATAGTGGTATGATAGCAAGCAATGGCGCAATCACTGTGCGTGCGCAAAACACTCTGAACCAAACGGGGCGCATTGTTTCGCAAAAGCGGATAGAGCTCTCAACTGATGGCACCTTAACACTGGGTGAGACAAGCCAAGTTGGTGGCTATGATGTGGCGCTGAAGGCAGGCACACTCACCCAAGCTGGGCTTATAGAGGCGCAAGGTGAGGAGCTTACTCTCGAAAGCCACGGTGATTTAACCAATAGTGGTACGATAGCAAGCAATGGCGCAATCACTGTGAATGCGCAAAACACTCTGAACCAAACGGGGCGCATCGTTGCGCAAGAGCGGATAGAGCTCTCAACTGATGGCACCTTGACACTGGGTGAGACAAGCCAAGTTGGTGGCTATGATGTGGCGCTGAAGGCAGGCACCCTTAATCAAGCTGGGCTTATAGAAGCGCAAGGTGAGGAACTTACTCTCGAAAGTTACGGTGATTTAACCAATAGCGGTATGCTTGCAAGCAATGGCGTTATTGCTTTGCGTGCGCAAAACACTCTAAACCAAACGGGGCGCATTGTTGCGCAAGAGCGGATAGAGCTCTCAACCGATGGCACCTTGACGCTGGGCGAACCAAGCAAGGTTGCCGCCTATGATGTAACGCTGAAGGCAGACACCCTTAACCAAGCTGGGCTTGTGGAAGCGCAAGGCGGAGTACTTACTCTCAACAGCCATGGTGTTTTAAGCAATTCCGGTATCATGGTGGGCGGTGTTGTTGATGCGAAGCTTGGATCTTTAGCCAATTCAGGTCAGCTTTTAGCCAGTGACAGCTTTACGCTTATAGCAGAAAGCCATGATCCGTCATTGGGGCAAGCTGCTCTGGTTTTAAATGGTGAAGACGGAGTTCTCAAAAGTGGTGGCGCTTTTGTTTTAACCGCAGATGTTTTGGACAATGCCGGCAGTATTGGTTCAAGTGGTGATGGGGTTGCGCTCAATGTGAGCGCTGATATGAGCAATAGCGGGCTGATTTATGCCAAGAAATCTGCCATTTTCTCCTTAGATGGGGATTTTATCAATAAGTTTGCCGACGTCATTGCTGAAGACAATCTCATCATCCGTGGTTTAAGTGGAGAGCGAGCTGGTCATGTGATCAACAGCTCAGGGCTTTTAGAAGCCGTATCCGGCGATATGACCTTCGATGTCTCAGCGCTTACCAATGTGCGCGAAGGTGGGGTTGAAGTTACCGATAAAGTGGTTAATCGCAATGTCCATGAAACATCACATACCGAAACAGATGGGTGGCTTTTTGTTGATACAACTACCACAACTACCAGAGTTACAACGACGGTTAGTCAGCAGCAGCCTCATTTTACCAGTAATGCTGCCCAGATTTTAGCAGGGCGTCATCTCACGGTTCATGCCGGCGATATCCGTAATAGCTATAGCTTAATTGCTGCCAATGGCAACATTGTGATGCATGGCGATACGCTGCTCAATGAGGGGCGTGATTTAACCGAAACAACCAAGATTGAGACGACAACACATATCGAAACTACATCTGGTGATATTTTGGGTGCAGGGCTTATTCAATTAGGAGATACAGACACATGGGAATATGTTGATAATCCTGTAATAACCAAACGCACTTATGATGCTGTTTACGGCACGATTGAAGCTGGTGGCACTCTTGATGTCAAGGTTACAGACACTCTTGACAATCATGCAGTGCGTGATGGAGCCGGTCAAATTGGTTTAAGCTCTGGCAATAAAGGCTTGACTGGCGTTAAAAATACTGACGTTGATGGTTTTAAACCGTCGATCAGCTATAGCTCTGGCGATCAAGGTTTGGCTGGGGGACAAACACCCGATTTTGACGGTTCCAAACCACTGATTAGCAATGATCGATTGGACGGTATTATCAATGGTTTGAAAGGGCACAAAGGGCTTTTTGCACCGAGTATCCAAACACCCGCACCAGAATCCATACAGGTGCCAACGCAAGATGGGCTTAACTCTGTCAAGACAGAGTTGGCTGGCAGCCAATCACCGGATGTGCCGTTTTTAATCGAGACGCGACAGGACTTTATCAACCCAAGTAAATTTTTAGGATCGGACTATTATTTAAAAAAGATTGGCAATTATAAGCCTGAGCACGTGTTTAAAAGATTGGGCGATGCTTATTTTGAATATCGTCTGGTGGGTGAGCAAATCTTTGAGCTGACAGGCAATCGCACTCTTCTTGATGTTGAAGATCCCAATGCTCAAATGCAAAGGCTCTATGACAATGCTGTGGAGCAGCAAGGTCCCTTGGGGTTAGTGCTAGGCAAGCCCTTAACGCCTCAGCAGATTGCTGGGATCAAAAAGGATATGATCTGGCTTGAGACCCACCTTGTCGACGGACAAGAGGTCTTAGTGCCCCACGTTTATTTGGCACCAAATTCTTCTTTAGCACAAGATGTTTATGGGGCAAAAACGCAGCAAGAAAATCTTGCCAGTGCACGTTTGAAAGGCAATGGCGTCACCTTGAATGCGGACCGTCTTACCAATAGCGGTGCTGTGGTAAGTGATGATGCACTGCACGTTTCGACCACGCAAACTTTGTTCAATAATGGTGGGTTTTTGCTTGGTACCGGTGCTGTAGAACTCACCAGTAACGGTCTTTTAGCCAATTATTCCGGTGTTATTCATGGTGATACGGTTGCCATGACGGGTGATACGATTGTCAATAGCACCGCTAAAATCCGTGACACGAATGCATATGGTTTTGGTGATCGAGCTGGGCAGAAGGGACAAATTCTCTCTAATCATGAATTAAACATCCAATCCCTTGGTGATCTTGGCGCAGAGGGTGGGGAATTCACCAGCGGCGGTCCGATGACGATGATTATCGGTGGTTCTGCCACGTTTAGTGCATTGGCGCTAGAAAGTGAACATGCACAGACATTGGAAAAAGGGCATTATAACGCCCAAAGCAGAGAGCACCGTTTGGCAGAAGTCAACAGTGGGGATGATCTTAACGTTGTTACGAACGACGACCTCATCATGGATGGGGTTAAGGTAAAAGGAGAAGGTAATGGGAATCTCACCAGTGGTGGTGCTTTCACGCTGACTTCGGTGCAAGACGTTAACAGTTTTGACTTGGATCTTAGGGGCAAAGAAGGCGACAAATCGAAACAAAAGAATAAGTTTCGTCAACAATCAACTGAAGTTACCACAAACAAAAGCACGGTGGAGTTTAGCAAAGACCTCTCCATGCATGCGCAAAATGGGGATCTCACACTTGGTGCGGCAGGGCTATCAAGTGGTGGCGAGATGCATTTGGCATCAGATAAGGGGAAGATCAAGTTTCTGACCAACAAGGATCAAGATTTTAAGGATGTTTATCAGCGTAATGAAAACCTTGTGTGGTGGAGTGAGGGTGACGAAGGTTACCTTAAGGAGACCATCGAGCATGTCACCATAGATGCTAAGGGTGGCATGAAGCTTGATGCAGGCAATGGCTTTGTTGTCGAATATCAGGCAACCGGTGATTTAGACAAATCCCTTGAGCAATTGTCACACTCTCCAGGCTTGGCATGGATCAAGCAACTGCGTGATGATCCAGAATTATCCAAGCAAGTGGATTGGCAAGCAGTAAAGGCTGAATTTAAAGATTGGGATTATAAAGCCCAAGGGCTGACAGAAGCCGGTGCGGCTCTCGTGGCATTGGCTGTCACGGCGGTTACAGGCGGAGCAGCCTCGGGCGCTGCCAGTGCCATTACCGGTGCTTTGGGGCTTGGCTCTAGCACCGCCATGAATGCAGCGATACAGGCAGGTGTCCAAGCGCTGATTAACAAAAGCGCTGTGGCTCTTGTCAATAATCGCGGCAATATTGCCGGCGCCTTGCATGAGCTTGGCTCTTCCAAGAATATTCTCAGCATTGTTTCGTCGATGTTGACAGCAGGCTTAACCAGCCAAATAACGGAAATGGTTGGTGTTGGACAATCTTTGCCAAAAACCGCTCCTTTTGTCGATCGTATCGCCCTTGAAGCGGAAAAGAACCTGATCAAAGCCGCCATTGGCACAGGCGTGCAAACGGCTCTTGAGGGTGGCTCTCTTGACAAGAACTTTTTTAACAATCTGCGCATCGCCCTGTCTGATACGGTTGGCAAATCGTTGGCAGAAGAAATCGGTACCGCCAAGGCTGAAGGCAAAATAGATACGGTCACACAGATCGTTGCCCACGCCGGTCTTGGCTGCTTAAAAGGCGCGGTTGCGAGTGGTGCTTGCTCTGCCGGTGCTATCGGCGGGGCTGTGGGTGAAGCCACAGCCATGCTCCAGTTTAAATTGTGGGTGCAAGGCATTGTGAAAGAGGAAATGGGGGATCTAAACGGTCGCACCCCAACTCCGGAAGAGGAAGCGCGTATAAACGCAAAGATTGATGCGCAGTTTGCTGACTTTAGAGACCACACCATTGATGTCGCACGGGCTGCTGGGGGCGTTGCCGCTGCCCTTGCCGGTGGCAATGTTGATGCCGGCGCCGATGCCGCTGGTAATGCCGCTGCAAATAACTTTTTGAGTAGTGCACAACGCGCTCAGAAGAAGAAAGAGTTAGAAGAGTGCCCTGATGATCAGTGTCGAAGAGAGGTTAACGAAAAATGGTTCGAGATTAGTGAAGAGCAAGATAGGATTTTTGAGATAGGTCTTGCGAAGGGTACGATTGTTGGTGCCGTAAAAGCAATAGGAAACGGAATATCTGAGACAGCTCATGACGTTAAAGAATTAGGATCGGCAATAGGAAACGGAATATATGCGACAGTTCATGACGTTAAAGAATTAGGATCGGCAATAGGAAACAGTTCAGTTGATGAGATCTATCAAAATGCCCTTCAAGGCGTTGGAACAGCAAAAGCTTGGGTCACGAGTGGGCATATATTTGATGATGTCTGGGAAGGTGCAGGTCAACTCTGGGAAGGAGTTGGTCAATTCTGGGGAGGTGTTAAGGATTCCTTTAGAGGGCGTATAGATCACATAAAGGATTCCTTTAGAGGGCATACAGATCACATACATGAAACAATGGAGAAAGGGAGGGATGGAGCTTTCAGTGCTGGTGTTGAATCTGGCGAAATGGCAGGTGAAGCAGCAGGAAAAATGGCTTATGAAGTGGGTTCTATAGTGGCTACTGACGGTGTTGCTGCAATAGCCAAGGGAGGCGTAAAGCTTGCGGGCACGCTTGTAGAAAAAGATCTCATCAAATTCGCTGCTAAAACTGAAACAACAGCTGTTAAGACAGGAGAGGAAATCGCTCAATCAATTGGAAAGATGAGTGATGAAATTGTTGCAACTCAATATTTGGGTCAGGAAAGAAAATTCTGGTCAGCGGCTCCCATTGAGGTTGAGTTTGAAATGACTTACAAGGGAGAAAAAATCACTCAGACAAACAAAGTCTATCAGAGAGATGATCTGTTTGATCCTAACCAGATTGTTTCTTGGAGACAAGGAGGGAAAAAAGTATGGGGTACCAATATTGAGAGGATGAAAAAAGGAAAAGCACCTCTAGGCTTCGATAATAAACCTGTTGAATTGCATCATATGCTGCAAACACATGATGGCCCCATAGCAGAAGTTACTAATAAGTTTCATAATGAACATCATTCTGTTATTCATATTAATCCTAATACAATGGGATCGGGTATTGATAGAGACATTTTTGATAGGTGGAGACCCAAATATTGGAAGGAACGCGCTAAGATTATAGAAGAAAAGATGAAGCTAAAAAACAAGGAGAATAAACTATGAAAATTTATACTTTAGCTGATGTTGCACAATTAGTTGATAAATATCAGGATGTTATCGATTTTGGCACTGCAGAGGATGCGCCTGATGATATATGGATAAAGAAAGCTGAGGAAAGTCTCGGCTTACAGTTCACAACTTCTTATAAAGATTTTTTGAAAAATTATGGAGGAGGAGAAATTGGTTGTGAAGAAATATTTAGCATTTATGGGGATTATGTAGGTATTCCTGCTGGTGATATTGTTTATTATCACTTAACAGATATAAAAAATGGTTTAGCAAAACCAGAACAGCTTGTTGTGAGTAGAACTGATTTTGGTGAAACCTTTTACTTTGATTATACTCAGTTTCGAGATGGAGAGTGTCCGCTCTATCTTAAGTTTCCACCTAGCGATCCCCAGTATTACGCAAGTAATTTTTATGAATTTCTCTGTAAAAGAATTAAAGAGCACGCAGGGGAAGATTTATGAAAACTTACACTTTATCTGATGTTGCACAATTAGTTAATAAATATAGTGATAGTGTCAATTTTGGTACTGCAGACAATGCTGTTAATGATGTGTTAATTGAAAAGGCTGAGAAAATTCTCGAACTGCAATTCACATCTTCTTACAAGAGTTTTTTGAAAAATTACGGAAGAGGAGAAATTTGTGGTGAGGAAGTATTTAGCGTTTATAATACAAATTTTGAGATTGCACGTAGTGATGATATTGTTTACCGTAACTTGAACGATATAAAAAATGGTTTAGCAAAACCACAGCAGCTTGTCGTCAGTAAAAATGATTTTGGTGAGATACTTTACTTTGATTATTCTCAGTTTCAGGATGGTGAGTGCCCACTCTATATCAGAATTCCATCTGGAGATTCCGAGTATTACGCAGGTAATTTTTATGAATTTTTATGTAAAAGAATTATCGATAATTTAGAATAATGTCTTTTAATATGGCAGTTTCATTTTGCTGAATCGCCATTCCTTTCTTGTTTTTAAGAGTGCAAACATTTCTATTATAGAAGTGAATTGTAATTTATAATGAATAGTTTTAGGGGGGGATCATCTATGAAAACTTACACTTTAGCTGATGTCACAAAATTAGTTGAGAAATATAATGATCGTATTAATTTTGGTACTGCTGATGATGGAGTTGATGATGTACTAATTGAAAAAGCAGAGAAAACTCTCGGTTTGCAGTTTACAACTTCCTACAAGAGTTTTTTAAAAAATTACGGAGGAGGAGAAATTGGTTATGAAGAAATAATGAGCGTTTATCTTATAGACTTTGAGATTGCACGTAGTGATGATATTGTTTACAATCACTTAACAGATATAAAAAATGGTTTAGCAAAACCACAACAGCTTGTCGTTTGTACAAATGATTTGGATGAGTCATTTTATTTTGATTATTCTCAGTTTCGGGATGGTGAATGCCCACTCTATGTTGAAATTGCATCTGGAGATTCAGAGTATTACGCAAGTAACTTCTATGAATTCCTTTGCAAAAGAATTAAAGAAAGCGTGGGAGTTGAGATACCTGATGGTGATCAACCAATTGAAAAGATTGAGAACACTCCCACTCCGCAACCTATCCCTTTTTACAAGAGCTTTTGGAAAAAACTATGGAAAAGGTGAAATTGATAGTGAGGAAATATGGAGCGTTTATAACGCAAGTTTTGAGGTTCATCCATGAAAACTTACACCTTAGCTGATGTTGCAGAATTAGTTGATAAATATAGTGATATTGTTGATTTTGGCACTGCAGAGGATGCGGTTAGTGATGAAAGGATTGAAGAAGCTGAGAAAATTCTTGGTGTAAAGTTTACATCTTCTTATAAGAGTTTTTTAAAAAATTATAAAGGAGGAGAAATTGGAGGTGATGAAATATTTAGCATTTATAACGCAAGTTTTGATAAGTGTCCTGCTGGTGATATTGTTTTCTATAATTTGACGGATATAAAAAATGGTTTCGCAAAACCAAATCAGCTTGCCGTGAATAGAACTGATTTTGGTGAAACATTTTATTTTGATTACTCTCAATTTCGGGATGGTGAATGCCCACTCTACGTCAAGATTCCATCTGGAGCGTCACATTATTATGCAAGTAATTTTTATGAATTTCTCTGTAAAAGAATTAAAGAGCACGCAGGGGAAGATTTATGAAAACCTATACCTTAGCTGATGTTGCAGTATTAATTGATAAAGTGAATAAATATGATGATGAGATTATCAATTTGGGTAGTGAAGATGATGAAGAGAATGAAACAGATGATTTACAGATTGAAAAGGCGGAAAAAACTCTCGGCTTACAATTCACATCCTCTTACAAAGTTTTCTTAAAAAAATATGGAGGAGGAGAAATTGGTGGTGATGAAATCTTTAGCATTTATGGAGATTGTGGGGAAGGTATTCCTGCTGGTGATATTGTTTACCGAAACTTACTCAATAGAGAACGTGGTTTTGTGACACCAGAGCAGCTTTTCGTTAGCAGAACAGATTTTGGTGAAACCTTTTATTTTGATTATACGCAGTTTCGGGATGGAGAATGCCCACTCTATGTCATGCTTCCATCTGAAGATTGCGAATATTACGCCAGTAATTTTTATGAATTCCTTTGCAAAAGAATTAAAGAAAGCGTGGGAGCTGAGATACCTGATGGTGATCAACCGATTGAAAAGATTGAGCACACTCCCACTCCGCAACCCGTACCTTTTTACAAGAGTTTTTTAAAAAATTACGGAGGAGGAGAAATTGGTTGCGAGGAAATTTTTAGCATTTATGGTGTAGACTTTGAAACTGTTTATGGTGGTGATATTGTCTATAATCGCTTAACAGAAATGAAAAGTGGTTTAGCAAAACCACAGCAGCTTGTTGTCAGTAGAACTGATTTTGGTGAAACCTTTTACTTTGATTATACTCAGTTTCAGGATTGTGAGTGCCCGCTCTATCTTAGATTTCCACCTAGCGATCCCCAGTATTACGCAAGTAATTTTTATGAATTTCTCTGTAAAAGAATTATGGAACATGCTGGGGGGTAATGACGATGCAAACCAAAGACGCAACAGAGATTTTAAAAAAAGTTGGTTGGGAGCCCCATCGCGATGAAATGGGTGATATGTTTGCTTATTATCACCTCCCCGATCGCATAGTGCGTATTCATTATGGTGTCATAGATTATGGACGGGATAGCGGAAGATTGTGGGTTTCTGTCAGTCTTACTACTGCTGCTTATTGTTTTGGCTGTGAATATGCTAACGGTAAAGAATCGCAACCTCAATATGAGGATATGCTGATTTCTTCAGAAGAAGATTTTGGAGTTACAGCGCTGGAGTTTTTTGAAAACCACGTTAAGATAGCTTTAAACAAAGTGTTAGCTTGGGCGCAAGCACAAGATATTGAGCAAAAATTACGTGAAGAATCTGCTAATCATTCTCTCGTTGCAAAGGCTCTACTCGGCGATACCGAAGCTTTAAGGAATTACAAACCTACACCTCAATTACATACACCAGAGTTTTCTGATTATGAAAAGATGACACAGGTTGAGCGCGTTATCTTTTTTGCTGAGGCTTATAAAAATAACGAATTGGATGACATTTTAACACGCAAAAAACCGAAACAGCGTTTGATGAGTCTCACAGCAGCAACGCGCATTCTTAAAACCCAAGGGTGGTTTGCCACAGAGTCTGGAAAAATGTGGTTGGTTTTGCCCGACCGCTTTATTCAATTTGATTTTGGTTTTATACGTCTCCATGACAATTACAATGTCCGTATTGAAGCTGAAATATCTAATAAAGAGATTTCTGTCGCTTGCCATTATATTCACGATAGTAGAAAATGTAGGCAGATATCAGCTACAAATATTTATCAGTCTTTTAATACGATTGGGGGAGGGGTTTTTAGTGGTGTTGATAAAGGGATTGATATTCGTGTAGAGACATTAAATGAGCAGGAGCTTATCAAAATTTCTGAGCGGGTGATACAATGGGCGCGTGCTCAGGATTTAGAAGCAGCGATAGAAAGCAAAGCGCTTGTTCAAAAATATAGCTCTTGTCTCGATATTCTATGGCATTTGGCTTGTTTAGCATTAACAGGTCAAATTGATGTCTTGAAATCCTATCAAAATGCCGTAAAAGCAGGTACGATTTCTGAACATTTGGATGACGATGATGTGGAAAAATATGTTAATCACGCTGTTCAATTTGCTGAAGGACATCTGACCGTTTTAAAGGAGCGAGAGGCGGCGGATGCACGTATTGATGTACAATCTTTAGCTCTCCTTAATACAGTTTCTGAAACATTAAAAATGATGAACTGGACAGTCTATCGCGACAAAAATTATAATCGTAATGCCTATTTTATAAGCAAAGACCGTATCATTAATATAATGTACAGCCTTTATACAAAAGGAAAAACACCGATCGTTATATTCAAGGCTTCACTTTCAACACTTGCCTTTTCCACTGCTCATAGGGATGTTTTTCCCGAGAATCCTCAATATATAGCTCTCAAAGAGGCAGAAGAAGTTTATACAGTTTCTAGTGTTGAAGTTGAAGAAGGCAAACTAAAGCAAATCTGTGTGGATATTCTTAAATGGGCTGATAACCAAAACACCAACCAAATCATCTATGATTATGCGGCTTTGCCAACAAATAGTGAATTTTGCCTTGCAGAATTTCACCTTATTGCACTTATTTTGACTGGCAATGTCAAAAAACTTAAGTTTTATAAGGAGAGTTTTCAAAGAAAAAACCGTCTAGGCTTTGTAGATACTATCACAAAATATGATATTGACAACGCGCTTAATCTTGCCCAGCGTTATTGAACAGGTTTTCCTAAAAACGTTCCAATTTTGAGTTTGGATCCGCAAACAGTATCTGTTGCCTCCAAAACAACTTTTGTTGAAGTGGCAGGGGAAGTGGATGAAGCAGATGATAATGATAACTATCTCACCATGGAAAGTGCTGATTTTTTTAAGCCTTTCAAAAGATAGTTTATAACTCATAAGAAATGCTATCAAGACCATTATGGTTATGACTTTTGAGGATTTTGAAGGTTTTGAGGGTTCCTTTTCCCCCCTTGTATATTTTTTTTAATCAAAAATAAAATAATACATATAAGAAGCACCCCCAAAGCCCCCCAAAACTAATGATGGGGAGTGCTTTGAAGGTTCACTGTTATATTGTTTAATATTTTATAAGATTTCCAAATTGCCTCAGTGCGATGTCTTATGACTTTTCACTAAAGGATGCTGTTCATAACGTATGATAGGTCGACTGCCTTGGGAGCTATTGTCTCCAGAGATTTCACGAAAAACCGTCATCGTTTATTCCACGCTGTATTGCTTGAATGATGGGAATAATTCGTGAGGGTTGAATGTTTCCAATCATAGATAAAGTGACATGAGGGATAAAAACGGTTCCACGCTCGATACGGTCACAGGTAAATTGATCATCTCCATTAAAAGCCGTTAGATAAAAAGCACGGTCTGTTTGATATTCCTTACGTTCCAGATTGGCTAAAAAACCAGACAATTCATCACGCACCATTAAGAGACCACGGGGGGCTTTTAAGAGTTCCCCAAGCTTTTCGACCGTGATATCATTGACAATAAAGCGTCGTTTACCAAGAGTATCATCATTATTTTTACGAGTAGAAACTAAACGGTGTGCAAAGTGCATTATGCAATCATATTCGCAACATTATAAAAATAGTAATCTATCATTACTTACTGATAGGGAGCGCAGTATTGTAGAAAATAATTTGCTTCAATTACCAAATAAATAAAAATACAGTTGATTAAGGAAATTTTTGCTTTGTATGAAGCACACGTAAAATACGCACAACGCCATTTGAAATATCATAAATCATGATATAATTTGGATGTACAATAAGTTCACGTGTATTTACAATTCGTCCTAAACGACCAAGAGTAGGAAGTTTAACAAGTTTTTCTACTTTTTCAGATAAAAGCTGATCAAACTTTAAGGCAGCGGAAGGATTATCTTGTGATATGTATTCACGTATCTTTTTGCGGTCAACGTGTGCTACTTGTGTCCAAATTAGCTTCATAAAGTTGATCTATCGAGTTTACTTTGTGTTTTTAATCGCCATTCCTTTGCTTCTGCTTCGATTTCTTCAGAAGATATTATATCACCTGCATTAGCAGAATTTATCCCTAATTGAACTTGTTCCCGAAACCATAAATCGTGTGCACTTTTTTCTTTTTGTTCTTTTACGATATCGCGCATATAATCGCGCAATAATTGTGCAGCAGATCTATCACACGCCTTTGCTGCTTTGGAAAATTCATTTTTTAATACATCATCGACGCGAAAGGTAAATGTTGTCTCAGCCATTTTACGACTACTTAATGTGTTACAATATAATTCTAATGTAATACATTTTTACTATTTCTTCAATAGCTACTGTTAGAATAGATATCTTATATCTATTTTGCATTTTCATAGGGTTGAAAGAGGCGCCCATGCCAAACCCTCAGCACAGCACGTGTAATGCCCTGCGCATGCGTAAAAGAACACATCATTTAAAATCCTATAACGTTGCGTCATAGGACAGATTGTGCACTCTCTAGGGTGATGAGCTTGAGAAAGCCTTGTCCGTCCTTACGTGACAAGGTTTTCTTTTTATGCTGCGTCGCTTTGACGTTGCTGTTTCGCTTGCTCGATTACATTGATAAGATCTGATTGTAACCAACGCGATAAAAAACCAAATTTTAAAGGTTTTGGGAGAGAGCCATTAGTTACATGACGGCGGAATGTTGAGACACTCATATGAAGCAGTTTTGCACTTTCACGGTCTGTCAAAAGAATATCATTTTCTGTCATAATAATTTCCTTTCAAAAGTAAAAAAATGGTAACAAATCATAACCATTTATTAACCACATTTTGGTTCATTTTTGAAGGTATTTTATTTATAGAAAACAATATTTTATCATACAATTTCTTATGTGATAATTTATGAGTCTTATTGAGAGAGAATGAGAGAAAAGAGAGCTAAAGTTATCCACAGATAATGGGGTTATTCACCCCATATCTTAAGATTGACCCGTGACATAAGCCGCCCATTTATCCATATAAACGCGGCGCTGTTCTAGATAGTCAGTCCGACGATAGGCACGCTCTACTTTACCGCCGACCGTATGACTTAGAATGGTTTCAGCGACCTCATAGGGGGCATCGGTTGTTTCAGCGAGCCAATTGCGTAAACTAGAGCGAAAACCATGGGGGCAGGCTTCAATTTTATTTTTTCTCATATACGTAGCCATACATTTCTCAGCGAGGGGACCACGACCTCTAGCAGAAAAAAAGAAATCATTACGAGAAAGCCCGCGTGCTTGTTTTAGAATTTCTAATGCTTCTGTTGATAGAGGCACGCGAAATTCTGTTGTAGCATCACGCCTTCCTTTCATATTCTCAGCAGGAATGGTCCATATATCCTCCTCAACTTGATCTTTATGAATATGACGTAAAGGATTGGTACGAACGCCTGTCAGAATAAGCAAACGCAAAGCCAGTTGTGTTATGGTTGATGCTTCACAGAGTGTTTTATAAAAAGCCGGAACCTCTCTCCAATCCATGGCTGGTAAATTTTGCGTTTTATGACGTTGTTTACCTAAGAGAGCACGTGCTTTTTCTGTTGCTTGTAAATCAACATTCAAACCCAAAGCAGCCGCATGTTTGAGACAAAGATTGAGACGAATAAGAGCTCTATTAGCTGTTCCAGCTTTTGTATGCCAAATAGGAGCAAGCGTATTGCGTATCTCTGTTTGTGTAATCTCAGAAACGGGAAGACAGCCTAGTTTAGGGAGAATATGAAGGCGTAATGGTAAAAACCAATCCCCATCTTTACCATCATTTTTTAATTCAGCTTTACGACTTTCAAAAGCATCCAACGCGATATCTTTTAAATAATGGAGATTACTTATTGCCTCACGCTTTTGTTTTTCACGTTCTTTAATAGGGTCACGACCTTCACGAAGAACAGAACGCCACCCAGTTGCCAATTCACGGGCTTGTTTTAAAGAAACATCTCTCAAGGCACCCAAGCCCATTTCGCGGCGCCGCCCATGAATGGTAAAACGGTAAATCCATTGAGCACCTCCATCTTTACGCTTATGAAGTAACAAGCCGGCACCATCATTATATTTGCCAGCTCCCAATGTTGCGACAGCCCTTGCATTAAGACGGTTCATAAGAGCCATTTTTAGTCCTTTCTTATACAAATTTGATCCACACGCTCATCCCACTTGTTATGTGCAAATAGTGGTTTTGATTGATTCAAGATAAACAGATTTGAAATGAGAGAATCTTACGTTATTCGGGACTCTCACTCAACATACAAAACAGTGAATTATCATTATAAATCAATATCTTGTACGATGATGATGGGATATATGTTCCTCTTCCTTTTTTTTGGGGGAGTGTTTCTTGATGTTTTCTTAAGTATAGCAGTTGTTGCACTGTATTACTCTTTTCTCAAGCGTTTGTGTGCGTATTACAAGGTGACGAGACAGTTATCAAAAGCGCTGAAAAAGTGTGTGTAGTGGCTTAGAGTTGTTGTGAGGGAAAGAGAGGGATGAAGAGAGGCAAGAGATCTTAGAGGCAAAAGGGGATGCTTTTGTGGAGATGATCCTTGATGTTTTCTTAAAGGAGTAGTTGTTGCGCTTCACAACATGCAAGAGTGTACAACAAGGCGGTTTTGGAAATGGAGAAAGCAAGGAAAAAGCATGCGTCGTACTTGAAGCATCCATTGTACTTTTAGCGGTTCTTAAAAGAGCTGGCATGAAAAAAGGGAAGAGCAATGAAGAGGGAGAGCGCAACATTTGATAAAGAACCGCGCTCTTTCTTTTTTGAACAAGCGTTTCTTTCAATGAAAGATTATATCGTTATCTGTTTCCTCACTCTCATCCTTGAGTTTTGCAGAAAGATCCTCTTGGTGCCAATCTTAGCAGAGTGGAAGCTCAGTGTGTGGGGAGATCGTACTCTTTTGTCTGTCTACGTGCTGTTAGAAGTTATAGCGGTGTGTGTTGTTGCTTTTATACCGGTGATGTTGGGACTCTACATAGTCTTTACGGTTGGGGTGAAAAAAAACATTCAGAGACTGAAAGAATTAACCGGCAAACACCATAAAATAAACCATCTACAAAATGATCTGTATAAAAAGGGCATGAGGGGGAAAGTGAATAATCGTCTTATGGAATTTTTGGCTCTAGGGCTTATGCTCGTGACGATTTTTACTTCTAATATTATCATTTACATTTTGCTCTTTTATTATTCTACATTCAAGCGGGCGAGATTGTATTTCCAAGTGAAAAAAGAACGCAAAAGCGTGCTGAAAGAACGCGATATGTTCGTTTGAGAAACTATGAGAGGGAAAGAAGCAATGAAGGGCAAGAATGCAACATTTGATAAAGAACCGCGCTCTTTTTCATTCGAACAAACGTTTCTTTCAAGCAGAGATTATAAAAGAATATTCTGCATTTCTGTTATCCTTGTGGTTTTAAAATGTGCCATCTTTATACCACTCCTAGTAAAATGGAAACTGACAGAGTGGGAGGCTGGCGTTTGGGATGTTTTCGTATTTGTGCTGGAAATCATCTTGAAGGGGATTTTTATCTTTATACCGGTGATGTTGGTGCTGCACATTCTGTTGGGGTATCTGTTGAAAAAAAACCTTCAGCAATTGGAAGAAACAACTTGGCAGCGAGATGAAGCGATGCATAGTCTACAAGTGATTGGTCTAGAGGGCGATAAATCTCCAGAGAGTTAAGTCTAGGCGATAGGGGAAAAATTCAGTGCGATATTCTTCATCCTTTTTATTTTGAGCAAGGGGATCTGAGGGGAAATGAGTGGTCTTTTAATAGCATTAATTGTCTTTTTCAGTTTGGTTTTGATAGTCTATTCTATTTTCGTGACGCTGTTTATTTTAACACTGTATTACTCTGTTCTCAAACGTGCGAGGGTGTATTGTAGAGTGAAACGAGAATTGAAACGCGTAAGAGAAGAGCGCGACAGAGCACTTGCACAGTTATAGAGAGGAAAAGACTGATTAGCAGCTCTGTGACAAAAAAGAAGGCAGGGTTGAGGCATCATAAGACAGAGGGTGAAGAGAAGCCCATCAGGTTGGTGATGAGGAGGATGCTCTTATCCTTTGGAAAGCAACCGCGCTTTTAGAAAGTCTTTGTGGTTTGTTGAAAGTAAAGCAAGATATCCATTGCACTTTTAGTGGTTTTTAAAAGAGCGCGTATGAGAAAAGGAGTGTGGCTTACATGAGAAAAAGGAAGAACAATGAAGTGGGAAAATTCAGCATTTTATAACAAATTGCGCTATTTGTTTTTCGGGCAGGAGCTTTTTTCTTTTAGAGAGTGTATTGTCATTTATTTTCTCTCTCTCATCGTTGAGCTGTGTAACAGGATTCTTTTTCTGCCAAGATTGGCAGAGTGGAAGCTGAGCGTGTGGCAGGATACCACTTTTTCTTCTATCTTCGTGCTCTGGGAAGTTATTACAGTGTGTGTTGTAGCCTTTATACCGGTTATGTTGATACTTTACATAATATTATGGTGTTTGTTGAGAAAAAATACCTGGAAATTGAAAGAAATAAACCAGCAACGAGGTGAAATAACCCGCCACCAAAAGGATCCGGATAAAAAGAACGATAGGGGGAATATGTATGAGATTCTTATAGTACTCTTTGCCTTAGTCCTTACATTCGTGACAATTTGGATTGCTATTATTCCCATGGTTGTTTTGGAACTTTATTATGGTGTGTTTAAGCAGGTGAGAATGTACTGCTGTTTAAGAAAAGAACTGAAAACAGCGTTGAAAGAATATGATATAGCGTTTGAGAAGTCATGAGAGGGGAATAAGCATAGGGGGAATGGACATGGGAGAAACAGACAAGAGAGGAAGAAGCGGAAGAAGAGCTCTATGAGGTTTATGATGATGATGAAGTTCTGACTATGGAAAGCGCGACGGCGCTTTTAAAGAGCTTAGGGTGATCGGTTGAAATTGAGGGAAAAGGGGATTATTGGGCCACTATCTTCTTACCAGATCGCGAAGTGCAATTTCTCTATAATGACGAAGTCAACAAAGATTGCCCAAAATTTTATTGTGGGCTTTTAATTATGATCGGTATTTTTGCCGCGGCTTGCCAGACTATTAATCCTTATAATTCTAGGGGCTTGCTAGGGGTGCATTTGAAGTTTTTGGCTAGAGGAGCAAATTTTTGAGGAGAGAGTGACAGAGGATCGTTTAAAGCAGGCGCTTGATGAAATTTAAAAATGGGCGGTTTAATAGCTTTAACCTTTATGAGGAAATTTGCTCGCAGAAGGGTACTCTGACTTGGGGAAAGGACATTTCTTTTGGGAAAGAATGAAAAACCAAGAGAGCTTGTTCTGCTTTTTTTATCTTGGGAAGATAAGTGAAATCAAAAGGGCACATTATGCTCTGCTTTACTTTGGTGTTTTTTCTTTGGCACGGCGTGTGGTTTTACAAAAAAGATTCGAGGAGGGAGACAAAGATTTGTAGCAGGAAACGTACTTGGCTTTGTTGGGAACCCATTGCTTTGTGGAAAGCACCTTTGACAATTTTATCAAAAAATCCATTTTGAATCTGTGAATTTGGCTAAAGCTCTGGCAAAGGCTAAGCTACTGAATTACATTTTTCTTGAATAGATGCGGGGGAGCTTGTCAAATGGAGGTACGGTGGTCAATTATCTGCTCTTTCAGAGCAAAAGACCTAGAATTATGCAATAAAATAAGGCTTACCAGTGAAAACTCTGCAATGAGAAAATAACGATGAATTGCAGAATGAACGAAGAGAGGATGTCTTGTGTGCAATGGTGAAGGAATATTCAGTCTGGGGGGCAGAGAGGTAAGAATGAAATAAGAGCCTGTTGCGAGATTGTCTTCAGTGAGAATGGAAAATTTCAAATTATCGATATAAAAATTGGAACTTAGAGCGGTAAAGTGTTGAGGAAAATAAAGGGAACTCTTTCCTTTTGAATCAAGAATAGCTCAAAAAATTTTAAAAAAACTATAAAGAAAATAAATTATAACAAAAAATCTTTAAAAGAGAATGAACTAAAAATAACTTGAATCAAGTCATAGAGAAAATAATCAATGAAAAAGTCACGGTTCTCTCTTCTTTGTGGAAAAGATTTTTGTTTATTGTTGCTTTGTTTTTGAGAAAAAGCCTGCTCTTGTATTTTCGAAAAAAGCTGATTGTTATCCTCCAGTTCCGTACAATATTGTTCTTCAGAACTTTGATATAAGGCATATGCATGCCTCTTAAAAAGATAAATGCCGTTTGTATTTGCCTTTAACGCCTTTTGTCTTAATCTTTTATGTTAATAAAGTATGGAAAAGAAAATCTGAACTCAATCCTCCGTTATACAGTTTTTTAAGAAAAAACTGTTGTTTTGTTTTTGAGAAAAAGATGAGCATAATGTAAAACTCAAAAATTAAATAAAACTTAAAAGAATATCCTCGTATATAAAAAGAAAAGTGAAGTAGAATAAACCCCATCTTTAATAAAGGGATTTTTTTAATCTTTAATCCGTAACGCGTGAGGTACCCCTCCCTTTGTGAATTTCTTTCACAATGCCGCTAGGTACCTCCCCTCCTGTGATTTGCCCTCACAACGCGTTATGGACCCCTCCTTGTTGTCCTGTTCAAGCACTACTGTTGTGAACTGTGAAGAGCGCTTGTATGCAAAGCATGATAATAGAGTGCAGAAATTCAGCTACAGCATACAATAGATTTTTCCCTTGTTTGTATAATTCATTCACACCTCCATAGAGTACTGTATTGTTCTTATAAGTTACAAGTTTACTTGATAGATTAAATGTACCAACTACTGGTTCAAAAAGATTTAAATCTTCTTCAGAATTAGTATAAGGAGAAATAACAGGATTTTGTTGTTGGTTTACTACATGTTCAGAGGCTTCAAGTGCTAAAGATAAACCACTGGTGATAGCACCAACTATAAAAAAATATCTGATTTTCATAGTATCCCTCCTTTATTTATTTATCAAATAAATATCAAAACGCATCATACATTAATTCATTTTGGATTTCTATAGTAAAAATGCAACAGTCATAAAAAAGAATAAATTGTGACTACAAATAGCCTAAATTAACCATTTTTTGCCTTAATCAATTCTTTAGAATTCTTTATCATAGATGGTTAAAGTGGATGTAAAAATTTCATGTGGATAATTATTGCAAAAGAGGAAATTATACAAAACGAGTGATAAAAAGCGGGGCTAGAAAAAGCCTTTTTGTGTTGCAGAGAAGGTGCATAAAATCTCAATGTTCACGAGAGATGAGCGGATTTTGTAGAAGGATTTTGTAGAATCTGAGTCCATTTTGTGGGTTGTAGGGTCCGTTCCGTTTGGGCTGAATCTCTCCTTGTGTATGGGGTAAATTTCATATGGGGAGTTTGGGTCCATTCTTGAGAGGTTGGGTGTATCTCTTGGAAGCCGTGGGGAGAGGCGGTAAATTCTCTGTGAAAAGTCGAGATTATGCGTAAAGTTTGTAGTTTTTTGTCTTTCCTTACAGGTTGGCTCTTGAAGCTGCCATGGATGTTTCTTTTACAGCCTTAGTGTTTGTTGAGATGCCCAATATTTGAGATAATTTTAGAGTGAAGAGAGCAAGCGAGTAGAGCAGTCAAAGGTGTTGAAAAATCTACAGTCATTAGTCATTGGGGGAACTTGAATGATTCTCTTTGATAACATCTTGTTTTTATTTTGTTCTGATCATGTTTATAAAATGGATAGCTTTAAAAGGTTTTCATGAGAGAAGCTGACCACGATAAGGCAGTCTAGAGAGAGAAAAGAGTTTCATCATTGTTTGTTTTATTGCTCTTTTATCCGATCATCACTTTTTAAACTGTTCTCTATCTCTCTTCAAATCGTATTATTTCGATAGCATTTAGAGTGTTCTAGGCAAGATAATATCGTTGTGAAAATGCTTTTGTCCTTTGTCAAAAGGGAATTTCGACGAGAAGAGTAAGTTTGCCAATTTGTTTTGTACGATAAAATGACGAGAGAGATGCTGTCTATTTGATGGAGAAGACCTGAAAAGATCCTGAAAAGATAAAGGATACGGGATAAGGGTCTGAAAGAAATTTACAAATGTTTTTAAGAGTGGCAGCCCTTCAATGCGTTAGATTCCTCATAGATTGTTTCTTGGTATGCAGGATGCCAGTATGTAGGACGAGTGCAGCGAAAATTCGGCTAAAGAAGAGGAAATTTCTGCGAGGTGGTTGCGCTGTGAGAAGGGAAATTTTGGGGGAAGAAGGTGAAGAGTGTGGTGAAAGGTGCATTGGGGGGGCGGTTTCTGTGAGGTGATTTTTCCGTGAGGAAAGCATTCTACTATTTTCTGTGTAATCGTAAAAACGATAAAGCGTAAAGCTGTAAAAAAAGGGGAAAGCAGCAGGATTGCGCATTATGAACATCTTTAAGGATGCAATGAAAGGGTTTGCTAAAAAGTGCGTAAGAGTAGAGGTGAAAAGTGGTGTAGCGTGCGGATTCGAAAAGTGGGTAGAGGATGGGTCTGAGAGTAGGGAAAGTATGGAGGAGAGTGTGGTGAAGAGTAGAATGATATCCGTGAGGGTGGCTTTTGGTGGGATGAAGAATGGAGTGGTTTCTAGTGGCGGATTGTTCGTGAAGTGGTTTACTTTCGTTTGAGGTGTGACCCTGTACTTGGAGGCTGTTGAAGGTGGAGAATATAGCAAAGGGTGCGCGTTGAAGAGGGAGGACGGTTATCTGGAGGAGGCTTTGATGGGGCGGCGTTTGTTTAAGTGGGATGCTGGTTTATACATAAAAGTGTCTTGCACAAGGCAAGCTGAATGAAACACTAAAAATGAATTTTTCTCATCGTTTAAAAAGAGGAAGTGGCTTTAAGAAGAGAAAGGGAGTTTTGCAAAGATTAAACCACGAGATTGAGTATCAGTGATGTAGATACCTCCTTGCTTGGATGTTGGTGTGGTTGCTGGTGGTGAGGAAAGCCCATGTGAGGGTGTTCCTGATAGGGGCATTTTCTGGTGATTGCAGGTGTGGTTAGGGTGACAAGTAGAGTGGAGAGAGGTGTGGGTGGTGTAGATGAGTGAAGCAAATTTTCATGTGTTTCACACTTACTAAAGTGTTGTTCAGAAATGTTCCCATGGGGATTTTTATTAAAAGCGTTTTTCCTGTTTTCTGTGTAAGCGTAAAAACGATAAAACGTAAAGCTGTAAAAGAGGAGGAATGAGAACATTGTGCATTATGCGTGTCTCTTAAAGAGGCAATTCAAAGGGAGTGTTAAACGTGTGTAAAGAGTAGAGGTGAAAAGTAGCGTGGTGTGGGGATTCAAAGAGTGGCTAAAAGATGGGCTGGAGAATGGTGCGGTTTTTGTGAGATTACTTAGTGGGTGCGCGTCGATATCTGTACTGAGATGCTGGTGAGAGAGAAGAATATAGCGAAAAGTGCGCTAAAGGATGAGAGGTTTTTGTGAGGAGCTCTCCCGTGAGAAAAGAAGTAGGTTTGAAAGGAGAAGAAAAATAAGCGGAGGGGGAGGAGAAGGAGGGTTTTCTATGGGGTGTGGAGACCTTTGTTCGGGTGTTGGTGAGAGGTAGCTGGTGTGTGTGGGGGGAAGCTCATGTGAGGGGGCTTCTGATGGGTGTGGTTTCTGGTCAAGTTTGCAGGTGTGTGGGAGGAGGATGAAAAATAGGCGAAGGAGAGGAGAAGGAGGGGCAGAGGATGGAGAGAGATAGAGAGGTGGAGCTGAGGAGAGGGAGGGCAGAGGGAAGGGAGAGAGGTATGGAAATCATTCAGAGGGTTTACGGCTTGTATATCCCCAATGAAAGGCGAGCAGCTCTAAACAATCTCGTAAATGATCAGCAAGAGAGTTTTGTTTGCGTTTTGAGGGGGTTAAGTCTTTAATTGCCTGATCGTAACCAACCACCTTTTCTACAAGGGAATAGCCAAGAATACCAAGCAGAACTTTGATCTTTTGTAAATGATTGGTTGCTTCTATTTGACGTTCAAGAGGGTGTGTATAACTCTGGCTACACTCAACTTTTTCATGTGTGTAATCAGGGCTCATGTGCAGGTCAGCTTGGCTTTGGCGCCAGTAAACATAAAAACGTTCTGCTGCTCTATATTGTGCTTTGCTGATATGCCCTTTTGTGTATAAAAGCGCAATAGGACGCCCCCGTGCATTGGCAATGGCTTTAACAGTGCGTGGATTGTCTCCACTTTCTGGGTGGGTTGACTGAAAATAAGGATTGCTTGTTTCAATGAGCACTTCTTGCGTTTTTAAATGGCCAATGTGCGCTTTCCTTTCATGAGGATGGGAGGAGGAAAAAGTGTGTGCCTTGTTTTTTTGTTTCTCTTGGTCTTGTCTTGTCTCTTGATGTTTCATGTCATCTCCTCTCCTTAAAAATTGTCGTTTTGTTTTATGTTCAAAAAAATTGGATGTAAGTTGGTCTTAAGTGTTTGAGGGGATAAGCTTTGCTCTGTGTTTCCTTGAGGGGATGATTGGGGATGGGAGGTGTTTTGGTGGACGGTTGCTCGGGGTGTCGAAGAAGATTGGGGGCGGGGGTATGCGTGTTGTGTTTTGAGTGTTGTTCTTGACGGGGGCGGTGTTTGTTGCATTTTGGGTGTTGCCTTTCTTTGTACGCGTGTGGGAGCAGAGCATATGGGGTTGAGCATGCTTTGGTTCTCGAGAGATTGAGTGTTAAACGTCATTTTTGGATTTATCCTTCCTTTTTCTTATGAGGGAATAAGGTGTGTTCGTATTCTCTGGGCTTGGTTCTTGAAGTGATTGGTGTTTTGCTGCGTTATTGGCGGTTTCCTTGGTTTTGCTCTTGTGGGAGCGGGAAGTATGGGAGTTATGTGGGTATTATTCTTGGTGGGGTTGGTGTTTGTTGCAGTGTTGGCGCTGTTCTTAATTTGGCGCATAACGGAGCGGCAGGATGGGGTGGCGTCGCGTTGTTTGTGGTTATCGAATGTGTTGGTGTTTGGCTGCATTGCTGGAGTCGTCCTTTTTTTTACGCATATGGGAGCAGAGCATATGGGGTTGAGCACGCTTTGGTTCTCGAGAGATTGGGTGTTTAATGTCATTTTTGGATTTACCCTTCCTTTTTCTTATGAGGGAATAAGGTGTGTTCGTATTCTTTGGGCTTGGTTCTTGAAGTGATTGGTGTTTTGTTGCATTTTGGGCGTTGTTTTTAATTTTTACTTCTGAAGGAGCGGGGAGTATGGCTGTACCGTGGGGCGTGTTTTTGAAGGCAGTGCTGTTTTTCTGTATTGTTGGAGTGGTGCTTGTTTTTTCTCTTGTCGGGGTGAGAAGTATGGGTGCTCCGCGGGGATTGTTCATAATGGGGTTGGTGTTTGCTGCATTGTTGGAGCGGTCCTTGATTTGGCGGATGAGAGGGCGGCAGGATGGGGTGGTGACGCGTTGTTTGTGGTTATCGAATGTGTTTGTGTTTGGCGCCATTGTGGGAGCGATCCTTCTTTGTACGCGTGTGGGAGTGGAGCATATGGGGTTGAGCGCGCTCTGGTTCTCGAGAGATTGGGTGTTTTATCTCATTTTTGGATTTACCTTTGGTTTTATTTATGAGGGAATAAGGTGTGTTCGTATTCTTTGGGCTTGGTTCTTGAAGTGATTGGTGTTTGGCTGCATTGTTGGACTTGTCGTTGGATTGGCGCATAATGGAGCGAAACATATGGGGGTTTGCTGGTTTGTGATCTCGAACAATGGGGTGATTGTGGTCATTGTTGGAATTGTCCCTTTGTTTGTTCAGGAGGGTGTAAGGTGTGTTGGTGTTGTGTGGGATTGGTTTTTGAAGCAAGTGGTGTTGGTTTTGCGTTCAAGATAACGCCTTGGAGTGAGGGGGTGTTCAGAGGAACAGCGATAGCGGTAGGTTTTGGGGTCAAACCAAAGACCAATTTTGCCTTCAAAATCTCCGGAACGTTGTTTTGCGATATTCATAATAACGCCAGGGCGTTTGGCTAATTCTGCTTTTTCTTCCCTGAGTGATGCGGCAAAGATTTTGTCTTCTAACGGACGATTGCGCCAAATGGTGATGATGTTAAAGGCATTGGCGCCAATTTCTGAGGCGCCTTTAATATCTTCCGTACCAGGGATATCTTTCTCCAGTCCTCCTTTACGGGCATGGGCAACAAGGTGAATATGCACCGCGTTTAAAACAGCCCAATCAACCATTTTATAAACGGCTTGTTCTTGTCCCGCATAGTCATCGGAGGAGATGCCTAGCCGCATCAGACTGTCGATGATAAATTGATCACAGCCATAGCGCGCGCGGCAATAGTCAAACACATCTAGCAATGTGTCGACGCTCGATTTGCCAACATGCTCATAAAGCAGCAGTCCTTCGTCTAAAAAATGCAGAACCCGCTCAATCATCTCTGTTGTTGGCTGCTCTACGCCTCCTGTTTGTTTGGTTAAACGGCGTAGCGATTGTTCTCCTTTCATTTCTAGTGAGGCTATGCAAAGGCGGCTCTTTTGGGAAATCCAGTGGGGAATACAGTCTGATAACAGTTGGCTCTTTCCAGCACCACTCGCACCGCTCCAAAGTGTTAATTCCGCTGGACGAAAATACAACTTTCCGTTGAGTTTAGGATAGGGAACCGTGTAACCAAGATGCTGTTCAGGGGTTGGCCAAAACAGTCCTATCACTTGATCTTTATAGTCTGAGGCGCGCCTTAATCCTTCTGGTGCAAAGCTTGTTGCGGAGGAAAAGGCGGCTTTTATGGTGGCGGCATCAACACCAGCGGTTAAGCAGTCATTGGCATCCTTTTGGGGTAAGCGGACACGGTAGCAACGGTGGCGACCAAGCCTGCTGGCAATTTCACGTGCTGCTTCTTCACCGGGTTTGTCCATATCGGTGGCTAAAAAAATCGTTTCAAAAGCTTCTAAATGGTCAAATTCATTTTCAATCCAGTTGTGTTTTCCTCCACTGCCGCCGCCAAACGGTACCGAAACTGCCGGATATCCATAGGCTGCTAACGAAAGCGCATCAATTTCTCCTTCAGTGATGACAAGGGTACGATTTGTCGAGGAAAAAGTCTGCTGTATGGTGGTGCGGGGTTGGTCTGTGGTGGTGCGGGGGTGATCTGTGGTGGTGCGGGGTTGATCTGTGGTGGTGTGGGGTTGGTTTGCGGGGTAGAGAGCTTGCCAGCCAAATAAAATTGGTTCACATTGTGCTGCTGTTGGTTTTGCTTTCGCTCCTGCTTGTGCTAACCGTTCTTTTACCAAAGCGAGGGTGCCATCCGGCTTATAAAAGGGAAAAATAATCTTATTTCCTTCTTCCCTTATCCGGTAACGCTTTAAAATCTCAAGAGGGATATGGCGTTCTTTGTTGAGGTAGGTTTTTACCAAATTCTGCGGCGTGCTCCCTTTTGGAGTTGGGGGACGTCGATAGGAGCGATGGGGTGCCATAAAGGGTTTTTGACGTGTAAGATTGAGGAAGGCACGCGCTTCCTCTAAAGCTTGAGAGAGGCTTATCCCTTTGACTGCACACCAAAGATCTAAAAGGTCACCACCGCTGCCTTCCGCAAAATCATACCAAAGCCCCGCTTTATCACCACTCAAGCACACCGATAAACTTTGACCTGCTTCACCGCGTGTGCTCCCTACAATCCAATCATTGCCACGTTTATATCCTCTTGGCAAAAGCGTTTCTGCTATCACTCTGGCTTGAGAGATAAGCTTCTGTTTGATTTCAAAAATTGTGCTCATATTCATGCCTGTGGTTGTGGTTAGGATTTCGATGAAGGGAATTCAGTGCTGCTGACTTGTGGGCTTAGGATTCTAGGTTTTTGGGGGGGAGTGAGCAGAAAAAACACTCAGTCTTTTTTGATGTTCTTTATCCGCTTAAATTTTAGGGTGAGGTTTATTGCATGATGGGTGGTTTGATTTCAAAAATTGTATTTATGGTTATTTCGTTTGGTAGTTGATGAGAGTTTTGTAAATGTCATCAGTTTCGCTGTATTGCGGGTTTAAGATTTTGGGATTCTTGGGGGAGTGAGCGGCAAAAACGCTCAGTCTTTCCTGATGTTCTTTTATCCGTTCAATCTCACGGCGAAACCAGTTGCGCCATGTTGCTTGCCAATCGACTTTAAGCGCTTCTTTGCCACTTTTGGCATGCCAATAATCGCGAAATTTCTTTTCTTGCCAATGCGCTTGCTCTTCACTCAGGCCTTCTGAAATCGCTGCCTTGATGTCTGCTTGCCAATCGTCAGGGAGGCGGTGCCCTTTGAGAGTTGCTCCTTTGAGGGTCGTTGTGCGGCTTTTGGTTTGACTGCTGGAGTGTGTTTGGTTGTCTCGGGAGCTGTCTGAGCTTGGCTTGGAGTGGGTGGAGCTTTGTGTGTTTGCCGATGAGGCGGAGGTGTGCTTTGTGTTCATGTGTGGGTTTTGGGGGCTTGCACTTGCATCAGTAGGGTTTTCTGTTGCCCCATGAGAGTAGAGAAAGTTTTCTCCTTCCTCGTTAATGCTGGAGGGGGCTTTTATGTTTTCACTAAAGGTTGGAGCAGGGGAATCCTGCTCTTGTTCGTGAAAGAGGTGCGGTGAAGGTTTGCTTTGTGTGGGAGAAAAACAGAGATTTGCTTTTGTTGCTTCTTGCGCTTTTTCCTCTTTTGTCTTGGCTAAAAAAAAATTCTTTTCTGAAACACCGTGAGGTGTTTCTTTTTCTTCTCCCTTCTGAGATTCTGAGCTTTGTTTATCATCTCTTGCACTTTCGTTGAGCAGTTGTTGAACTTTGGCATTGATTTTCTTGCGTTTTTGTGCCGAAGAACGACCCGCAAAGGATTTCTGTTCAAGCAACTTTGCTCGCTCGTGAAACACATTTTCGCAGCGCTTATTCCATAAACCATTCGCTAAATTTAAAATTTTTCCCTCTTCTATCAGCATTTCTAAAACATTCACAAAAGTTCGCTTGTCACAACCGCAAAGACGCGCTAAACGTTCTACCGATAACTCTAGAGGACGACCTCGTGCGTACATTTCGTTGAGAAGAATCGTATAAATTCCAATCTCATGTGCACGCATTCCGCGAACACCCCCTAGAAAATCATTCTGATACCAACAAACATAAGGAAGCGTAGACGATTCATAGTGTGGAGTTTCTTGTTGATTGGCGTGTTGCATACTTCAATCCGCTTTCTTCTTTTTTTATATATTTCCATTCACAACAAAATCGAAAACAATGTTTTTGGCAGGCGTTGATGTTTCATTAAAGTTTATACGCTTGAGTGAAGTGTTTCGGTTTTGTCCCGTTTTGGTCTGTTAGAGGACGTGCTCTCTCAAAAGGGCTTTATGGATTCTAACAGATGACCTTTGCATGTTCAGGTGCATGCAACCCTACAGTTTGAGATTGTATAGATGACAAAGGATAAAGAGTACAATACTTGAGACGCATGGGCTTTCGGGGGGCGCCTTTTTGCAGCCTTTGGGGTGGTAAAACGTTCGTTTGACTTAAGAAATGCGCTTTTATCCCCCCTTAAAAAGTAAAATTTGTTTTCTTTAATTCTATCCTTTTTAGAGGATATTGCAAGCTCGTTTTACAAAAAGGACGTGTTTTTTTAAAAAGATGCGCTATATGGTGAAGCTATGAATATCGATGGTTGGCGTCAAAGATTAAGTGCAACACTCAAAAAAACTGGCCGGTCAAAAAGATCTATCTCCCTCGCAGCCGGTAAAGGTGCTGGGTACCTTCATTCTATTCTTGCTGAAGGGAAGGAACCAACAATTGAATCCCTCTCACGTGTTTGTCATGAAATTAATGTCAGTATGAATTATATCCTTTACGGAGAGGGGGCTAGTTTGGAAGATAAAGAGTTCATAGATCTTATTTCAAAGCTTTCTCCTGAAGAAAGACAGGCAATTTTAACTCTTTTGCGGCGACCAACTGGCGAAGCATCAGAATAAGTTCTTTCTGTGTTTTTGCGTCAAGAGTGGACCAGTATTGGATCAATTCTAAATCACTCATTTTAGCTCTCCTGTCTGTTGGTGGTTGCGAGGGGTAAGAACAAATAGAGAACAACACAAGGGCATTCGGTGAATAAAAGGAGGGCAAGTTTTTATTCACACACGCCGTTTGAACGTCGTAAAGACTGAAATTATATCTTTTATTAAGGATAATAGTAATTGACATATCTCCCATAGAGGAGATAAGACTAACGCTATATTTGACCTTGTCAAGTCAAAGCTCTGCGTTATCAACTATACAAAAGGGGGAAATCATGAAAAATATGCCATTCGTTAAAGAGGATGAAATTATCATACTTCTTTGTGAAGATGAGAGCTGTGATGCTGTTGAGGGACCATTCGATCAAGCCGAAGAAGTTTTGGAATTTATTGAAGAACGTGAAACTGTTCATAGAATCCTACGTCTTGATCTCACAACACTTCATGCTGATGATGTCAGTGAACAAATCGCTGATGCCTACGTCATGAATCACGAAATTGACGAACAAAATAGCCAACTCCAGCCATTCATTCTCAATAGTGATGTCTACCACGTCTGTTTAGATGAAAAAGTGGCGCGTGATTATGAAGATAATCTCTATGGTTCTTACGAAAAACAGCATCGTTTGCGTCCCTGTGATGTGTTGAACGACTATTGGTGGTAAAAATCATGGCAAGTTATCTTAAGACTTTTTATCAGGGATTTCCGCTTTACTATGCTGGAAATACTCAAAATACAATCAGACTCGAACCACAAAAGCACAATGCTGTCCTTTTCATATCGCAACAGGTTGCAGAGTGTGTCGCGAAAAATTTGGCTCAGGAATATCAGCGAGACGATTTTTCCGTTGTGCAACAGCAGGAGTGAGAAGCATTTTCGTTGACAAAGGGGGGGAGGACAGCAAGGGGGTAAGCGTTGAAGCGGGGGCTTTGGGAGGCACCTTTTATGTGGGGGAGGCATGGAGCTGCTCGGCTTAGCGGAAGATGTGGATGCGTGCTTTATGAGGAGCGTTTGTGTGGGTGTGCTTTATGGGGTTTGCTTATGGGGGCCCCGCTCATATGGTTTCTCATGAGGGGGCAATCCCTGAAGGGCGGTATCCAACTTCAGGGACTTCTGGATAGAGCTCTCTGAGAGAGATAAAATACGCAAGGTGTTTTGAAAAAGGAGCTTTGTGCTTTGAAGGGAGAGGAGTGTGGATAAAGCGCCTGGATCCATGTGCTTAAGGGGGAGGTACCTTCGCAAGGGGGCATGCTCTCATAGGAGGATACTTTCAAGGGGGAGATACTCGCCAAGCGGTATAATCTCAAGGAGGCAGCTCTTCGTGCTCGAGCAGGAGAGAGAGTTTTCTTGGGCTCTGTTTTTTGCTGAGGGAAGGAGTGTCTAGGAGAAACTGCAAGAGAGAAGTATTCCGGTGAGAACGTCTCTATAAGAAAGTTCTCGAGGTGGTGATACGTGGGCAGTGTGTTCATGGGTCCGCTTCTGGGAGAAAACGTTGAAGCGGGGGCTTTGGGAGAAGCCTTTCTGTAGGGGAGACATGGAGCGCTCGGCTTAGCGGGAATGTGGGTGTGTGGAGCCCATGTGCTTAAAGGAGTTCCCCCATGGGAGAAAGTTCTTTTGGCTCTTGAGCCAGAGGAGAGAGCTTATATTTTGGTTCTGTTCTCTTGGGAGGAGGCGCCTTTATGCGGGAGCATGTGGGCGCTTTACTGACGGGAAATGTGGATGCGTGTTTTATGGGGGGATTTGCGGGTGCGTGCTTATGGAGCATGTAAAAGTTCTTATACCTCATAAAGCATAGATGCAAAAAGGGGCATTGTTTACTTTCTTGCGACATGCAAAGAGCGCTTACAAAATTCACAAAGAGAACATTGAAAAGTGCGCAACACACGGAAAAGTTACTTTTGCTCAGCGGTAAAAGGAAAAAATCGTGATGGATCAATCGCCAAATGTCTTAAAAAGTTGGGGTGAATCTCAAAAAAAGGGGCGCTTCATAAAGAGATCAATGGGATTTTCAAAGAGCAAAGGGTTTAAAAGAGAGGGAAATCCATGCCAATTATTATCGATTGTCTTCAAGGAACAGAGGAATGGCATCAAGCGCGTAATGGCTTGATTACAGCTTCTTTGTTTGAAATGGTTATGGCACGCAAAAAACAAGGGCAAAAAACCTCAAAATATCATTCCGTCATGATGAGGCTTGCTGGAGAAAGAGTCACGGGCAAAACCGTCGAAGAGGGGACAACGCTTTCTATGCGACGCGGAACAGAATTAGAACCAAGTGCGCGGCAGCTTTATGGCTCATTCACAAATACAGAGCCTGAATGTATCGGATTCGTTCTGGCGGATGATCGTAGGAAAGGTTTTTCTCCCGATGCGTTTATTGGAACAAATGGACTGTTGGAAATTAAAACCAAAAAACCCGAAATCCTCATCCCTCATTACGCTCAAAAAACTTTTCCAGAAGAGCATAAAGCACAGTGTCAAGGAGGATTGTGGATTGCTCAACGCGAATGGGTGGATTTGATGCTCTATTGGCCTGATATGCCGCCTTTGATTAAACGCGCCTATCGTGATGAAGCCTATATACGTAAGCTTGAAAATGAGATCAACCGTTTTAATGAGGACTTGGAGATGATGGTTCAGCAAATTAAGCGTTTCGAGACAAGGTTTGGCATAAGAAGGGAAAAAGCTTTAGAGGAGTACACGAACGTGGGTTTTTGAGGGGAGGAAATGCTTGGGGCTGAGGTGTTGTGCATGTGTGTGGGGTTTTTGCGGGGAGCGTGACGAAGGAGATGGTGGGGGAGCATGGGGGGGACGGTTGTCGATGAGATTGGCTCTTTGTGGGGTGGAGAACACGACGCAAAGTAAGCGAAAGAATGGGAAGGATTCTGGGGGAGTATGGATTGTGTGGTTGTCTGTGAAGTGGTCTCTGGTGGTGGAGCGCTGATGAGGGGAAAGTCAGTGGTGAGGAGGGTGGAGGACGGTGTGGATGATCGGAGCAAATTCCCCCGTGGTTTTTATTAGAATCTTCTCTCCTGTTTTCTGTGTAATCGTAAAAACGATAAAATGTAAAACTGTAAAAGGGGGAAGTAAAAGGATTGTGCATTATGCGTGTCCCTTAAAGATGCAATGCAAAGGGCATGTTCGAAGGTGCGTAAGATGGGAGGTAAAAAGTGGTGCGGCGTGCGGATGGAAAGAGGGGGTGAAGCATGGGCTGGAAAGGAATGAGGAGCATGGGGGCTTTTGAAGAGGGGCAATGCTTGAGTTGAAGTGTGTGCATGCGTGGGTTTTTGATTAAATGCGCCTATCGCGATGAAGCTTATAGACGTAAGCTTGAAAATGAGATCAACCGTTTTAATGGGGACTTTGAAATGATGGTTCAGCAAATTAAGCGTTTCGAGACAGGGTTTGGTATGAGAAGGGAAAATGCCTTGGAGGAGCACACGAGCGTAGGTTTTTGAGGGGAGGCGTGTCATGTGTGGAGGGAGAGAAGGGGGCATAGTGCTGAGGATGCGCAAAAAAATCTCCACAACATGGTGCGGTGGACAATGATGTGGTGGAAAAATGGTATGCAATAAGGGAATGGTGCTGCGAGAGAGGATCGAACTCTCGACCTCTCCCTTACCAAGGGAGTGCTCTACCACTGAGCTACCGCAGCATTTTTCAACCTTTGCGCTGCCTTGTGCCATATTGTTGGAAAATAGGCAAGAGAGCATTTATGCATTCTTGAAAGAAAACCTTTCTTGTGTCATGACATACATTCCTTATAAAACAGTACTGTGTTGCTTAAATAAAGCTCAAACTGGCTCAAAAGGTTGCACAATGGTAATGACACAAATGCATCAAAATCAAAAGCAAGAAAAAGTGAATCATAAAGATGAGAAAGCAAAAAAACGACAAGAACGGCTCGCAAAGCAATTGCGTGAAAACCTAAAACGCCGAAAAGAGCAAAGTCGGAAAAGAGCGCAGAGTGAACTCTGAAAAACTTAAAAATTTGTTTTTTTTACGGCATTTTTGCAACTAAACCGTGTGACGTTTCGTTTTAAGATCAGTGTTAAGAATAACTTTCCAAGGAATCGAAGCCTTTGGAGGGGGAGCTCAAAGGAAAGAGTAAAATTACTATGGATTCTATTCAAATTATTGGTGGAAAAAGTCTCAAAGGGAGTATTCCTATTTCGGGAGCGAAAAATGCTGCATTGCCTCTTATGATTGCTGCTTTGCTTACCGAAGAAACCCTCATTTTAGAGAATGTTCCTCATCTTGCTGATGTCGAACTCCTCATCCGTATCTTGAATAATCACGGTGTTGGATATAGCGTCGAAGGACAAAAAGCCCATCGCGATTGCACCGATTCAAGAATAATCCATTTTACCGCACAAAAAATAGCAACGACACATGCACCATACGAACTGGTGAGAAAAATGCGTGCAAGCTTTTGGGTGATCGGTCCCCTGCTTGCGCGGTGCGGAGAGGCTTATGTCTCTCTGCCCGGTGGATGTGCTATCGGAACCAGACCTGTCGATTTTATCCTCGAGGGACTTAAAACTTTGGGAGCGCAGATTGCTATCAAAAATGGATATGTGCATGCAAAAGCTCCAAGAGGATTAAAAGGTGCTGAGTATCGTTTCCCTAAAGTCACGGTCGGTGGAACACATGTTTTGCTCATGGCGGCCGCAACCGCAAACGGAAAAACTGTCCTCTATAATGCTGCTTGTGAACCAGAGGTGAAAAACCTTATCCACGCCCTTAACGCAATGGGTGCAAAAATAATTGGTGAAGGGACATCAACACTCACAATCGAAGGTGTCAAAAAACTTGTTGGGGCTAGAATACACGTTATCCCTGACCGAATTGAAGCTGGAACTTATGCAATGGCTGTGGCTATGGCTGGTGGAGATGTGTTGCTCAAAAATGCAAATCCTAACCATCTTACCCAAGTGCTGAGAGTTCTTCAAAATACCGGACTTAATATCGAAATTAAACCAGAAGGAATTCACGTTCAACGGAATCCAAGAGAAACAAAAATAATGCCTGTGGATATTAAAACAGGACCTTATCCCGCTTTTCCAACCGATCTCCAAGCCCAATTTATGGCACTGATGACACGTGCTGATGGAATCTCTCAGATCACTGAAACGGTTTTCGAAAATCGCTTTATGCATATACAAGAACTTTCCCGTTTGGGGGCGCAGATAAAACTGGATGGACAAACAGCAACCGTTTATGGAACAGAAAATCTACAAGGTGCTCCCGTGATGGCTACCGATTTGCGTGCTTCTGTCTCTCTTGTTATTGCTGCATTGGCGGCAAAAGGAGAAACCATCGTTCATCGTGTGTATCATCTTGATCGCGGGTTTGAACGGCTGGAAGAAAAATTAGCACGGTGTGGCGCTACCATTCAACGCATATCAGTTTAACTCCCCCTTTGAGAACATCCTTTTTCGGTTTTTTTGGGGGAGAGATTGCTTCGGAAAACTTTCTTCGGAGCAGAGCTGTTTTGAAGTGCTTCTTTGAGGGCAATACCCTTTTATGAAAAAGCTGATCTTTCAGAAACTTTTGGGGGGCAAATTTTTGGGTATCCTTGTTTCGGGGATTTGAGCAGTTTTCTTGAAAGGTTCTTCTTGAACAGATTCCTTAAAAAAGGAGAGCTCTCCCCAAAGGCTGATGCAAAAAGAGACCCCCCCGAAGAATATGCCAAGGGGTAAAAGGATACCTGAAGCGTGTTACCAAAAATCTGGACTTTCAGGCTTTAAATGTGGACCTATCCTTACCGCTGAGACCTTTTTCGCTAAACCTGTCTTGTCTGAAAGCTCAACTGCTAAACCGCAAAGCGTTGCTGGACCTTGTGCTGGCTCATAGCGGCTCTGCCTCTTCTTATAAAGAAAACGGTGCAACGGTTCTTCCTTATCCATTCCAAGAGATGAATTATAATCACCACACATTCCCGCATCTGACAAATAAGCAGTGCCACCTTCTAAAATTTGGGCGTCAGCCGTAGGAATATGGGTATGTGTTCCGACAATAACGCTTACACGACCATCAAGAAAATGCCCAAAACATTGCTTTTCGCTCGTCGTTTCTGCGTGAAAGTCAAAAAGGATCGCATCTACTTGATCCATCAAAGAGCAAGCGGATAAAATCTTTTCAGCTGTTTCAAAGGGATCATCCGCTTTGCACGGCATAAAAACGCTCCCCAAAAGATTGGCAACAAGGACACAAGCCCCGTTCTTCGCCGTAAAAATACCTGAACCTCTTCCAGGAGTGTCTTTGGAAAAATTGGCTGGGCGTAAAAAACGATCGCTCTCATGCGCATAGCGCAATGTTTCTTTGCATGAAAAAGCATGGTTGCCCGTTGTCACAACGTCAACACCTACTGCTAAAAGATCTTGATACGTCTCTTGTGTGATGCCAAAACCATGGGAGGCATTTTCACCATTGACGACAACAAAATCAAGTTGCCATTTCTCAATCAGCTGTGGGAGTTGTTCAAAAACAACTCGACAGCCCGTTGCTCCAACAATGTCACCTAAAAATAATAAACGCATGAGCGTTTTAATCACACTTTAAGGCTTTAAGAAACCTTTTTCTGTAAAAATTCCCTTTAAAACCAGATCATGTTCTGCATGGGGAATACACGAAACTTCCTGACACGAAAAGCCTAAACCCAATAAATAAATCTGATGCCCTTGTTTTTCAAGTGCTTCAACAGCACGATCATAATATCCCCCGCCATAACCAAGACGGTGACATTGGCTGTCAAACGCTGAAAGCGGTACAATGATAAAGTTCGGCACGACAACAGCGTTTTCTGATCCCGGACCCAATGTGCCAAAGCGCATAGGCTCTAACACTGTGTTGTGAGAAAATGCACGAAAAACCATGGTGGTGGAATCAAGCACTGCTGGCAAAGCTAAACATCCGCCACGTGCCGTTACAGGTTTAAACAAAGGACGTGGGTCACTTTCCGATTTGATGGGCCAATAGCATGCCAAAATCATCCGCGAAAAATCTTCCCCCCTTTGTTCAAGAGTCTGTATCAGGTGGGAGCAGGCACGATGCGAAAAGATCTCGCGTTCTTGTGGTGAAAGTGCATCGCGCTTGGATAAACCGCTTTTGCGTAACTGTGAGCGAACCAATGAAGCAGATTGTGAATCTTTTATATTTTGTGCCATTGTTCTATCAATCATTCCATAAATGGCTACAAGGTGAAACAAAGATGTAATAAATGAAACACCTAAAACCACCAAAAGTTCTCACAAATTTCTTAGAAAAAACCATGGTGATTTGCTTCATCCGAAAAAGGATTATAACAACTTTCTTCATTTGTGCAAAAAAAGTGGTGATCCACAACAGCCGATGGAAAAAGTTGACCCCGGGAACCTATATACTAGGTGGGCGCCATATGAAAAAGCCCACGGGCTTTATCAGGGACAGCTCCCTTGGAGATCACTAAGGTCTCAGGATATGTTATCTCCTGTCGAGCAGCGCAGAACACCGCACTTACTATAAAGTAGTTTTAGATCTTCTGCTAGAGATAAAATGACCATGATGCAATTCTTCTATCTTTATATTCATGCAATTTTGGGGATTTGTTCTCTTTTTTAGGAATGATCTTCAGGAGTCATTTCTCTTCTCTGGGGGATTGATTTTGCGGGGCTTGTCTCTTGTTTAGAGTGTTTGGGGAGAGTGTTGTTCTCAGAGCCTCTGTGAATGCGCGTTTGAACTTTCTGCCTTTGTGGAGTGTCTTCAATTGCCTTTTCGGTGGCTTTGAGAACGAGGTGTAGTGGCTTGAGTTGCTTGCATGGTATGGTTTCATGCTCAAAGAATGCACTATAATTGTGTGGTGCAAGTGTTAGAGCATGATTAAGATCAAGCATGGCAAATTTACAATTACTCGGTTGTATGTGAACCCAAACTGTTTTAGCCAAGCTTCGGCATAAGTAGGCTAAAACGCAATGGCGTTATCAGAGCTTTGCGAGGCTTGTCTCTCGTTCAGAGTGCTTGGGGGGAGTGTTCGTCTAAGAGCATCTGAATGCGCGTTTGAACCTTCTGCATTTGCGGATAGTATTCAAGTGCCTTTTCATAAGCTTTGATGGCAAGTTGTGGACGCTCTGTTGCTTCCATGGTAACGCCGAGCTCAAAGAATGCAATGTAATTGCGTGGTTCAAGTTTTAGAGCATGATTAAGGTCAAGCATGGCAAGTTTAAAATCACTCAGTTGAATATGAATCCAAGCACGTCTTACCCAGGCTTCAGCATAAGCAGGTTGAAGCGCAAGGGCGTTATCAATGTAATCAAGGGCAAGACCATAATTGTCGGCATTGATAGCATTTTCTGCCCAAGACATCAAAAGATCAATCGTGTCACTCCCCGATTGTGACCATAAACGTTGTAACTGCTGACTTATTTTTTTCGCTTCATGGACATTGGCACAAAATTTCAATTCTTTCAGGAGACGTAAAATTTCCGCTTCTTTGCGCTGTTCAGATCTTTGTGCATGAGACTGATGTGGGGGGCCCGAATCTTCAAGAATGATTGCTGTTGTATCAGAATCAGGAGCAGTTGGAGCAGAAGGGAAAGGGCTGGGTATCAGATCGTCCAAGGGCAAAAGTAATTGTGGAGAGAGAGAATCTTCGGGGAGGGAAGGAGGACTTTGTCCATATCCAGAAGAAATCAAACAGATATTGCTCGCAAAAGCGACGAAAAAAACCACAAAAGGAAACGAAAAACCTAAAGGGAGTGAAAAACCTAAAAAAGGCAAAAAAGTTTGCCGGAAAATACAAAAGCTCCGTAATGGTAAAGTTTTTAAAAAGATAAAAAACTTCATAAAAACAAGTCCTCAACAGATGAGGTATCACACAACGGATTTATAACCCAAAAACAAACCTGCAGACTCCGAAAAAAGGCCTTCTGCCTGCAAAAAAGCAGGCACAAAAACCATCAGCCTACACAAACCACCAACTCCTAGAACCATTAACCTTGACGGGCTCTAAAACGTGGATTCGTTTTGTTTAGGATATAAACACGACCTTTGCGACGCACCAAACGATTGTTACGGTGGCGTTCCCTCAGTGCTTTAAGCGAATTTTTAATTTTCATCATACTCACCGTTTATAGAAACTCATATAACGCAATATTATAATTTCATTATCAATACCATAACTTTGAGATTATAATCCCAAAACCATAACACTGTACCACTCTCTTGTGATTGTATCATATCACACACTTTTTCACTGTGATAAAACAAGAAAAACACACCCTCGAAACAAAGGCATGTATTAACACACTTTATTAGCACAACAAATAAGTGAAAGTTGTAAAAATATTTCCGACGCTTCTAACAAGAAGTGGACTTCTTGTCAAGCAATCATCCCTTATAAATTCCCTCTCAGTTGAGAAGAGGGGTATGAAGAGAGCTTGCGGAGAAAGGGAGCTTGGCGGGCTCTTTAAGAAGAGGGCGGTATGCTCTTGAGGCGCATTTCTGGAAAGATGTTTGGGAGAGGAGGGACGGCCTTGAGTGGTGTGTTTTGAGAGGGGTTCTTGAGGGGATTTCTCGAAGATCGTTGGGATGCTGTCTTTGTTTGGCATTTTATTTTATAATAAAATAAACATGCACATAAAATGTGAGGGAAATGTTTCGTTATTTGGGAGCTTTTTGATTGCTTCAAGAGCAGTTTTTTAACGGTCTGCACTCTTTGTAGAGAGAGATACCATGTTATCATCTGTCCAGCCAAAAAGTACTTTAAATTGTGACACTGTTGTACTAGAGTTTATGGCGCAGGTAGCTGCTCATTTTCTCAAACCGTGTGCTGATTTTTGATACTTGCTTTATGAAACATGTGTCCAAAGCTTTCCTTCGCTCGTTTCTTACCTTCTTTACCACAAATGAATATTTCATCGCCAATTGGTCTGATTTTAAGGATTTCTGATCCTTCAGGCAAAATGAGAAGAAAAACATCTGTTTGGAATTTATTTTTCTTTGTCTTGAGATGGATGATATTCTCTTTTACGTCTTTCCAGCTAATGCGAATAGCGTCTCCTCGTCTCAAAAACCTGTACATAAAAGAACGTCAATCTAGGCATTCATGCGTACCATGGTGCCATTTTTGATCATATTTCTTTATGTCTTCTTCTGTCCAAACAGAAAAGCCGGCTTTGTTTTGAGCGGAGATTCTTAAGGGAGAAGGTGGTGTTTTGTGAACCACTTGGAGCCATTTGGATCTCGTATGAGAGAAAGCCATGAGGAAAGTGCAGGCTTGCTTTATAAAGTGTGCAGGCACCTATAACCTGCAATGTGTCTTGCCTCTTGGGGATGGTGTGCTGAGGGGGGATGGTGAAAAATTTGCCAGAGGGGTCATACTTCATTCCAATGTCTTAAAATTTGAAGAGGAGGTGAGAGGAACGTATATTTCAGTTTATGACAAAAAAATAAGGAAAAAGGAGTGGCGTATAAGCTTTGTGGAGGATGAAATATCGAGATGAAAAGCGATAGAGATAAATCCATACTTCATTGTGAGGGCAAGATTTCAGTGTCAACTTATCATGTTTTGCCGTAAAATACTGTTGTTTAGGGTGGTGATTAAGGCATGTTTAACCCTTTTGCATGTTCAGTGTTTTTAGAGAGTGTGGTTAAGTCTTCAGGATGGGGATTTCTTGTCCGTAGAGCCTATGAAATGAACCACATGAGGGGGGTTAAGCAAGAGGAACCCGCCAAGCGAGAGAATAGACTGTTTACTGACCCGGGGTAGGGGTAGGAATCTTCATTCTTGATGGCGAGGAGGATGGTCTCATAAGAAAATGAAAAGAGAAAACAGAGATAAAACTGTTCCTGTCGCGATATTAATCGCGCCTTTTACCCGCTGCTTTTTTAAAGCGGAGCTGGCAAATGATATAAAAATGGTCATCAAGGTAAACCATGCAAAGATGTTGAAGGAATGTATGGTTACAAGTTCAAAGCCTTTTTTAATGCCACCACCAGAAGATAAAAATTTCGGGAAGGCCGCTATATAGAATATTGATACTTTGGGGTTTAGTATTTGTGTCAGAAAGCCGTCTCTATAGCTGGTTAAAAGCTTTGTTTCACTCGTAGCATGCTTTTCATTCGTTGATATTCTTTCTTTTGAATTTAAGTTGTGTATTCCAGATTTAATTGATTTAAAGCCCATGTATAATAAATAGCTGCCACCCATGAGTTTTACTAAAAAAAAACAGCGTTTTGTTGTTGAGAATGAGCACTGATACACCTAGTATGGAAAATGCCCCATGCACATATGTTGCTGTACACAATCCTAAAACGTTTACAAATGCGTTCTTTCTTCCCAATCTCGTTGCATTATCGATGATAAGGGCCATATTCGGCCCCGGTGAGATGACTAAAAAAAATGAAACAATGAAAAAGGTCAGTATTTGATGATTCATTTTACTTTTAGCTCTGAAATTAATTGATTTTCGAGATACAATTCTATTCTGTCAAACTGAGAAAGTTTTCCGACACCCTGTGGAGTGCCTGTGTATATGAGATCACCACGTCTTAGCTGAATGTAGTGACTTAAAAATGAGATTATCTTCTCAAAGCTAAAGATCATATTTTTCGTATTGCCAACTTGTCTTGTTTCGCCATTCAACTTCATTGCAAAGGTTATTGGGTTGTTTATTTTTTCCTTGTTTATGAAGTCAGAGACGTATGCAGCGCCTTTAAATCCTTTCGATAAAAGCCAAGGAAGCCTTTTTCCTTTCAGTTTTGTTTGCAAATCCCGCGCTGTGAGATCAAGACCGATTGCTACGGCATCATAGCATTTTTCTGCTTCTTCCTCCGTGACCATGAAAGCGTCCTTTGAGATTTTGAGCACAATTTCAGTTTCAAAATGGATTTCTTTGGAAAAATCAGGGAGATAAATTTCATTGCCTAAGATGAGTGAACTGTTTGGCTTGCTAAAGATAACAGGTTCCTCTTCAACAGTATTGCCTAGTTCATGAACATGTTCAACATAATTGAGTCCAACACAGTAAATGTCATTTCTCATAGGAAACCCCCAAATTTTTTATTTTCTTTTTGTATAGGCAAGAGAGAACTTTGCAAACAACATTTTTTCTTATATCACGCTTTGCGTTTTCTGAAAAAGAGGCATTGTGTGGGTTAATGGCTAACCGCGATGACAGCCCTTTCGCATTGTCTCTCTTTTGAAGAGTGCCTAATCTTATAGTCTTTGAGAGATAAGAAACATTGCTTTCATTCTAGTTGTCAATCTCCCCAAATTACTTTATTATGTAATAGATGTTTTGATCGCATACGCAACGATCAATAGGGATTAAAAGCCCGAAGCCTCGATACATAAGAATGAACCCACTTTGTGGGTGTCCCGGGATTCCGGGAGATTTTGCTATGTCCAAGTGCGATGAGCACTAAAAGCAAAATGCTGATTCGAGGTCAGTACTTTTAACTCCCGGAATACCAATGCGAGGGCGCTCGCACCTAGCGGGGGAAGCTTTAAGAGTGACAACCAAAAATCCACATTTTTACGACATTTTTATAGGAAAAAAATTCGCTTTCAAAGAACAATGCTAGGAATGTCGCAAAAGCAATTAGGCAGCCGGTTAGGTATAACTTTCCAACAAATTCAAAAGTATGAGAAAGGCTTAAATCGTGTGAGTGCAGGGCGCTTAAAGGAAATTGCTGATCTCCTCAATGTTCCACTTTCCTTTTTTTATACTGATCTCTCACCAAAAGAAAACGCCCCAACCCATGATGACGAAGCAATATCGAGCAAAGAAGAGCACATCCTTTTGAAAAGTTTCAGAATGCTGCAACCTAAAAAACGGAAGGCAATTTTGTGGTTGATTTCTGAGGGATAAGAAACACTGCTTTAAAAATCATGATCTCATGATCCATATTTCATAAAAGCTTAAACCGTCTGTTTTTACTCAAGATGTCCCATTCCTTGAGCATTCTTGCATTTTTCTCAAAAACAATCCTAGCCGGTTGCCGTAATGTTGGGTAAAGATTGCGTCGTTTCCCCTCTATGGTTTGACTTGTGCGATTTTACTCTGCGTTTGCTGTTTCATGCTGCGCCGGAATCTCTCTCCCCTTACACAAGCCAAAAAGCGTGTGCCTTTGTATTATGACGCAATCTCTTTGAGGGAATAAAACCCGTTTGCCTATTTTGCTCTTGGCGTGAGCATTGAGACGATTGACCGTCATCATAAGGTGTTTAGGTTTCGCTGTGCATTGAGTAAATCCTCAATAGCATACAGAATTCTTAGCCGAGAGTTCTCTGGAAATGCGTCCCCTCGTTTACATAAAAAGCCGTAAGCTTCTCTTCTTGCAAATCTGTTTATGGTGGATCATGAAGAACACGCGCTTGTCGTTACAAGTGGGATTGGTGTGTGGGTAAAAACCATTTGAGAAAGGCGCAACTCTGCCTTTTTATGAACCGTTTCACTGTAAGAACAGTTTCGCAACATTGAGAGTTGGAAGACCAAATACAATGACGATGCTGGTTTGGGCGGAGCTGGCTTTGGGAGTGCTGGTTTGGGTGATGATTGTTTATTCCTAAATGGACATAAAAGGAGTAGAGCCCAAAGGGTTTTTTGTTATACCTTTCACGGACGATGTTCGTGAGAGGGGCGTTGAGTGATGTTTCTTGAAAGTAAGTGCGTGAATGAGCAGCATGCGTGTTCTTATGCCAGCTCTCCAAAACCATGATATCAAGTCCGCAACATTGAGAGTTGGAAAAGACCAAATACAATGACAGTTCTGGCTTTAGGGGTGCCGGTTTGGGAGGACATTCGATGTGATTATTCCAAATCGGGGGACACGTAAAGCTGTAGCTGAACGGAAATTTAGCAAAGGAAAATATTTCAGTAACGCAGATGAATTTTTTAAAGATTTGGGAATCTGAATTGTGCGAACGCTTATTCGTTCAGCACAATTCAAGCGCGCTGCCAAATGTGTTAAAAAACGCGGAAAAGATATGAAAAAATCGCGCATAGTGTTGCTTCTCTTATTTGAAGGAACACCGTTACTCAAAAATATAGTGATCACTCATAGAAAGATGGTTGGTAAGGCATCTCGTGATGCACACATTCACCCAATCGGCTACCGGTCTAGAGTGTTACTGGTACAAAATTGCACTTAGCTCGCACTAAAACACATACAGATCTTCTCTCATCTTTTTATTGGAAAAATTTTTATTGAAGAAAGAGGCTATTGGAATACATCCGGTGGGGGGGAATAGCCTCTTTCTTTTAAAGAACCTATAGAATAGTTTATCCCTTGACAAGGGATTCTTTAAAAATTTTCATTCTGATCAGAGATTAATTGTAAAATTGCTTTCTGTTTCTGAGGTTTGAGTATTCTGAAACTTTTCAAAAGGATGTGCTCTTCTTTATTCGATATTCTTTCGTTATCATGATATGGGGCGTTTTCTTTTGGTGAGAGATCAATGTAAAAAAAGGAAATGGGAACATTGAGGAGATCGGCAATTTCCTTTAAGCGCCCCGCACTCACTCGATTCAAGCCTTTCTCATACTTTTGAATTTGTTGGAAAGTTATACCTAACCGGCTGCCTAATTGCTTTTGCGACATTCCTAGCATTGTTCTTTGAAAGCGAATTTTTTTCCTATAAAAATGTCGTTTAAATGTGGATTTTTGGTTGTCACTTTTAGGCTCCCCCCGCGGTTGCGAGCGCCCTCGCATTGGTATTCTGGGAGTCAAAAATACTGAGCTCTAGTCAGCTTTTTTGCTTTTAGTGCTGAAAGCACCTGGACATAGCAAAATCTTCTGGAATCTTGGGAAACCTAGGAAACCTACATAGTGGGCTAATTTTACGCTAGAGCTTAGGGTTTTTGAATCCCTCTTGGGTCGTTGCGGATACAACCAAAATCACGGACTAATTCATAAGGCAATTTAAGGAAATTAGCAATCGAAATGAAAACAGTCTTCATTTGTTTTATGAGCGACTACTCGCCTCTCAAACTCTTAATAAGCGCTCTCCAAAACCATGATATCAAATCCGCAATATTGGGAGTTGGAAAAGACCAAATACAATGATGGTGTGTTGGCTTGGGTGGAACTGGCTCGGGTGGGTGTTGGTTTATTCCTAAATGAACGTAAAAAGAGTGGAGCCAATGGGTTTTTCGCTATACCTTTCACGGACGGTGCTCGTGAGAGGGGTGTTGAGTGATGTTTCTTGAAAGTAATTGCGTCAATGAGCAGTATCGTGAATTGGCAACACATCGCAAATAAGGAAAATATTCTCATGAGAAAACAGGCACGTTTTGTTTGTTTTGTTCTTCCCAATGTATCACTGTCCAGATTTGGTGACTGGACCGGTTAATTGGATGACATGCCCCATCTTGCGCGCTGGTTGAACAGAGTTCTTGCCATATAAATGGACTGATGTGCGCTCTTGTTTTAGAAAATATTTGCACTCGTTGAGATTGTTGCCAAGAAGGTTGATCATCTCACAATCGCTATGGCGGTAGGTGCTGCCCAAAGGAAGACCGCAAATGGCACGGATATGCTGTTCAAATTGGGAAGTCACGCACGCTTTTTGCGTCCAATGACCAGAATTATGCACTCGTGGCGCCAATTCATTTACTAAAAGAGTGCCATCCATTAAAACAAAAAATTCAATGCAAAGAACACCAACATAATTCAGGGCATCCATAACTTTTACACTGATTTCTTGTGCAGCCTTCTGCACACTAAGTGGAATACGCGATGGAACAAAGGATTTATGAAGAATGCCATTTTTATGTTGGTTTTCAGGGCAATCATAAAAAACATATTCCCCTTGGAGGGTGCGCGCTGACAACACAGAAATCTCCGATAAAAAGGGGACAATCTCTTCCAAAATCGATGGCTGTTCCTGAAAAGCCGTAAAGGCTTCGTCAAGGGCTTCTGCATTCGGATGATTCAACAGTATCTGATTTTTTCCATCATAGCCAAAGCGGCGCGTCTTCAAAAGACCCCGTTCGCCTAATGCCGAAAGTCCTGAAATGAAAGAAGAATAATCATCAACAGCATGCCACACCGCCGTAGAGATCCCTTGTGCGTTCAAAAATTGCTTTTCAAGCAATCGATCTTGCGTAATCTCTAACGCCTTGGACGAAGGATAAACAGGCTTGCTCTTTTCTACATATTGAACCGTTTGAAGTGAGAGATTTTCAAACTCATAAGTCACAACATCACACAGAGAAATAAAGCGATCTAAGGCTTCATAATCATCATAGGGGGCAACAATATGCTTATTGGCTGTTTGTGCCGCTGGGCAATCCGTTTCAGGGCAAAAAACAACCGTGTGAAATCCTAATTCTGCTGCCGCTATGGCTAACATGCGTGCTAACTGTCCCCCTCCTATTAAACCAACTACACTCTTCGGAGAGGAGATTTTGGATGCGGCAGGGATGCTGGATGCGGCAGGGATGCTGGATGCGGTGGAGGTGTTGGATAAGCGTGTCATTTTAAACCTCAGTGATAGGCGTTTGTGCGACACTGGCTGTTTGTTGCTGACGCCAATCTTGTAGCCGTTGTGCCAGATCATCATCGTAAACTGCCATTACAGCTGCTGCTAAAAGTGCTGCATTAATAGCCCCTGCTTTGCCAATCGCTAACGTGCCAACTGGTATTCCTGCAGGCATTTGCACAATTGAAAGCAACGAATCTTGACCGGACAAAGACTGTGAGTGCACTGGAACACCAAAAACAGGAAGTGGAGTAAGAGCTGCTAACATACCAGGAAGATGCGCTGCACCACCAGCTCCGGCGATCAAAACTTTAAACCCCGTAGTTTTTGCTTCTTTCGCAAATTGGTAAAGTCGGTCAGGAGTTCGGTGTGCTGAGATGATATGCGAAATATGAGAAATACCAAGGCAAGTTAAAATATCTGCACTATGACGCATCGTTTGCCAATCCGATTGGCTGCCCATTAAAATCGCTACGTCACATGATTTTTTTGTCATTTTGCATCCTTTTCAAGTGTTCAAGGCGATTCTTTATCCTTTATTCTTTAAAAATCTTATACTCTCTTTGCAAAGTCAATGGATGACAAAACAACAGTTTTTTTCACTCATTATTGTTTTTACATATTCACGGCGCTTGTTTTCAAGAAACATCTCTTAATTGATTGGTGATTGGGCACTCAAGCCCATTTCGTGACGACGCTCGTGAGTGGTATAATAGAAAGCTATTGAGTACAACCAGCACTTGTAAAGGAAGCAAGCTTATGCTGTCATTCTTTGCCTATACTCAAGATTGCCAATTGCTCCTGAATTGAGAGGGTTCTTGAGAGGTGTTTTTATACTTTTCTTCAATAGGGTTTATCCGCATTTGATTCCTTGTGTTTATCCATTCATCAACGTTGCTTTTGATATGCGAGGGAATGGTTTTGAGTGCTGCAATGTAAACAGGGGTTAGAATGGGGGAGTGTGACAGAAGGGTGGTATGGTTCTTGGTGGTAGCTTTTGATGGGGTTAGCTAAAACGAATGGGATATGAGCAAGGCAGAAAGGTGCGTGAAGGAAGACATGAAAGCTGCGATGAAGGGTGGAGCGAAGGGTGAGATGAAGAGGATGTTTAAGGGGATAATCGTATATGTATTCCGATATGCAAACAAAGACGCTCCAAATTACATAGGAATTGTTGGCACTCATTGTTGAAATTGATGCGTTTAAAGGCGCATGGCGCGCTCTTGGTATTCTTGCACCTAAGTCATTGAATGCTTTTTACCATATTGCTCCTGTTGAAAGCATCAGATCTTCCATGCGCATTGAAGCCAGCAAATTAACAGACTGCGAGATTGAACAGCTTTTGGTAAATTTAGAAATCATTGGCCGTTCCTGATTCAAAAACATAGATACTCTTTTGAAAGAGATCGCTTGCTCACAACTCCTCACGTTCAGTATCGGTCATGTAACTCTGGGGCATTCTTTTTTCATCAAAAATTTTTTGCCATGGTAGATGTTAACATATTGATCTAATGACTGAATCTGAGCAACAAAAAACTATAATTTATTTATTGACAGCTATAACCAAAACGTGTGCCGCAATTATGACAAATATGTGACTATGATTTTTTTCGTAGCAAAGATCATTTGTAAATTTAATTATTTATGAGGGAGGTTATCTCATGAAACGTGTTGTTTTAGCTGCAGCTTTGTTTTCTATCGTTTCTTCAGTATTATTTCCAATAACGGCTAGTGCACTGCCGGCGGGGAATGCTTGGGGAGGTGATAGAAAAGATAAGATAGTAGAACAACTTGTAAAACGAGGTGGTCTTGTAGAGGACCAGAGAAGGATTCTTTCAGAAATCGTTATTCCTGAGAGTATAGACCTCTTTTCGTATAGAAAGGACAGATTTAAAGTTTATTTTATGGACTATCCTCTTCTTCATTTGTTGGGATTGGGGAGTGGTTGTAAGGGGCTTAACCCGAAGGAGTATAGTGGTCACCTATGGCTATCATGCTCTATTAATGGAAAGTAGTTAAAGAGAAAGAGGCTTTTGACAAAGAAAGCGCATCTTGTTGCAAGAGATGCGCAGCCTCACAAAGAAATACCCTTGTTTTTAGCGGTTTAGGTCTTGGAAAAATAGATTGATTAGCGCGGTTCTCAGATATTTTGACTCTGAGATAGGAGGCGCTCTGCTAACAACCAGCAATATCGTAATGAATTGACCAGTTCTTGAAGCAGGGATTGCTATCCTTGAAGCTGGTGGGGATTTTTCTGATAGAATCATATCCTATGAGAGTAACTGGCTAGGCGGTGAAACCTTCGTTTCATTTGATAAATTAGCGATCGATCTGTTAAAGCAAAACAGGCAGTCCGCAATACTCCTTTCCTGACGAGTAAACTATGATCATGATGCCGCTATTGGATGGCTTGGTCAAACGATATACATTGACTTCCTATTCAATTGTCTAAAACTTTGAGATTAGAGAAAAAAGGACAGTTTTTGAGATGCTATTGTGTCATGTGTTTCTGCACTGGTTGGGGGGTGTTCCTGTTTTCTATGTAAGCGTAAATGTGTAAATGAAGAATTGAAGAAGAGGAAATAGGTGTTTTGTGTATCCACATGCCAACGCTGCTTTTAATGCGCAAGGGAATGGTTTTAAGTGTTGCGAGATAAACACGAGTGAAAGGATAAGGGGGAGTGAAATGAGAGAGGCTTATGATATTCGGGGATGCTCATTCAAGTTGCAAAATAATGATTATCCTTATCATGATTTGCTGTAAAATACTGTTGTTTAAGGCAGTTGATAGAGGGTATAAGAAACTTCCCATATTTTAAGTGGTTTGAGAGAGTGTGTGGTTAGTATTCAGGGATAGGGCTTGTCTGTTAGAGCCTATGAAATGAACCACATTGAGGGGTTAAGCAGGAGGAATTAGCTCGAGAAAAGCCGGATTGTTTACAGACCGGTACTGGTGGAAAGATTCTCCCTTTAAGGTGTGGGACATAAGTCAAAATCAACGGATTGCTTCTCTATAAGATTTCATAATTTTTGTTGGCTAAAAGGGCAGGACAGTAGTCATAGTATGGAGCTCGTGTTACAATTTGAACCAACTGCTTGTAATAAAGAGAGGTTTTAGGAGCAAAAAATAAGGATGTGTTATTGAGATAAAGAGAGAGGTAAAAATCTCAATATTAAGTGAATAGTACTTATTTTGTCGTTCAAATGATTCTTTCATGGTCAGTGATTGAGAAATTATACTCTTGCGCTTGCTGTAGAAAGGAGCACGCAGTCAAATATCTTTCTTGAAATTCACTTTTAGCAGCCTATATGCCCTTTTGTTTTTTTATTGTGAAGATGATAATCAGAGACAATGAGTTGTAATAAATTGTAATGAATTGTAAATAATAAAATTCAAGGTCTCTTTTTTGCCAAAATTTGCGCTATTTTGCGCATCAACATAAAAAAGGAGATTTTGTCAATGTTTGTTCCATTTTTAATCGCTTTAGGTACAGCAATAACGGCTGTATATGGTAAAAAAAACGTAAGTTATGCCCTGTGGGTCATTTTGTTGGTGGTCATTCTTCTTACTTTTAATCACCATGCAACGTCTACTTTAAATCTGTCTTTTTGAGAGAATAATCATGGAACATATTGAACAAAAAAATCATCATTTCATTATATTTGTGAATGTCTTGGGTCTTCTTGGTTTATCTGCTGTTTTGTTGGTGGCGTTCTATTATCAATTGGTAAAGTTTGAGTTGCCATGCCCCCTTTGTCTTCTTCAACGCGTTGGTTTGATCCTTGCAGGCTGTGGGTTTTTGCTCAATATCCACCATAGAGTGAAAAATACCCATTATAGTATGGTTATTCTTGGTTGTATGGTGACCAGTGTTGTTGCTGCTAGGCAGGTGTTTTTGCATATTACTCCCGATGATCTTGGATACGGTTCAACATTCTTTGGACTGCATTTTTATACTTGGGCGTTTATTGTTTCAGTCCTTTGTATTTTTGCTGTTGTCTTCGTTATGATTTTGAGCGAAGTGCCGTACACATTTAAAATGTTTTCTTCTTTTTCAGTGCTAAGTAAAGTGGCAAGTTTTCTCTTTGTGTTTTTGATTGCTGCAAATTTGGTTTCTACCGTACTTGAATGTGGAAGTGGGCAATGCGCTGATGATCCTGTAAGATATGAATTGTTATCGAATTGGTTTTCTTCTTCATCTTAGGGCTTTTTTTTTTCAATAAACGCTCTATCTATATAAATGAACTTTCTATTTATATTTTGATAAGCACGGAGGCGGCACTCTCAGCAGTGTCGCCTCTTTTTTGCGAAAGCTTGTGAGCGTGCAGGGGGCTCAAAGTTTTTCTCTCTTGGGAAGCGTTCACTTTTGGGGGTCTTTAATGCTCAAGGAATGGAGCATCTTGAGTAAAAAACAGATGGTTTAAGTTTTTATGAAGTATGGATCATGAGATTATGATTTTTAAAGCAGTGTTTCTTATCCCTCAGAAATCAACCACAAAATTGCCTTCCGTTTTTTAGGTTGCAGCATTCTGAAACTTTTCAAAAGGATGTGCTCTTCTCTTTGCTCGATATTGCTTCGTCATCATGGGTTGGGGCGTTTTCTTTTGGTGAGAGATCAGTATAAAAAAAGGAAAGTGGAACATTGAGGAGATCAGCAATTTCCTTTAAGCGCCCTGCACTCACACGATTTAAGCCTTTCTCATACTTTTGAATTTGTTGGAAAGTTATACCTAACCGGCTGCCTAATTGCTTTTGCGACATTCCTAGCATTGTTCTTTGAAAGCGAATTTTTTGCCTATAAAAATGTCGTTAAAATGTGGATTTTTGGTTGTCACTCTTAAAGCTCCCCCCGCTAGGTGCGAGCGCCCTCGCATTGGTATTCCGGGGGTCTGAAAGTACTGACCTCGAATCAGCATTTCGCTTTTAGTGATGAGAGCACTTGGACATAGCAAAATCTCCCGGAATTCTAAGGATACTCGCATGATGGGTCGATTTTATACTCGGATTTTCGGGCTTTTCCCCCTCCTTGGTCGTCATGTATACGACCAAAATCATAGTGCTTATTCATAAGGCAATTTCGGGAAATTAGCAATAAAATTAAAATGGCCTTTCTTTGTTTTTATGAGAGGTTCTCTCTTATGCACGCTCACCAAAATCATGATCTCAGATCCGTGTTTATTGAGAGAACTAACAAGCCTTGAAGAAGAGGAAAGCAGGGGAGGTGTTTTGCGTGTTCGAAAGGTGCAAGGAGAGGGTGGTAAGTGCAAAAGTTCAAGGGGAGGCGAGTAGAATGCGTAAAGAGTGAGGTAAAATTATGTAGAGAGCAGGAAAAAGGTGTGTTGATGGATGTTCTAAAGAGGAGGAGGGTAAGCTGTGCGAGAGAGGAGAACGGGAAAATGGTGGTGTGGTTTTTGGTGGTAGCTTTTGATGGGGGGGGATGAATGCGCTGGAGAATGGGGAAGGAGAATGTGGTGAAGGATATAAGCTACAGGGGATGGGATGAGAGCAGGCAGAAAGACGGCTGGAGGATAGGACGAAGGCTGCCTAGATAATGTTTAAATCTTCTTAAAGGAACATGCTTATGTATGTGTGAAAGCTTTTTAAATGTGTCTTACGGAATAAATATAAAAATTTCCCCTTTTTCCTTTTTGGTGAATTTTTGTTCACAAAGTTAAGAAAATAGGGTATGAACGCTGAAAATAATACGTATCGTTAAAAATACGTAAATTATAAAGAAACTTATTAACTGTAAAGGAAAACGTTTTTTATGTCCAAAGAAGAAGTTTTGGAATTTTCAGGAATCGTAACCGAACTCCTCCCCAATGCGATGTTTCGTGTGAAACTGGAAAATGATCATGAAATTATTGCTCATACCGCTGGAAGAATGCGCAAAAACCGTATTCGTGTGTTGGCTGGTGATAAAATCATGGTCGAAATGACCCCTTATGATTTGACAAAGGGGCGGATTACATATCGCTATAAATAGATTATGGCGGGTTTGTAATTTTATTGAAAATAATCCTATCTTCCCAAAATGCCGTTATCTTTTCTCAAAAAATAAAAATCTTTAAAAGAGTGAAAGGATTAAAATCATCTAGTGAATGCGTAGGATCAGTATCTCAAGAGGTCTACCGGTTTATAAATTAAAGGGAACCGTGAAACCACAATGAATTCGGTGACATTAAGACGATAAATGTGGTGCTTAAAATTTTTGTGAGGGGGAAGTAATGGGAATTAAGAGGGAAAACAGTTTAGGAAAAAAACAGGCAAAACAAAATCAGTTCGAGGAAGTTCAATTGGTACTTGCTTCTGCTTCACCACGTCGCTTGGCGCTTTTAGCGCAAATAGGTCTTGATCCTCATTATGTTCACGCAACCGATGTTGATGAAACACCAAAATTAAGAGAACATCCTGCAAATCTTGCAAAACGTTTAGCAAAGGCAAAGGCGCTTAAAGCGCAAGAAACTTTGCTATGGTGCGAAAAGAATAATAAAGGGACGGTATTTGCACAGAAAACAGTGATTTTGGCTGCTGATACTGTGGTGGCTGTGGGGAACGTTTCTCTTCCTAAACCACAAAATGAAAACGAGGCTTATGAATGTTTACGCTTTCTTTCAGGACGCTCTCACAAGGTCTATGGTGCACTTTGTGTGCTCAATGAACACGGGAAAATAACAGTAAAATTGGTTGAAAGCCGTGTCCGTTTTAAACGGTTGACTGCTCCTGTGATGAGGGCTTATCTTGCTTCTGGTGAATGGGAAGGAAAAGCCGGTGGTTACGCTATTCAGGGAAAAGCAGGCGCTTTTGTGGTCCAGATTGTTGGCTCTTATTCTAATGTGGTTGGGTTGCCATTGGCTGAAACAATGGATGTTTTGATGGCTTATCGTTATCCTCTTCTTGCTAATTGGACTAGAGAAATATACTAGAATGATGCATTGACAGGCAAAACCAATGGAAAAGCTTAAAGAGCCGAAAGGGGTGGGGAAAGCGGAAAAATTAACAGAGCCATGTGAACAATCAAAAGAGCTCTCTCCAACACGCCCTCCACATCCGTGCCCGATCTGTGGTCAGATGTCTCAACAAAGCGCTTATCCTTTTTGTTCAACACGATGCCGAGCGATTGATCTGAATCGGTGGCTTTCCGGCGTGTATATTTTGCCTGCGCCACCACAAAAAACTGATGAAGAAGAATAAATGGGCACGGTAAAGTATTCATTTAAGAGCGTTGAGAGTTTTTAGGTGTGTAAGTGAAAAAGGATGAGATGTTTGCCGTAAGCCGGTGCCATCATTCTTTGCCAATATCCAAAATTGTCGATTGCTCTTGCATTGAGATCGTTTATGAGAAGCGTTTTTGTGCCTCATCTTCAATGGTGTTTATCTATATTTTTATCCCTCGTTTTTATCCATATACCAACGCTGCTTTTGATGTGCAAGGGAATGGGTTTGAGTGCTGCAGTGTCCAACAGGGGTGAGAGTGAGGAGAATGGAAGAAGGGTGTGTGGTTTTTGGTGGTAGCTTTTGATGGGGAGATGAATGCGTTGGAGAATGGGGGAGGAGAATGTGGTGAAGGATATAAGCTATAGGGGATGGGATAAGAGCAGGCAGGGAGGTGGGCGAAGGATGGGCGTGAAAGCTGTATTGAAGGAGGGGTGATGGGGGTGTTTAAGGGGTAGAAGAACAGTTTTTGATATGCTGTTTTGCGTGAAGTGTTTTTAGATTTGTTGGGACGCTCATTCCTGCTTTCTGTGTAATCGTAAATGTGTAAATAATGCATTGAAGAAGAGGAAAAAGAAGAAGTGAAGGTTATGCGTTCTCTATAAAACGTCAATGGTATGAGGAGAAGGGCGGAGTTAAAGAGTGAGAGAGAGGGAAGGTGAGGAGTCAAATAAAGAGCAGGGGAGATGATAGCTTTTAATTCGTATTTGTATCACCAAAGCATAATCCAAGTCTGATCAACAATCATTTTATCAGAAATTTTTCCGGTCTGCTGTGGAAGCGTAAATGATGAATTGGGAAGAGGAAAGCAAAGAGGACGGCTATTTCGCGTGTTTAAAAGAATGAAAGAAGGGATGACAAAGGCAATGAAAGGGTGGCAAGTGCAAACTAGTTCAAGGTGGAGGCGAAGGGCATTTGTGATGGGATCGCGTGATCACAAAGTAGGTTGAAAGAGAGAGCGCACGTTTTTTGTGTTTTTGTTGATTTATGCAAACATGCAAAGGTGTAAAAATCTCAAAAACAATAGTTGGTATATGAGGCTCTTTAGGAGGGTTAAACTAAAGGGAGTAAAGATAACTTTGAGACGTTGTTGTGTCATGCGTTTTTACATGGGGTTGGAGAGGGCTTTCTGTGTAATCGTAAAAGCGTGAATAATGAATTGGGAAGAGGAAAGCAGAGAGGGCGAACGTTTCGTGTGTTCGAAAGAATGCAATGAAGGGATGACAAAGGGAATGAAAGGATAGCAAGTGCGATGGAGAGGATTGGAGTGTTGTACCGTAAAGAGTGAAGTGAAAATTGTGTGAGGTATGGAGTCAATGGGTGGATGAAGGATGCTCTAGAGAGGAAGGTGAGGAGGGTATTAAAGGGTGATGTGGTTTTGGGAGAGGGCTAAATGGGGAAGAATGTGCTGGGAAGCACGGTGATGGGGTAAGCTAGATGGGATGAGAGCAGGGCTGGAAAAAGGAACTAGAAAAGTGAGAAAACAATGGTTGAAAGATATAAAACTCTTCCTCACCCCATTTGCTTTTAAAGGGGGGGTGAGGGATTTATGTTTTCATAAGAAGGAAAATGTTAGTTTTTTTTCATAATTTTCCAAGTTTTTCCATCAGACATATACATAATTTTTTGGCCTGTGGTCACTTTTCGTATCTCATGATCGGTACGAATTGAGGAACTTAAAGCTGCGCGGTTGTCTACGAAGATTGATTTCCACATAAATGGGCCGGGGGGCGGGAAAAAGATATTGGGTGCCCAAGCGCCATCTTTTAAACGAACGACGACAAGCTCTTCTTTTTTCAATTTATCCGAAAGAGTTTGTGCAGAGAGGTCTTTACTGTTGACAATGGTGAGACCCCGTGCATCGGGTGAGGCTAACCCCCCAAGGTCGCTTATACTATTCATGCACGTACTGAACTTACATAATATTTGGACGACGTAAGGATCTTTACAGTGCCCTTCAGCAGAGGCATTTATGAACGCTTGGTATTTGTAATCAGCTATAGGGCTGAAAAAGGTGGAACTTTGTGGACTTAACACATAACAGGAGGAAAGATGCCTCTTCCAACGAGAATGGTCTTCAACAAAACTCGAAGATTTATGGAGTTTGCCAAATGTATTTGGAATTTCGATGACACCGATTGTTGTTGCTTTACCAGCTATAAGGTCAATTATTGTTCCTGTAACCAGATTTCCATTCTTGGAAACATCCAATCTGTATCGATGTCCAATTTGCCAAGGAAATTTAATCTCACAGCGCACTCCTGAGCCCTCATGGGTAAAATGTTTACATTTCTCACTCTTCCATCCCGTGGCATTCCGGATAGAAAAGTGAATGGTGCGGGTGCCTCTGTTGAATAAACCAATATAGCCACTTTTTCCATTTTTGAATTGAAATTCGTTTCCCCAGAAATAGATGGAATTAGGTCCACCATCATAAGTTATTTGCTGAAAAAAAGAAAATGTATCAAATGACATGTTGTGAGGCCATTCATGTTGCATCGTGATAACTTTACCAGCAAAAACAGCATAACTTGGTTTACTTATGAGAAAAAATAAAAGAATGAATAAGATCTTTTTTACGCGATGACTCATACTTAACCTCCTGTAATTATTAACTAAAGCTCATGAAAGGACACGGAAATTAAAAACATAATATTTAACATTTTGTTAAGATACATATTATGAATGCTTCATTTTGTTGTAAATCTGTGTTGTAAACGCTATGCTGTGTAAAACGAGAAAAAGATGTGTTTGCACACAGTATTTTTTGTTGGTCAAATGTCACTCTTAAACAGTTTTGCATTTTTTAATAATGAAGGCGTTTTTGTTTTATACAAAAGTTTCCATTTTCATTGAAAAATGATCTCGTGTTTCTCCCCCTCTTGTTATGTGTCCTATAAAAACCCATATTCTTTTTAGCACTACGGTCCTTCTTCATGCGGCATCATTTGCGGTGTTTGGTGAGGGTTGGTCGGTCTTTTGAAGATGCCTCTTTTGTGGAATGTTGGGGGAGTTTAAAGTGCGGCGGTGGCTTGAGATTTAAGGAAAAAAAATGAACTTGGAAAAATATAGCGAACGGTTGCAAGGTTTTTTACAATCAGCACAAAATAGTGCCCTCTCTTCTGATCATCAGCAATTTATGCCGGAGCATCTGTTGAAAGTGCTGTTAGATGATTCTCAAGGGTTGGCGGCATCACTGATCCAAAAAGCGGGTGGTGATCTTACTCTTATTCGAAAGGCGCTTAACGAAGCACTTGATGCTTTGCCAAAAGTGCAAGGGGGGAATGGACAGCTCTATTTGTCTCAGCCGTTGGCAAAAGTCTTTAATATGGCTGAAGATCTGGCGAAAAAAGCCGGTGATCAATTTGTGACTGTGGAGCGTGTGTTGCAAGCATTGATCATGGAAAAGACCGCAAAAACCACTGATGTTCTCACAAGTGGAGGGTTGACAGCGCAAGCGCTTAATCAGGCTATTAATGATTTGCGAAAGGGAAAAACAGCAACAAGCCCCCATGCCGAAAGCCAATATGATGCTCTGCAAAAATATGCTCGTGATTTGACAAAAGATGCTCGCGAAGGAAAACTTGATCCTGTTATTGGGCGGGAAGAGGAAATCCGCCGCACTATTCAGGTGCTTTCACGGCGGACGAAAAATAATCCTGTGTTGATTGGGGAGCCTGGGGTGGGGAAAACAGCTATTGTGGAAGGGTTGGCATTGCGCATTGTTAATGGCGATGTGCCTGAAACTTTGCGTGATAAACAGCTTTATGCGCTCGATATGGGAGCACTTATCGCTGGTGCAAAGTATCGTGGGGAATTCGAAGAGCGCCTCAAAGCGGTGCTGGCAGAGGTGCAAGCTGAAAATGGTCAGATCATTTTGTTTATCGATGAATTGCATAATCTCGTGGGGGCAGGAAAATCCGATGGGCCTATGGATGCTTCCAACTTGTTAAAACCTGCTCTCGCACGCGGAGAACTCCACTGTGTGGGGGCTACGACTTTGGATGAATATCGAAAATATGTTGAAAAAGATGCTGCTCTTGCACGCCGCTTTCAGCCTGTCTTTGTGCCTGAACCTTCTTTAGAGGATACTATCTCTATTTTGCGCGGTCTTAAAGAAAAATATGAACAACATCACAAAGTGCGCTTGGCAGATAGTGCACTGATCGCGGCGGCACGGTTGTCTAACCGCTATATTACGGATCGTTTTTTGCCTGATAAAGCTATTGATCTTATCGATGAAGCGGCGGCACGGTTGCGGATGCAGGTCGATTCAAAGCCGGAAGAACTTGATGCACTTGATCGGCGTATTTTACAATTGAAGATTGAACGTGAAGCTTTGAAAACTGACGTGGAGCCAACAGCAAAAGAACGTTTGCAAAGCGTGCAGGAAGAACTGAAAACATTGGAACAACAGTCCGCTGAGATGACAACGGCTTGGCAGGCTGAGAAACAAAAATTAGGGCATGCTGCTGATTTGAAAAAACAACTCGAAGAAGCCCGTAATGCTTTGGCTATTGCACAGCGTGATGGACAATTCCAAAAAGCTGGAGAGCTCGCTTATAGCGTTATCCCTGAACTCGAAAAACAATTGAGCATCGCTGAAAATGATGACCAACAAAATCATCTCGTTGAAGAAACGGTCACTGCTGAACATGTGGCACGGATTGTTTCACGCTGGACCGGTATTCCTGTTGATCGAATGCTGGAGGCAGAACGGGAGGCGCTGTTGCGGATGGAAGATGAAATTAGCAAACGTGTGATTGGTCAAGGCGAAGCTGTTCAAGCTGTTTCTCGCGCTGTACGCCGTGCGCGCGCAGGGTTGCAAGATCCCAATCGCCCGCTTGGCTCTTTCATGTTTTTGGGTCCTACTGGTGTGGGAAAAACCGAATTAACCAAAGCTCTGGCCGCTTTTCTTTTCCAAGACTCCAATGCCATGTTGCGCATCGATATGTCTGAATATATGGAAAAGCATGCTGGGGCGCGGCTGATTGGGGCGCCGCCTGGATATGTTGGATATGAAGAGGGAGGCGTGCTGACCGAAGCCGTACGAAGAAGACCTTATCAGGTCATTCTGTTCGACGAAATTGAAAAAGCACATCCTGATATTTTTAATCTCTTGTTGCAAGTGCTCGATGAGGGACGTTTGACCGATAGTCAAGGACGTACCGTTGATTTTCGTAATACCTTGCTGATTATGACTTCTAATCTTGGCGCTGAATTTTTAACCGCTTTGCCTGAAGGACAAACAACCGATCAGGCAAAAAATGATGTCATGAATGTCGTCAAAGCGGCTTTTCGCCCTGAATTTTTAAACCGTATTGATGAGATTATTCTTTTTCAACGATTGCAACGCCACGATATGGAAGCGATCGTCGATATTCAGATAGAACATTTGCAAAATTTGCTCAATGAACGCAAAATAACTTTGCAAATCGAGCCAGAGGTGAGGAAATTTCTTGCCGATAAAGGCTATGATCCCCTCTATGGTGCACGTCCGCTTAAACGGATTATCCAAAAAGAAATTCAAGACCCACTGGCAGAAAACATCTTATTTGGAAAAATTCACGATGAATCAACGGTGAAAATTACAAAACAAGGTGATCGGTTGGAATTTTTGCCTGAAGATTAAAAACTCTCATAAGAGAGAGTGATAGACAAGAAATGATAATGAGAACATAAAAAACTTGACAAGGTGAATCTAAACAGATATCATAGTTACATAATTCGAATTGCGCGTTTTTACCAAGCCAGCAAAATCACGCTGGGAAATCCAAGAATAATAGAACGATAATAATAGAAAAAGAAGAGTCTTGGTAAAGAGAGTGCTCGATAAATAAGCCAAATGATAAGTTCAAATGAATGCGTGGAGATATGTGTTGAAACGTGTGAAATCAGGTGGCGGCGACGATAAATAGATTGAAAAGTAAGCCAAATAATTAAGCTTGGAAATTAAACCGGTAAGGCGGAAATTGAGCCTTGAACCGGTGGAAGATAATTAAAAATAACCTAAAGAGAAGTGCGTAGATTAGAGGGAATGTTTCAGATTTGAGATTTTCCAAGTTTGTGTGCTTTTCGTTTTTTGGAATTTCATTGTGTGAGCAGTGAAAAACATTTCTAGGGGAGATATTCCTCTGGAGAGGGGATGGCTTAGGTAATTTTTACTGGAATTCCTTCCTTATCTTGTGAGGCACTTTCTATAATATATCTGAAAGCTCTATTTGTGTATTGTGTCAGAAGGCTCAACCTCCGTACTGCTTATCGGCAGTCTTTATCATTATGGTAAAGACGGTCATGGTATTATGAGGTTGGTCCTTCTGATATAATATGCAGGTAGAGTTTTTGGGTACATTATAGAAAGTTCCTTACAAGATAAGGAAGGTATTCGAGTAGAAATTACCTAAACCATCCTATTGTATGCTGCTTTTTAAGTGGGGCGCAATTTTGTTAAGTGATCTTGCTTTTTTTCACTTTATCAACTGATTTCTTTATAAAAAATTACTTTATACTTCGTTTGAGAGAATGTAATGGTGACAGAGGAACATTGTCTTCCCTTACGTCGAAGAGGGCGCCCAAAAGGTGCGCTGAATAAAACAACAAGACGTTTTAATGAAGCCCTTCTTACAGCGGCTGAACAGGCTGGGTATCACTATGGTGAGGATGGGTTGGTATCTTACCTTCAATATCATGCACTGAATAATCCTGTGCCCTTTTTTTCACTTCTTGCAAAAGTTTTGCCTTTGCAAGTGACTGGAGAGGGGGGAAAAGCTGTTAAAACAATTTCGCGTGTTGAGATTGTACCGGTGGTTTCAAAGGATGTGAAGTCTGATGAGGGTGCGAAATCTGAGGGGAGTGAAACCTGAAGGGCGTGTTATTTGAGAGGCGTTTTTTCCTAAGGTGATGTGAAGCTTTGATTTCTTAGTTTCTAAGAGATTTGCTTGTAAGGTGTGATATCTGGAAACTATGGTATCTGAGATATGTGCTGTAACTTTTGGTGATTGTTGATGCTCTTAAAGGGTGTAAGCTAAATTTTCATGGGATGTTTTCGAGCCTTTTGTCGGGGGTGATGATCTACTTCATGTGGCAATGTGTGGGGTGGTTATGCAAAAGGGGTTAAACGGATTTTTTGAAGAAAGCACCTAAAAGCAAGGACTAGAGGGAACTCTCTTTATTTAATCAAGATATCTAACCCATGAGATCTTGCAAAGATGATCGTTTAGATTGTTTTTCTTCCAAAATTAAACCTTTTTTGGGGAAAGGTTGATGTGTGTGCTGCCTGTTTCTGTTTTGTGGCACTTGCAAAGGTTTTGGCTCTGCAAGTGATTGGAGAGGGGAGGAGAGAGGCGGTTAAAAGCATCTTACCTGTTGAGATTGTGCCCTTGGTTTTAAAAGATATGGTGCTTGAGGGGATATCAAACCTGAGGACTGTAGAGCCTGAGTGGCGTGGTTTTTGAGAAGGATCGTGTTTGGGGATTCATGACAACGGCGCAAATTGCTCTTATTCCAAAGCTACTTCCTGTTTTTACTGGAAAGGCCGATGTGCGTGCTGCTTGGGGAGGACGTGGGTCTGGGAAAACACGTTCTTTTGCTCTTATGTCTGCTGTGATCGGATATCGGCATGGAAAGGCTGGAGAACGCGGCATTATTCTGTGTGCACGGCAATTTCAAAATTCGCTCAATGAAAGTTCGTTGGAGGAAATTAAACGCGCAATCGAGGCTTATCCTTTCCTACAGGATTATTATGAGGTGGGTGATAAATATATTAAGTCAAAAGATGGACGTATTGTCTATGTTTTTGCTGGTCTTGATCGTAATATTGCAAGTATTAAATCAATGGGGAGGGTTTTTCTCTGCTGGGTGGATGAAGCGGAGCCTGTGACCGAAACCGCTTGGCAAACACTCATTCCAACGCTGCGTGAAGAAGGAAAAGATTGGAATGCCGAATTATGGGTAACATGGAACCCTTGTCGTGAAAATGCGCCCGTGGAAAAACGTTTCCGAAATGTCGATGATCCCAATATCAAAGGGGTGGAAATTAATTGGCGCGATAATCCTCAATTTCCTGAAAAACTCAATCGAGATCGAAAAGCGGATTTAGCACAAAGACCTGAACAGTATAATCATATTTGGGAAGGCGAATATATGCAAGCTGTTCAAGGTGCTTATTACCAAAAAGCACTATTGCAAGCTGAACAGGAGGGGCGCATTACCACTGTTCCGCGTGATCCGCTGATGCAGGTCAAAATCTTTTGGGATATCGGGGGAACAGGGGCAAGGGCTGATGCTACCGCTTTGTGGGTGGCGCAATTTGTCGGGCGTGAAATTCGCGTGCTTGATTATTATGAAGCACAAGGACAGCCTCTCTCAGAGCATGTGGGGTGGGTGTTTCAAAGGGGATATGACAAGGCATTAATGGTCTTGCCCCATGATGGCGCTACTAAAGATCGGGTTTATAATGTGAGCTTTGAAAGCGCTCTCCAGCAGGCTGGGTTTCAAACCAAAGTGATCCCCAATCAAGGGCTGGGAGCGGTTAAAATGCGCATCGAAGCCGTAAGGCGCTTGTTTCCTGCCATATGGTTTAATCGGGATACAACAGGTGCGGGGCGAAAAGCGCTTGCTTGGTACCACGAAAAACGAGACGAACAACGCAATATTGGTTTGGGTGCTGAACATGATTGGGCAAGCCATGGTGCCGATAGTTTCGGACTCATGTGTGTGGCTTATGAACAACCCAATGTGCGCCTGCAAAAAAAGACCTATCGTTCTTCTCACCATTCTCAAACTTCATGGATGGCTTTTTAATGAATATTTCTACCAATTCTTTTGATCCTTTAGAGCCGCTTGAACATCAAGCGCTCTTTAAAAAACTCGTTGGCTGGTATCAGGATGATATTGCCCATGTTGAGCAATGGCGAAAAAATGCTCAAGAAGATTATGATTTTTATAATGGGCGGCAATGGAATGAGCAAGATCTTGCCGTGTTGCGTGAACAAAATAGACCGGTTATGACCTTTAATCGTATTGCGCCTTTGATTAATGCTGTGATTGGGGCGGAGCGCAATAATAAACGACAAGTGCAATTTATTCCACGCCAAGAAGGTGCGGCTTTTGCCAATGAAATCCTCACTGGAGCGGCTGAATGGTTTCGCGATGAAGCTGATGGTGAGTATGAGGATTCTGATGCCTTTCAAGATGCCATTATTTGCGGAATGGGATGGACAGATACACGCCTTGATTATGAAGAAGATCCACAAGGAAAGCCTGTTATTGCACGATTAGACCCGATGAAAATGGTTTGGGATGCTAGTGCTGTGAAACCTAATCTTATCGATGCGCAGCGTGTGTGGTATATTGATGAAAAACCTCTGGCGGTTGCTCAGGAAATGTTTCCTCATGTCCATTGGGATGATCTTAATGCGGATTGGGTTAAAAATCATAGTGTTTTGCATCAAATGAGTAATGGTGATACGCAAAGCTATGGCGCAAATGATGATGAGGGGAGCAGTTTTCAAAGCCCTAAAATGGTTACTTTGGCTGAATGCCGCTGGTTCGAACGCGAGGTTGTTTATAAAGTCCTTGATCCGCTCACTGGAAAGTTTACCGATTATTCTGAGTCAGAGTTTCAAAGCTTATGTAAAGAGTTTCCTACCATCCAAGCAACAAGATTGACCAGAAAAATTGTCAAACGTGCCTTTTTGGGAAAAAAATTGCTCGACACTCCTGATAAGCCTTTGGTGCCACCTAATCAATTGGGGTGGGAGTGTATTACCGGTACTTTTGATAAGTTAAGCAGACAGTTTTATGGCATTGTTAAGCCAACAAAAGATCCGCAACGATGGGCGAATAAGTATTTTAGTCAAATTATGCACCTGCTCAATAGTCAGTCAAAAGGTGGGATTATGGCGGAACGTGATGCTTTTGACGATGATCGCCAAGCTGTGGAAAGTTGGGCGAGGGCTGATAGTATTACTTGGTTGAAAAGTGGTGCGGTTTCTGGAGGAAGAATCCAGCCTAAACCGGTTGCGCAATTCCCGCAAGGGTTTTTCCAATTGTTTAATGAGGCAAAGAGTGCAATCGAACAAGTGACAGGCTTGTCTTCTGAATTTGTTGGAACACGGGCGGTGAACCAACCTGGGATTTTGGAACAACAACGCCGCCAATCTTCACTCAATTTGTTGGCTTCTTTCTTTGATGGGTTACGTCGTTATCGGCAACGACAGGGAAAAATTATTCTCTATCTTATTCAAAATTATCTCTCCGATGGGCGTTTGGTGCGCATTGCGGGTGATGAAAATGCTCAGTATGTCCCCTTAACACGGGAAATGATCACCAGTTTGGAATATGATATTGTCGTCGATGATGCACCAACAAGCCTCAATGAAAAAGAGCGTACATTTGCGGTTATTATGCAATTGTTGCCTTTGATGCAGAATTTTACAACACCAGAGATTATGCTTGATCTCTTGCGCTATTCGCCTTTGCCAGCATCGCTTATCCATAAAATCGCTATCAAAGCGCAAAAACAAAGCGCGCTTGAGGAGGAGCAAAATGCTTCCCAACAAAGTGGTGTTGCTGGAGCAGAGCGTATGATGCAGTCGATTTTGCAGATGGTAAATACGCAAAGATAAACGGCTTTATTGGAAAAAATATCATCTTATTGTTCGAAAAAGAGAAGGTATACCCGTATGGATCAAGAACACTTAACGCCTGCCGAACGAAATCAATTGAATCAGGATTTTCTTTCCACGCCTCAAGCGGTGGAAAATACTGAAATTGGAGGCGGAGAAAAAGCAAAAACGCTTGAAGGAAATATCGGAGGGTATCAGCAAGGCGTATCAGACGGTGGTGCATCAGCAGGGGGAGCGCGATCACAAGAGGTTGAGGGTGTGGCAAGGGATGATGCCCCGCCAGATCCGCAAAAAGATTTTATGGGTTATATGCAATGGTTGGGAAAAACACTCCATCAGCAGGGATTGTTGCATGCCAAGCAACAGCCTACTGTCCCTGAAGCAGAACAGTTGTATTCTTTTTATCAGCATTCTGTGAGTACTGTTAAACAAAAGCATCACGACTTTGATCAAGCGGCTGATTTTATTTATGATACGCGTGCTAAACAATTGGCTGCTGTTGCTTCGCTCTATCCCGAAATGGCCGATCCAAAAGTCGTTGATGAAGTGATTGGCAATGAATTGAAGCAGATTTTGCGCGATTGTGCGCAAAAAAATCAAAACCCTGCTGAAGTGATCTACGATATTGCACAAAAAATTGGCTATACAAACGGTCAAAGTAATACTTTTGAAAATTTGCAAGAAAGGCATAATTCTGCTCGCACACTTGCTGCTTATAACGGCTTAACGCCTGGGGGGCCTATTTCTTTGGATATGCTCGACAAAATGTCGGAGGCAGAATTTAGCACGTGGGTTAACGATCCCAAAAACAAAGCTGCGTTTAACCGTTTAATGGGAGGGGGGGAGCTCTAAAATAGACATGCAGTTGAGATCCTTTCTTAAAGCAGGAAGACACGAGAGAAAACCTCTAGGGTTAAGTGTGGTGTGGAGCCCTTTGGAAGGGAATGTCTGTTGTGTGGAAACTTTCACGAGGGGGATTTGTGGGGGAGTCTCAAAGGGGGAGGCAAAAGTTATCAATAAACAGAAGTCACAATAACCAATTCACCGTCTGCAAAATGAAGAGATGTGGAGTATTAACAACCGGCGCTTTGCCGGGTTTTTTATGTCAATAATCGTTAAGAGGATAAAATGACCGTAACTTATATCGGACTCAATGACCCAATGGCTGTGCGCACATGGTCTAAATTACTAAACCAAGAAGTTTCAAAAGCAATCCCTATTGCTCCGTTGATTGGAAATGATTCCAACAGTATCGTACAATTAAAAGATGAAACCAATAAAGCAAGTGGGGATGCTATTAGCTTTGGCTTGCGCGTGCAGTTGCTCGGCGATGGGGTGAGTGAAGGACAGGCGCTTGAAGGCAATGAAGAAGCCCTGCAATTTCTCAATGACCGCTTGGCTATTAACGAGCTCGTTCACGCTGTGCGTGTCAAAAATGAAGGCACTATTGATCAGCAACGCATTCTCCATGATTTGCGTACCGAAGCCAAAAATGGCTTGGTTGATTGGTATGCTGATCGTCTTAGCATGATGTTCTTCATTCAAGTTTGTGGCTATACCGCAAAAACAATCAACTTTGAAGGACGCACGATTACCCTTAAACCCGTTCATTACGGATTTAATGCACCAACTGCACCAACCGATAAACGTGTTGTGCGCCCTAATGGAAAAACAAAAGATGAAGATTTAAAAGAAAGCGATGTTTTTGATCTCAAGCTGATCGATAAAGCTGTTGAACGCGCTAAATTGGCAAATCCAAAAATTAGACCAGTACGCGTTGAAGGCGAAAATGTCTATGTGCTTTATCTTCATCCAACACAAGTGACGCAATTGCGCACCAATACAGATGCGGGACAGTGGCTTGACATTACGAAGGCAATCTATAATGGAAGCCGTCTCAAAAACCCTCTCTATGATGGTTCTTTGGGCATGTATAATGGCGTTGTCTTGCGGGAAGCTGAACATATTACTGAAGGTGTCGAGTCAGGCACAACAGGAAAAGCTGTACCAAATGTGCGCCGTGCTGTTCTGCTTGGAGCACAAAGTGCAGTCATTGCTTTTGGCAAAGATCGTGGTGCAACGCGCTATAAATTGGTCGAAGAGCTCTTCGATTACGAACGCGAATTTGGTGTGGCGGCTAAAACCATTATCGGTATGAAAAAAACTTGCTACAATTTACCAGGAAGTACGCAAGGGGCTCAGGATTTCGGTACAATCGTGATCCCAACTTATGGAGCGCCTGCTTAAGGACGCTGCCTTAAAAACGCGGCTTGAAAGTTTGCAAAATGTTCCTCCCAACAAAACGCCCTCGTTGGGGGGAGAATTCCCTTTAGCATCCAAAGGGGCTCAGGATTTTGATATACGCATGACCTGAACTTCTGGAGCGTTTACCTAACAACGCTATTTGAAAGCTTGCAAAATATTCTCTCCCGCTAGAACATTCTATAGGTGGGAGAACTAAAATGCCTCACACGCAAAAGGATTATTACTGCTCATGACTGTTTCGCCTGCCGATTCCAATCATCAGGATTGCATAGATTTAGACCATTCTCAAACTTTTGATCATATGGTCACGCTTATTCAAGATGAAATTGACGATACAACAGCGGAATATTCCGTTCAAATTCAAGATTCCATTTTTACTGCTTTGCGTTTGTGTGAACGAGAACCTTTCTTCTTCAATGAAAAAAGAATAGTGACATTTAAAACAAAGCCAAGAAAAACATGGTATGAGCAAGAGGATGGTTTCTTTATGTATCCTGGAATGATACTCGAGTCTGTGTTTTTAGGGACATATGCACCAACGCAAAAACAATTGTTCTTTAAACCCTCTGAGGCGTTGCAAAAACAATATGGAACGCAACCTCCTTTAGAAACTCCGGTCTTTTATACCTGTTCTGAGCAAAAAATAGGACTCTTCCCAACGCCTGCAAATGTGGAGACCGTGCGTCTTTCTTATGCGCGCGCGTATTTTGGAGAGGGAATGGGTATGCAAGAGGATAATCCTTGGTTCATTCATGCATTTGACCTTATTAAAGCGCGTGCAAAATACGAGCTCTATAAAAATATTCTCAAAGATCCTGAATATGCTGCTGTTTCTTTCAATGATTTTCAAGAACAGCTTCAGGTCTTGCATGCGGAAACATCACGCCGAAAAGGCGCTTCAAATATTCTTCCTATGAAGTTTTAAAGAGCTTTTTCTCAATTGCTGCTTCATGATGTGAGTGATTGGCGTTGATGTTGCCAACAGGAATGTTGATGGCAATATGGATTGATCATCCTCTTACTAGCTGGTGGGGCTTATACCCTATAGCGCTTTGAGCTTTATCCTCCTTTTAGGGGCTTTAGCTGCTTAGGCGCTCTTGCTTTTTGAAAATAAAATAAGCCTTGGTGATTTGAAATATCGCACGGAAAAGGCACTGCAAAATATTCTTCTAATGGGGTTTTCAATGACTTTTTTTCCAGTCGCTGATTATCGGCCTGATGTTGCTGACATCAATGGGATCTTTACCGATGAGCTTGTTAATGTGTTGCCTGCTGATGGGTTTTATATCCCTATGCCAAGCTTTACCCCTTTGACAGCGCCTTGTCCTGCCCCTATTTTGGGTGCAATTGCTGTTAAAACAAAATCTGGTGTTTCCATTATTGTTGGAACAGAAAAAAAAATCTACCTTCTCAATAATATAACACTCAAGTGGGAGGATATTAGCCGAAATGGAAAATCCTATTTTGCTAATGTCGATGCCCCTTGGTCTTTCGCTTTGTTTGGTGATTATGTCATTGCTGTGAACGCGAATGATAAGCCACAAGTCATCGATATTAATCATGATAACAGATTTAGAAACTTAAAGGGAAATCCACCACAAGCTGGTATTGTGCGGGTGTGGGGCGACTTTGTCTGTCTGATGAAATTGACAGAGCATCCACGGCGCGTCCATTGGTCGGGTTTGAACGATGCTGAATTCTGGACTGTTGGACAAAAAAGTTGCGATTATCAAGATTTCCCCGATGGTGGATTCGTGCAAGGGGCAACGGAAACAACAAATCCAATCATCTTTATGCGTTCTGCTATCTATGCTGGGTCCTTTATCCCTGGCTCTAAGATTATTTTCAGTTTCCAAAAAATCCACGATAAACGTGGTGTAAAAAATGCTGACTCTATCGTTTGTCGTGGCGATTGTGCTTTCTTTTCCGATGAAGGTGGATTTTATCAGATGACCCATGAGGGGCAGATTATACCGATTGGCTTCGAAAAAATTGATCGAACGATAACGACAAAAACCAATCATAATAATTTAACCAATCTCTCTTCCGCTATCGATGGTGTTTATAATCGCGTTTATTGGATGGTTGATGATGGTGGTAAAACCCAAGAACGTACTTTGCTTATTTATGATTGGGGATTGCAAAAATGGACCAAAGCGGCTGTGAACATCAAAATGATCCTGCCGATTTTCTTAGCAGGGACTACTTTGGAAGGACTTGATCGGATTTCAGAGAGCGTTGATGGTTTGTCTTTTTCTCTCGACAGTAAGGTTTGGCAAAATGAATCGCCTGTTCTTGGAGCATTTGATCATCAGGGGAGGCTTGGTGCATTTTCTGGGCAACCGATGGCTTGTGTTGTGACCTCACAGGAAATGGGGCAGACTAATGGCATGATGACGCGGGTGAAAAATATTATGCCTCAGGTCAATAGTGGAGAGTTCTATTTGTCTGTGGGAATGCGTTTGCGTCAATCGCTTGAAGAGAAAACTGTTTGGTTGCCGGAAAAAAAACCTTCTCATAATACTGGGCAAATTCATTCTCGTGCAAGAGCGCGGTTTTATCGCTTTAAATTACGCATCCCTGAGGGGGTGAATTGGTCGCATGTGACAGGATTTGATGTTGAGTTTAAGCCTGCTGGCATGCGGTGAGCATGCCAGACTGTAATAAAGGAAGTATGCGGTGGACATGCTCAGCTGTAATAAAGGAAGCATGTGGTGAACTTATGCTCAGCTGTAGTAGAAGGGTGTGGCGAACCGTGATCGCTATAACAAAAAGCAATGTGAGTACTTTCTATACGCGCAGGTTGGCAACTTATTTAAATGTGCAAGACATCACTGTAATCTGTACAAATTTAGCGAGAGACATCTTAAAACATGAAAAAACAAGGTGAATGCTTGTGTAGATGAAAACATGGTCAGAAAAAAAACTGAAAGACATACAGAACTTACGGAAGCAGAAAAAGAAATGCTTCAAGAGATAATTATTACTTATCAAAGTGTGAAAGTTATGTCACGCCTTATGAAGTGGATAGTATTCTTTCTCTTTTTACTTATCCTTGATTTTGCACGACTCATAGATGCGATAGATAATATCTTTGCACATATGAAGCAGTGGTTCTCAAAGCATTGAAAAGCTTGTGGATTCCATTGTTCTCTCAAGGGGGAGCGCCCAAGCCAAATTGGCTGGACCAAAGTGCAGTAGGCATGTCAAAAAATCCGGTCATAGGGTTCATTGCTAGAAAGCTGAAGCAGCCAAAATCATGACACAAAAAAAAGACAGCCAAAATCTTTATTCTGCGCATCTCACAGAGAGATGGTCGTGGGAAAAAATAGCGCCCTATCAAGAGGACATAAATGCCGCTTTGCAAAAATATGCTAAGCGATTTCCCGATGATGTGTGCTTGGCAACAATTGCTGAAGAAATCGCTGCCGGACAAGCACAATTGTGGCTGATCTTAAAAAATGAAACCCAATTTAGCGCCTTCGCAATTACTAAAATTGAAATAACCAAGACGGGAAAAAAATATGTTGTCCTCTCAGATCTTGCTGGAGAGGGAGGACAGGAATTGGTCAAATTGATTGAGAAAGTCGAACAATGGGCGCGGTCAATCAATGCTGAGGAAATGCAAATGTTTGGAAGGTCTGGATGGGCTAAAATGCTTAGCCACCATGGATATTCTCGTCATCTTATTCATTATAGAAAGGCTTTGGTTCCATGAGAAAAAAAGTAACACCTCAAGTGCAAACAACAACACAGACAAATGCACCACCCGCTTGGGCGGAAGAGATCCTTAAAAAAGCCAGCTCTCAAGCACTTAATCTTTATAATAAAGGCATTGGTGGGAATGTTTATCAAGGGGAGCGCATTGCTGGGCTTGGCAATATGACAAACAATGCGCTCACAGGACTAGAAAAGGCTGCTGATCAGTATAACAATCCAGCTCTTACACAGTGGTTTAATGGTCCAACACAAAGCGCCAATAATCTCTTTAATATGGCAAAAGGAAACACAATTGGAGGCAACGTTAAATTTAATGCTGCGTTGCAAAATGCACTCAATAAAACTTCTGATGCCATTAATCAATCGATGTCGGGAGCTGGGCGCTACGGATCTGGGGCGCATACAGGGGTGCTTGCCGATGAGCTGGGGGCTTTGGCAACAAATGCGACTGCGCAGCAGTATAATCAAGATGTCAAAAATATGATGAATGCTAATCAGATGATTGATCGTTCATTGGTTGATCAGATCAATGCTGCCAACAGTTATTTTCAAGGACAAAGTAATGCGCAAAGCAATGCTTTAAAAGGTGGGATGATCCAAGATGCAAACCGCCAAAATGTCTTGGATGCGGAACGCCAAAAATGGACCGAACAAGATAATCAAGGGTGGAACCGGTTGGCACAGTTGCTGCAAATGGGAACACAAGCCGCTGGAAATTATGGGACCAAATCAGGACAGTCCACAACAATGCCTTCTATCACAAAAGATCCGTTACGTGATGCACAACAAGTGCTTGGATTGGTGGGAGGACTTTTTGGGCTTTCTGATGTGAGAGCGAAAGAAAATATTGTCCCTATGGGCCAAAAAAACGGCTATCCGCTTTATGTGTTTAATTATAAGGGAGATCCGCAACGCTATCGTGGTGTTCTTGCTCAAGAGGTGCTGCGTTTGAATCCTGATGCTGTCTATGTCAATGCAAAAACAAAACTTTTGCATGTGGATTATGACAAAATTGGCTTTCAAATGGAGAAAATTAAAACACCTAAAAAGAGAATCTTTTCTTTCTTTTCTTCTCTTTTTGCTCGTCTTCACTTTTTGCAAAAAGGATATCTTCTATGAGTTCGATTTATGATTGGTCACTTATAGCATCCGAAAATGCTTATGCCGATGAGATAATCAACTGGGCAGAAGGACAGCCACCAAGTACAGTGAATGATAGTGCTCGTGCGATGATGCAACGCATCAAAGAATATGTATTAGATAGTGGTGGGGTGGTCGAGACACGGTTTACCATCAGAGAGTATGACAATACAACATCCATTCGTTTGACCACAAAGTCTCCCATCGCATCTTATACGGACGGTATTGTTATCCGATTTAAAGCAGAAGGGGTGAATAAAGGAAAAACAACTGTGGCGTTAAACCAATTAACAGCACAGCCCGTTTATAAGATAACTACGGATGGAATAAAGCCTTTAACGGGTAGCGAAATGCAAACGGGTGGTCTTTATGAGCTGGTCTATTCTCGTGGTATTGCTGGAAAAAATCTAGATGGTTGGTTTTTAACCAATCCTACACTAAAAATCCTTGAAATTTCTCAAAGTTTTCCGACAGGCTTTATTGGCATGTTTACTATGAACCTTATACCTGAAGGTTGGCTTTGGTGTAATGGTGAAGAGTATTCGCGAGAGAAATATGAAGATCTCTTTTATGCACTTGGTATGGGGGTTATATGGGGAATGGGGGATGGGCATACAACATTTAATGTCCCCAATTTGCAAGATTCAAAGGATTCCAGTTTACATCCAAAATCACCGAAAGTTCACCTTATGAATCCTTACGCTGCTGTAATTGTTTATGCTGTAAAAACATGAAAGCTGAATCTTTTTACGGCACTGAAAAAATGTGCAAAGCGTTGTTTGAATCTGAAGTTTGTTTTTGTCAATGTAACAACAAAAGTCTTGCATGTCGATGATGACAAAATGGGCTTTCAAAGGGAGAAAAGGCTAGCCTCTAAAAAGAGATCACAGCTTTCTTTTCTTCTCTGTGTTTGATTTATGATTGGTCGTTCATTTTATCAGAAAATGCTTACGTCGATGAGGGTGTAAACTGGGTAGAAGGTAGTCTTTTGGTTGAAAGATTGAAAGACATCATTTGTGCTGATAGTTGCTCCCTTTCCGTCAATTATAAACATCCTTGATGTGGGCGTGTTCAAAAATACGCCAAACTAGCGGAGGTCGCTTGCTTTTTATTCGTATCCCAATGAGGTCATACAATGGCACTTTTTCCATTTTCTATCTCTGACATTGATGATCCTGAACGTATTCGCGTGGTTCTTTACGCGAGCGGAAGAATGGGACATGCGCCTTTGAATGCTCTGTTGAATCAAATGCGTCAAGATATCGAGCGTTTGGATAAAAAACAGAGCAAAGAAACTACACAACTGACAAAGCGTATGGATGCGTTAGAACAACAATTGAAAAGGATTTTGCAAAATCCTGAGAATGCTAAACACAAACAGGACAGTCAAAAGGGTCAAAGTGGTAAGGAAGGCGATAAATTCATCACTGCTGGCAGTGATATAAGACTTCAATCTCATGCATCTGATAGAATTATAAGTGGCGGCATAAGCCTTCATTCTGATTTATCTACTGGAATTGCAAGTGGTAATACAGGATTTGGTGTTTCTGATTTATTAATATTTCCAACTTTTGAAGAAAAAAAGACTTGAGGAGTTTTAAAAAATGCGAAAAATCTCAAAAGGGGGGTTGGCGCTCATTAAACAGTGGGAGGGGCTCCGCTTGCAAGCTTATCAAGATGCTATTGGTGTGTGGACAATTGGTTATGGGCATACTGCACAAGCAGGGGAGCCTGTTGTAGAGGAAGGAATGCAGATTACTGCTGCCCAAGCGGAAACCCTCTTACAAAAAGATCTCACACAATTTGAGCAAACGGTTGAACAGATGGTTGATCGATCTTTAACCGATGAACAATTTGCCGCTCTTGTGTCTTTTTGCTATAATGTGGGAGCAGAGGCTTTTAGAAATTCTACACTGTTAAAAAAGCTCAATAAGGGAGATTATGAGGCGATACCGGCTGAATTGCAAAAATGGACCAAGGCGGGAGGAAAACGTTTACAGGGGCTGGTCCACAGGCGGGCGGCTGAAGCAGGTTTATGGGCTAAAGGCGCTTATGTTTCTTCCAATTATCAAGAAGTAGAGCCACCTCAAAAGCCCTTTTGGCAGAATATGGAAGTTTTGGCACCAATCATTGGCTCTTTTTCAGGTTTAACGGGGATTTTAACCGGACAGGGGCCGGTACAATGGGCTTTCGCTATTGTTATGGTTTTGGCAACAATCGCCGGTATTGGGATGTCTTTCTATCGGATGAGAGAAGAATATCAGTGATTTTTTCGTCTCATTTTGGCTTGATTGTAGTCTTGGGAATTGTTGCTGCGCTTTGCAGCTTTTTTTATGGACGCTTTTTTTGAGTATAACAGAATTTTGATGTAAAGTTGTTTTGACTTTTCAAAATGGTCAGAAAATTAATGAAGACATTTTTTTCTCTTACTCCTTTTCATGTCTCTCTTGCTCTTGGGTGGGGCGCTAAACGAATGTGTCGTTGTCTTGCGTGGGATGGTTGATCCCGGTTGTTCATAAAGCGCCATAATTGGTGAAATACGAGCCATTCTTATCACGCTGGATTGTGGTGATAGAGTGCTTTTTAGAAAAAGCAACACTGTTGGGGATAGGGGAAAAAAATTAACTTAAAACACCTGTGGGGATGATTTTTTTGCCGTTCTCTCTCCTGTTGTGAGGCTATGGAGGACGCTTTGAAAGCTCTCTGCTACCAATGCTTGTTTGCGTTAATTTGCAAATGAATGGTAAAATATTTTATGGCGCGGGATGGGCAAGAGATAAATAAAACACTGAACTTGCTTATTATGCCTATGAAGAGCACCGTATGAGCGGCGCAACAGTGCGAACCGACCAAGGAACGCCAATTCTAAATCAGAGTAAAACCTAGAGCAAATCTTCTTATTCTTTTTGTAGATTCAGACCTTAATAAAGGTTGCTCTTATTTGTTTGCTTTGTTGATCTAAAAGAAAAATTCATAGGAGATTATATGAATAATAAATTTAAAAAAATATTATACGCACTTTCATTATTTCTGATAAGTTCACCAAGCTATGCTGTTGTTGCTGGTGGGATTGTAGCTATTAATCACACATGGCCTGCTTATTCAGAATTTGATAAATTAACGTTTTTCCAAAAAATAAATAACGATGGTGGACCAAAGTCCAGATATTATTGGGCAAATCAGTTTTATTTCCAGCAAGGACATGTTGGATATATTGGGTTGCAAAATAATGGCAATGGTGTTCATAGCTTTAATTTTTCTATCTGGGATACAAAAAAATGGAAAAGTGGTCCTTGTCATCTTTTCAGCCATGAAGGATCTGGGGTGCAATGTCATATTAAGGTACCATGGAAAATTGGGCATCAATATAAGATAGATGTTTCTAAAAAAGGAAATCTGGTTACGGGCACTGTGACAGATCTGCTTAATGGGAAAACAACGATCGTTGGGGTTATTGAAGTTCCAAATACCTTTGGTAAACTCTATGCATCTTTAGGTTTTGTTGAAGAATATTCCCAAGGTGCGGACGAGCTTTCATCTTGTTTTGCGATGGGTCCACAAAGTTCAATCTTTTCGAATCCGATAGGGGACGGGAAAGTTAAAGCAACACAAAGCACTTATAGCTATGGAAATTGCAATGATCATCGTCTTGTCCAAACTACATGTAATGATGAAGCTTGCACCAATACTATAAATCTTGATGGGATTGCACCATCCAACACATTTGAAGTTCCTCTCATCAATGGGAGAGATATAAGAGTGCAGACACTTTCTAACGCATTGAAAAAAGAAGATCTGGTTGCTATTCATTCCTACGATGGTCATTGGGCTCAAAATATCTTTTTTCCAAAACCTGGTGCGTTTAAGTGGAAATCAATTTTTGTCGATCATGGAGCGAGTTACAATTCGTCTATTCATGTCAATAATGGCGTGACGACAATAAAAAAGGGGCAGAGTTTAATGTACCAGTCTGATGGTAAAAGTTGGAAAATTATAACCACACGTTAAGAGATTTATCATGCTTGTATTAGCGCATTGATGCGTTATCGTTTATGCGCCAATAGAGAGTGAATGCATCACCATTTGCTGCATTTTTTCTGGAAGTTTTCTTGGCTTGTTGTTTAAGCGAAAGCTATGACTGATTTAAATTGTTCAGTTTAAGCTCATTTCTCTTTTACTTTTTTGTTCGTTTTTCTAAAGTTTATACTTTTGGATGAAAAGCTAAAAGTAAGACACGAAGAACAGTGTATATTCGAGTTGAACGGTGATTTAACCCCTGTAAAATACAATATTGTGGAAGTGTTTTTCGCAAAGAAGATTTGGGGTTATTTCATTTGATTTTAAATCCCGTTTTTTGATTTCACGCTTAGATGTATGATGGGCGAGCCTTCTCACCTTCATTCCTTTGTGAATTCTCTCACCTAAAGAAGCCTTTCTTACGCTTGTGAACAGGATACGTTCACTTGTCGCATTTTCATATCATTTTCAAAACCAATCAAATATAAGAAGGAGTACCCTTATGATGAAAAAAATAATTTTGATATTTTTAGCCTTGAGCATTACTGGACCGGCATCAGCACGACTGTGGAGTTTTGCAGATGACTGTCAAGAAAGCGGAGGAACATTGGTGCAATCAGGAAGTATCAATAATATTTCTATAATCCCCTATAAAAACGCAGACGGAACCAATATTCTCTCTGTTTTGGAAGTCAAGCTGATAGAAAATGTACATTTTTTGGCAAAAGTTTTTTATATTGAAAAACCTGAGCTTGTGGATTTGGCCTACAAAGCTTATAGCACATCACAGTTGGTTGATGTTTGTTATAAACCTGTAATTGGATATAGCCATTCATATTTTATTCTTCAGGGGTTGAGAATGCGTCACAATTAAGCGCGTTCATGTATTTATTGTGACTTTGTTGGGTTTCATTTTAAAAACGGAAAATATTTTACACCAAAACTCTTTATTTACGGCAATTTTCTTATGTGTTGATTTTATTCTGAGCATGGTTGTTTATCTTGTCCAGAATTTATGGAAATAGAGCGCTGCACGAGTTTTGCTTTTTTCTCTTAACCAGAGTGGTTGTCTGTCCAATCTTGGTTTGCGTTTAGACAGCGGCTTGATGCCAAAATGCAAAAGTGTAAGGTATTTTTCTGAGCGGTGAGCTACAAATATTTATCGCTGTTTTCTTTTCGAAAAAGTCAACGAACCACAAGAAAATTTGAATATTTCGAATACAATTACAATAATAATACAAAAGCACGACAATAATACAAAAAATATTAATGCATCCACTCTTTTGTTATGTGAGTGCATCATCGTGAAGGCTTTAGGTGCTGTCTTTGTTGCGGTTGTTCCCGTGATTTTTTTAAAGGGGACTCATCCTAGGATGGGGTTTTACCCATAGATTCTATGATGTGAATTGGGTGAACCGTTTTGTTGTGGGGATACACTAGACAGTCCCAGCTTTATTTCAGACTGGAGCGCATAAAACCCTCCTCTTAAAGGGGAAAGAAAATCAAAAAAATATTCGTTCAATTGCATTGTTATGCATCTGATGTCCATTCCGCAATAAATTTTTTAAAGGTGAATTATGAAGACTTTTTTAAAGACAACATTCTTGATTATGGCTGCAACCGTTTTAACAACAGGACTTTCTCACGCTAAGTATCGTACAGAAACAGCTTATGTCAATTGGGTTAAAGCCGATAGTGCAGGGGCAACCTGTACCCTCCAGTTTAGATATGACATCATTCCTGATAAAGGTGAGGTCAAACAAGGGGAATGGAATTGTGACACTATGGCTGGAAAAAATATTCTGGATTTAGCTAAAACCGCGGTCATTTTGAATAGAAAAGTAGAATTGACTTATAATGATGACGATAGCAAAGCAGCTACAAAGCCACTAAACGCTATCGTTTTAAAATAAAAACAACGGGGGTTTTTATATCCTCATGCTATCACAGCCCTGTAATCTTTTCACAAGATTACAGGGTTAAATGTATCATTCTACGGTAAAGGAATAAAGAATGATTAAAAGAATATTCTCAATAATCTTCCTGATAATTTTATTCCCTCTCTTTTCATCTGTTCACCCGACATATGCTGATCCTCCTACTGTCGTCTATCGTTTAGATGGGCGCGCTCCAACGGATATATTTTTCAACGGAGGTTTTGCCTCTTGGGGTGGGGAACATGGTGTGTATGACATTCTTTTTCATGTAAGTGGAGCCTCAGTTGAGGCACAGGTTTCAGCATATGTGTCTACAACTTCTAGTATGGATGCACTCTACAGAATGGCGCATCAACAGCTGGTGGCTAATCCTCATATAAATTACTGGGTTTATGAAATTACTCCAGGATTAAATTTTTATCATATTCCATCTTCATTGCTGGTCACAGCTTTACAAGCTGATAATATGATTCAAGCCAATAATGTCTTGAGTCTCTATAATATGTTTGCATGGCAGGAAGAATGGGCAGCGGCGGATTTAATCCCTACAGAATCAATACGTTTAGCAAGAAGCGTTACGTTACAAGAGGGGCAGGTTGTTTTCGGACCACCGAATGAGAATCCTCATTTTATTGCTTCTGCTCCGCAAACAAATCCAAATCATCTTACTTCAAACCATTATGGTTTTTTAGAGGCCTATTATAATGATGGTGAAGATCCAATTACTGCAATGGCATCGTCGTTTTTTATAGGATCATGTGAGGGATCACCTTCATCCAGTAGCCATATGATGAAGCGTTCATTAACGCGTGATTTAAAATATTCTCATAATGCATCATGCGCGCAATACAAACATTCTGCTGAAGATGTTCTGTATAAAACTAGGCTTGTCTATGAGGCCATTTTATGAGGCTATTTTACTTTCTTTGAAGGAAAGTTTTGGCCAATGTCTTGTGACCTTGGTGGAGCCAACCTCTTTGAGGCTACCAATCAATAAAAAATTTCTCCCAAAATAATTCAATTTTGCAATGGCATCTGTTGGAATGGCGATTGTTGTTTGTATATTTTGGGAGGAACAAGGGCTTATTAAAGCGCATCTTTTTTTATCTTTATGATGATTTTGAGAGCTATAGAGGATGATGTCAATAATATTAATGCTGTTTAGGGTCTGTACAGGTTTGAATAAAGAACATGAGGCTAAGCTGAGCAGCATAACCATAAACCAGATGATGTTCAGCTTGATTAATGAAAGGACTCTTTGAACATTTGCGTTGGCATATTCGTTCTTTAAGCCTGTCTTTGCCACAAAAAGGATCTGTACGCTGTCCCATAGCTTTTCGTTGTTTTTTTGCGGAAGCCATTCTTTGATATGTTTTTTCTTGAAGCGTTGAAAATGCATAAGCTAAAGTGGATAAATCACCATAATTCCCTTCAATTTTTTCAGGTTTGTAGCCAGCTTTGCTAGCTCATTTTAATTTTCTTTATGACTTTCAAAAGTGGCTAGAGTCCTATTTTTAAAGAATGAAGATTACGCATTGTCTCACGCTTTCTTTTGTTTATCGCGCTTTCTCATGAGGGGAAGGATTCTCACGCAACATAGAAAGTTCTAGTGTTATCCATTCACATACTTGCTTTCAAAAAATATCTCTCAACGCTTTCAAGCTCATTTCACAACGCCGTTCGTAAAGGGTATAACTCAAAATCTATTTTGCACTACCCTTTTTCACGTTTATGAAGGTAAAAGCCTCTGCCATCATTCTATTTGCCAGCTGCCTTTGGGTAGCTGGCTGTTTTTGCATTCAGACGGTTTATAAGAGGTGTATTTATGCCTTTCTTAAACGATTTTTTCCACATCCACACAGAGGTTCCCCTTTTGAGGATTCCCCTTGTGAGGTGCAAGCGAATAGTTTTGTTTGATTTATCATGAACAGATTTTAAAGAAAAAATCTTACGATATTCGGGGCTCTCATTCACAATGCAAAACGATGCATTATTTGATAATGACTTGATTAGGAAAAGAGCGTTGGTGTCATTTAATTTTATTTTTCGAAGCTTTCCCTCATGATAAAGTGGAATCTCTTTGTTCTTCTGTTTTTATGGTGATAGGTTTGGAGAATGCAAAAGTCTTTATTTTCTTTATGATGTCACAGAGGATTTCAAAACGTTCTCGAAGAAAATATTTCAACTGGATATTATCATCACTGACAAAGTCTCATTCTTTTGCTTAAAAAACTCTCTGAGATTATATTGATATTTATCAAATAGCTTGATCTTTTTAATCTCACTCTTCATCCAAAGTAAAAAAGCAGAAAGATAGTTCGTTCTTGTTGTGTTTATGTTGGTTGTGAAGTAGACAATGTGGAAGGAAGAGAGAAATCTTTTCCGATTTTGTGAAGGGTGAGGGATGCCATAAAAGCGTGGGTGCTATCGCGCAAAAATGGCGGTGGTTATTTCAACAGTGCGTATTTAGTTTGATCAGAAAATCAGTCGTATTACTTTGTATAAGATTTTACATCGATAAAGTGTTATGATAATGCCTCCTCTCTTCTTTTCATAAAGTGATAAAGTTTTCATAAAGTGATAAAGCGAACGTAAAAATTTCTAACGAGAGTTTCAAACAACAAAGAAAATAAAAACGTTAATGCTATAGAGAAAAGGAATGTTTTCATACAAGAAAATTGATAGTGTGCGGTTGCACCATGTATTGTGTGGAGTGATGCTTCACTCATTTTTGCTGTAGAAGCTTATCTTGAGAGAGTCAAAGGATACGGTCTTTATGGAAAAAAGAATCCGCGCAAGGCAAAAAGCTTATTTTAAAAAATTATATCGTAAGATCGCTTTTGTTTGCATGCTGCTCTTTTGTGCGTTGGTTTTTTGTTTTACTGTTATAAAAATTGTCACTTATTTTTCTTCCAACAAGCGCGTGCTGCCACAAGTTTCTGTTGAATTGGCTATTCCAGTCTTTGATCACCGTGTGTATTGCAAAGAAATTGCTGCTTCAGTGATGCCCAATACGAAAAAGCAAGTTTATCAGCGCTGTATTCATTTGGAAAGTGAAGCCTATTTTGCAATTCGTGAAATGTGGGACACGCTTTCCGATTCTGTAAAGAAAAAATGTATGAAAATGGTCCGTCCGGGGGATGGAAACTATTTTCTCTTACGGGATTGTGTTCTCAATGAAAAAGAGGGTGAAAAAAGTAAGGTGCGCAATCACTTTTAGGTGTTTACACGAACATTTAAGGTGAGGCAAAGTTTGATCAGAAAATATATACCAGCTCTCAAGGAATATCCATTTGGGAAGGGCTGAAAGGTTACCTCTTAATCTGTGTGAATGGAGATGTTCTCATTATGGTGCGCATCATGATCGAGACATCAATGCTGCGATCAATTAAAAAACTTGGTGGTGAGTTTCACCCGTGTCAGCCTGTGAAGAGGAAGGTTCTGTCCAACATCTCGTGACTTTGGTGAAAACAGCCTCGAAGAAGCAGAAAATCAACAGTATATTTAATCAGAAATGATGATATTTACATAAGTTTGATAAAACGGAGCATCTCATTGTGGAAAGCCTGTGCTTTTAAAGCTACGGCTTTTTTTATTGAGCTTTTTGAAAAATATCATAAAGCACTATACATGCAGGAAGAGGCAAAAGCTGAAGGTTGTTGCTTGCTTTTCATGGCTGTTGTCTTTGGAGAGTGGTGAAAAGAGCTACACAAAAGCAGACTCTTTAGACTTTTGTTCGAAAGCAAGAAAATCTTTCATTTTTCGATCTATTAGTGTTGGGCGTGATAAAAGGCGCAAAAAAAAGCAGCGTCTCTTTGTTAGCGGTGCTCTTGGCGAAATGTGCTAAACGACAGCGTTTTGCACACAATTTTTTTTTACAATGAGCATAACAAAAAGAGAAAAACGCATTATGTTATATTGGTTCATAGGTTTTTGGGGGCGTGTTGGTCGTTTTTTTCTCAAAAGCCTTTTGTGTTTTGTTTCTGTACTGAATTTGTACGCTGAGTTTATCACCAATTTGTGCTTCCGTTCCCTTGTAAATTCTGCGGAACAGAGTCAAAAATTTACAGTGATGTGGGTGGATTTAGTAAGAAGAGTGATGTGCTGATGGTTATAGTACTTGAATAATGCCCCATGTTAATCTATCTATGAATATGAAGAGTCTTGTAAAGCGTTCGTGAATTGTTACTTAGAATTTTCGTTTTTAAGGGAATTTTCGTTATTAAGGGGGTTGCTTTAGAATAGAAGAGAGGCTATGCTGCATGAGAATCTGTTTGCGCAGTGACGTGTGGGGTGCAAGTGCTTTTAAGCTTAAGTGCGTGAAGAGTGGGAAATATCAGCTTTTTTGAGATTGATGGTTTTAGAGGAAAAAGAGAAATATCTATTTTTTCTGGCAAAGTTTGTTTGTTTGCTAGGAAAGAGGCTATATATGTGCTCTTATTTTTATTCTTTTTCCACAAGATGGTTATTTTTTAGTGAAATATGGACTATTTTTAAAAAAAACACTTGGCATTTTATGTGAACCTCTCTAGGTTCCTGCTAGTTAGCAGAGAGATAGGGATTTTTGGGCTTACGGGTTCCCTGCTGTTTTTGTGATTTTCAAAAAATATATGCTTTATCAAATATCAGTAGGTATCATTATTAAAATAAAACGTCGATAGCCTGATAACCGTATTTTGAACACGATCGGCATTATGAGAAAGTAATGCTATCAAATGAAGAGTCATTTAAGACATACACACACTCCAAAAGGGATAAAGATGAGGCCACAACAAAATAGACGGGCACGCGGTCGTAATAACAACAACAATAGTAATAACAATAATAATAATCGTCGCGGCCCTAACCCGTTGTCTCGGAATTATGAAAGTAGCGGTCCGGATGTTAAGATTCGCGGAAATGCTCAGCAAATTGCCGACAAGTACATAAGCCTTGCTCGGGATGCACAAGGAGCTGGCGATCGCGTTATGTCAGAGAACTATCTACAACATGCTGAACACTACTTGCGTATTATTCTAGCAGCAGCTGGGCAAATGCCCCAACCTGTTCGGCGTGATGAGAATCGCGATGAAAACAATGAGCAAGAGTACAGCGAAACAAACGCTGAAGGTGAGAAAAAAGACACCATTAGTTGTGACATGGATGTGTCACAAACACAGTCAAATAAAAATGGGAATGGTCAACACGTACAGGCGCAAAATGGGTATGCACGTGATGATGCGTCAGAGATTAGCACTCCTCTATCGGATAAAAAAACAGACCAAGAGCAATGTGCTGCTGGAGAGAGTGCTGAACCTGTCAAAAAAGCACGTCGACCTGCACGTCGGCGCGTTGTGCGTTCCCAAGAAGAATCATCGCCTGAACTTTCACATTTAGAACTTTCTCAGTCTGTGTCAGAAACTTCCAAGAATGGGGATGCGTCAGCAGAAAAAGTTGCTTCTTTGCCCCTTTTGGGTGAAGAGATCCAGAGAAAACCGCGTCGACGTCGGGTCGTGACTTCTCCGGCAGAGGAAAATGTTTAAGCAAAAGCGATAGCTAAGTATGCTTGGAGAGACTATCCTCTGATTTGGATTCGAGAGGATGGGCGCGTTCTAGTAGCTGAGATTCTTGAGGGTTGGTTCCAAAAGTTTGATGTACGAAGACGATGTTTTTGTACTAGACGATGAGGTTTTGGGAGCGATTTTTTGGGGCGTCTTATTTTTTTTCAAAGGGCGTGATTCCAGTTTAGCGTTAGTTGGATGAAGAATGCAGAGCAAACCGCGTCGACATCGAGTGGTGGCATTCTTGCAGCAGAGGAAAATTTTTCAGCGAGAGCGATAGCCAAACACGCTTGAGGGAGGCTATCTTAACGGGGGGTGATGGTAGGTATTTCTTTCGTTGTTTTTACAGAAAGAACAGCAATAAGCGCACCAGTATGATAATTATAAACCATAAATTTTGTGTGACCGTCTGGCGTTAGAATTTTCAACACAATATTGTGTTCCGAAAGACTTTGCGAAAGGATTTGTGTTTTTTCCGGTAAGGAGAGCGTGTGGTGGGCGACTTCTGGATTTTTATTGTGAGAGGATAAGGGTGCTGTTTGTTTTTGAGCTGATCCCGTTGCAGTAATTTTGTACACAATTAAAAAGAGTACGACAAGAATAGAAATGAGCGTTATGACGATAGAAATCATCATGAGACGCATAAGCTTTTTCCTCACGCGTTCTATGGCTGGGTCTAAAGGTTGATCTTCAGACAGAGCGCTTTGTTCTGCGCGATGGCCTTGTGAAGTTTGAATCTGTTTCTTATCCATCATGCTGCACTCTTCCATTGATTGTTCTCTTAGAGTCTGATGGGTTTATGCTGTTATGGTTTTTTGTGCAAGAGGTTTATGGGGGTAGGGTGCAGATGAGGGGAGCGAGCGGGTAAAACATCTGCTTCGTGGACTGCGGATAGGTTATCATTGATGTTTTGGCTTTTTAGCAAGAAATTGCCTCGGTTTGTTACGGCCCAGATCATATTGACTTCTTGTTGCTGTAAGTTTGCGGATACCTTTGTGCATTGGGCAAAGATTTGTTGCCCATAAGCTGTAAACTTTTTGGTTGAGGGTACCATGGCTTGCTCACATGCTTGAGCTGTTGAGAAGGTTTTTACCATGGTATTGTCAGAATAACAGCTGTTAAAATCATCTGTACAAGAAACAACCAAGAGGATAAAAACAAGAGGGTTCATAAAATATTTTCCGAATAAAAGGTTGACAGCATGGAACGCAATCTGTCAGCTTTGGAGAGCGTTCTTATTGCAAAACGTTCTTAAAGTTTCTTTGTTCCAGCAGGCTTTGTTCCAGCAGGCTTTGTTCCAGCAGGCTTTGTTCCAGCAGGCTTTGTTCCAGCAGGCTTTGTTCCAGTGATTGTGTGAAGAAATTTTAAAAAAGACTGCGTTGATGCTCTTTAGTATTGGCAGAGGAGAATATTTAAACGAGAGAGTTAGGTGTAAGCGTCCTATGGGGATGATGCTACCTGATCTGGATTCGAGAGAGCAGGATTTGAGTGAGTGAGTGTATTCCAGTAGACAAGATTTTCGAGGTGTAGTGCCAAGGGTTGGTTGTGTAGAGAAAATGTCTTTGTGCTAAGCAATGGGGGGCTGGGAGTGATTTTTAGGGGGCGTGTTTTTTTTTATCGCTTTTTTAAAAAAGGGTGTCGAAATAACTATCAGGAACACAGAGGCAATAAACAATCCCTGTCTCTGTCAATTTTAAAGAAGCTGCACCATTTACAGAAACAGGAACAATCTTTTCTAAAACAGCACTGCCAAAACAGGATTTGTTCTCGCTAGAGAGAAGGGTTCCAGCTTCAAAATTTTCATTCCAAGTAATAAGGAGTTGCGTTGTTTCGTTCATTTTCGTGTGGATTTCACAACGCACACAGACGCTTCCCTTTTCTTGTGAGAGGGCACCAAAAGAAAGGGAATTGACAATGAGTTCATGAAAAGCCAAACCAATATGCAAAGCTGCATTGGGAAAGAGATAAGGATCCACACCTTCAATGGAAAAGCGTTCTGTTTCTTTTATCAAGTAGCCCGAAGTTTGTGAAAGAACTAGTTCGCGAAATTGAGCTCCACGCCAATCGGAATCGGTGATGAGATCTTGAGAATGGGAAAGAGAGTGGAGCCGTCCTTGAAATTTGCGCAAGAAAACCTGAAGTGATTCAGTATAACGTGCGGTTTGGCTCGCAATACTTTGGATGATGGCAAGAAGATTTTTAGAACGATGACTCACTTCCCGAAGAAGTATTTTTAGGACTTGCTCACGGCGGCGTAATCCTGAAATATCAACACCGGTGGTGATAATGCCGATAATGTCTCCGTTATCATTCCGGTGGCAATCAATAGAAAATTTGTACCAAAGTACTTGTTTTGTCATATCCTCAAACCGTGCTTCAATGGTTTGCATGTTGCCAGTGGCTAAAACCTGCAATTTAATTGTTTCCATATTGTCAGCAAGATCGAGCGAAAAAAAATCACTGTCACGACATCCAACCCGCCATTTACTTTGTAAATGCTGGGGCAAATTTTCAGCCCATAAATAGACTAGATTTGTTGTCTGATAGAGAACACAAATATCAGCGCCACGAATCGCTTGCATGAGAGCGCTAAGATGTGATCTATCTATCGGTGGCTTTGGGAGAGGCGTAACGATCATGATCAAGATGTTCTTCTGTTCTAGGCAGCTTTAGAAGCATTCTCTTGAAAAAATAAAGCCTGTGAAATAAGTGCCTTCACCATATCAGGATTAAAGGGTTTGGTGACTAAAAAAGTTGGTTCTGGACGCTCTCCTGTCAATAATCTTTCAGGAAAAGCGGTAATGAAGATCACCGGTATACGGTCATTCTTCAAAATGTCATTGACTGCATCAATGCCGGAACTGTTGTCAGCCAATTGAATATCAGCCAAAATGAGCCGCGGCTTTTTTTTATGATACATCACCACAGCTTCATCGCGGGTGCGCGCAATTCCTACGACCTGATGGCCCAAACTTTCTACCATTTGCTCAATATCCATGGCAATGAGAGGCTCATCCTCAATAATCATCACTTCAGTGGCAATTTGTTGAGAAATGTCAATCGATGCTTGGTTAAGAAGCTTGCGAAATTCCTTTGCATCAAGGTTCATAATTTCGCTGGCTTCTTTTTCATTAAAGCCTTCAACAGCAATCAATAAAAATGCTTGGCGTGCACGTGGGGTGAGATACGATAATTTTGCACTGGTTTTTTGTTCAACACCAAATTGTGGCAGGGGCTCGGGGATATTTGGTGTGGTTTGGTCAAAAAGATGACAAAAAAGCCAATAAGTGCCGATGCGGTCACTGGATGTTTGGGGAAAAATAGAAATGTCAGCAATAAGCGCTTCCAGCATTGCTGATACATAAGCATCGCCGGATGATTGGCTGCCCGTGACAGAGCGGGCAAAACGTCGAAGGTAGGGAAGATGCGGTGCGATGCGCGTTGATAATGACATGATTTATAACTCCTTTGACCTTTGGCAATCACTTTTTTGATTGAAATCCTCAAGAGAGGAAAAAGTTCCTCTTTCCATATGGAACTTTTTGCATACAACCATATTTACAACTATTAGGCGAAAAATTTTCTAGCTGCTACTTACAGTATATGGATTAGGGGGATAAAAAATGAACGACCGTGATGAAAAAAATCTCACCAATCATTTAACACTTGGAGATGATCTTCTCGGCGTTAATAGCCAAATAGCGCGGAAATTACGCCAGTTTTACATGGAAATTCAAGAAGAAGCGCTTCCACTACGTTTGCTGGAACTTTTGGATAGGTTGGAGCAGGCAGAGCAATTTAGCTTAAACAATGTGGAAAAGGTTTGATCCTTTATGGCAGAGGGCGTGAAAAATTTTAAACAGGAACTACTTTTGGTTCTTCCAGCTTTGCGGGCTTTTGGACTTTCTTTAAGCGGCAGACAGGATAAGGCTGAGGACTTGGTCCAAGATACCGTTATGAAAGCATGGGCTAAGCAGGACAGTTTTGAAATGGGGACTAATCTCAAAGCTTGGCTTTTTACGATTTTGCGCAATGAATTTTATAGTCAAATGCGCAAAAGAGGAAGAGAAGTTCAAGATAGCGAGGGGTTGTTTACCCAAAACATGGCTGTTCATCCTGCTCAATATGGCTCGCTTGATTTGCAAGATTTCAAGAAAGCCTTAAATATGCTTTCTGCTGATCAAAGAGAAGCCATTATTCTCATTGGAGCCTCTGGCTTTTCTTATGAAGATGCTGCTGCTATTTGTGGTTGTGCTGTTGGAACAATTAAAAGCCGTGTCAGTCGAGCCCGTAATCGCTTACAGGAACTTCTCAAGGTGGATGGTGAATCCGATTATGGTCCCGATTCTTATTCTGCTGGAAGTACATTATGTTCATTTAATGGCTAAAAAAGCATAATAATTATGGGGGATAGCCTTGTTTTTTTTATTCCCGTTATAGCTATTACAGTAAAGTTAGCATCTGAGGAAATTCAGAGTGTTTGGGCTGAACTTTGGGGAAAATAACGGAAGCTTAGGGGTAAAACATCCATCGGGCTTTATGCGTTATTCCCCTTGAGGCAGTTTTCCTTAGTGCTGAAAAATGACGATTTTCAGGTTCGCCGATGGAAATTCTATGACAACAAAGACGAATTTGCTTTCTCAAAGTCCCTCTTCTGATTCAAGCATATCAAGCTGGCGGTGGGTGGCGATTATTGTGTCTCTTGTGATGGCGCTTTTGGCATCAGTCTTTATCATGCTGCTCTCAAACGCCGTTGATCGGGAAGTTGCACAGTTGAATACAAGTTCAGAATTGCGCGAAAAGGCTGATTTGGTGCTCATTAGTTTGATCGATATGGCTGTCGCTGACCGCAGCTATGCGAAAACTCACAATGCGGAAGATAAAGCACGCTTTGAAAATGCAGCGCGTGAGATTGACGATCTTCTTGAGTATACGGCGCTTCTTGTTTATGCCCATCCGCAATGGTATGAATGGTTTACGGCTTTTAAAAAAGAGGTCGAAGCACGCAAGGACTTTATGAATGCCCATATGCTTGCCCTTGATACGCTTCCTGACCAATCTTCTCAACCTTCTCTCTCTTTGGAAGTTCCGAAGATTCAAGTGGCGCGTTTAGCTCAATTGATGACAAGCTTCATAAATGGTGATGATGTTGTGCGACAAAAACAGCGTGAGGGTATAGCGCTTATGCGTGCTGCTTTAACATTGGCGGCGATTGTTTCTGTGGTGAGTACTTTTATTTCGGCCTATTTTGTCATTAATCGTTTTCAGCGTGATGTCCGTGCCTTAAAAATGTACCAATTACTGCTTCATAGTGAAAATATAGCTTTGGAAGCGCGTGTAAAAGAACGGACGCAAGAATTGGAAAGAGCACGCAATCACGCTGAAAAAGAGCGGCAGCGTGTTGAAATGTTATTACAGGATGCAAGCCATCGTATTGGCAATTCTCTTGGCACGGTTTCTTCTTTGCTTGGGCTACAATTAAATCGGAGCAAAAATGAAGAAGTGCGTGCTGTTCTTGGCGCTGCACGAGATCGTATCCAGACAATCTCCACGGCACATCGGCGTTTGCGCTTGTGTGATGATATGGAAACAACTTTATTGGCAGAGTTTCTCAGTTCGGTGGTGCATGATGTTGAATTGGCTGTGCCTTTTGAATTGCGCGGAAACATCACCATTCACACGAGCTTTAAAGAGTGTCGCTTGTCTTCAAGAGATGCAACAACACTTGGGATTATTCTTGGTGAATTGCTGACAAATTCCTTAAAACATGCCTTTCCTGATCAGCGCTCTGGTCATATTTATATCTCATTTGGACCTCAAGAAGATGGGCAACTGATGCTGATTGTCGAAGATAATGGTGTGGGTATGAAGCACCAAACAGCAGAGCAAAAAGCAGGTCTTGGCCGTTTGGTTATCGAACAACTTTGTATGCAGTTTGGTGAAAAACCACTTTTTGAAACTTCTGCTTTAGGGGGAACAAAAGTCACAATCCCTTTACCAAAACTTAAAACAAATGGTTCAAATGATTCATCAGCTCTCTCTTAAAAGGGGATGTTAACATCCCCTCTGTTCGTCAAAGTTAAGAGCAGCAAATATCTTTACAAATTACTACAGCTTTCGAAGAATTCTGTGGGAGTGCCTATCATTCCTAAATCCTCAATCAAAGTGGGTTTTCCTGTTCTTCCATTGTAAAATTTAACATGTATATCTTTCCCTCGCACATTGATGAGGTAATAATCTCCTTTGAATAGTGCTCCCGCTGTGTATACAGGGATATTGCCGAAGACTTTATCATCTTGTGCGCGACAATAGCTCTGATAATGGGTGTGTCCAGCAAAGATTGCTTTGACATTATGAGAGGTAATGATTGATTTAAATGCCAATAGATCTTGAGCCTTTTCGGGTTTAAGAAAATGTGAAGGACCATTGGGAAAAAATGGGCGCGCATCGTGGAAGTTCATAATTGTAACTTTCCCTCTAGCGTCAGCTGCAGCTAAATCTTTTTTTAGCCAATCCAAAGAGCTCTTAACATGGATATTTGTATCACTTTGTTTTAAATGGGCTGTATAAGTTGGGTAATTGTGAAGTTGCACATAGTGAATATCTCCATAATCCCATGAGTAACCGAAACTTCCTTCTATAAAGTGAATAGATTTGTCAGAATCGCCAGTCAATTTTTCCGTGATATCTCGATTGAAATGAGGAAGATCATTGCTGTATTTTTTGATTTCTCCCATCATCCTAGAGATGGCGCTTATCGCACACGCATCGCTTGAAGAATTCATTTCTTCAGGAATCGTACACTTTCCAACATTATTAGCATAATCATGATTGCCGAGCCCTTCATAAACAGGAGCGCCAAGTTTTTTGTACATGTTTGCATAATCATCATAAGTCTTTTTACGCCCAAAATTGGTTAAGTCACCATTGACGATATGAAAAGCTGCTTTCTGTGATTTTATTGCTTTTGCGGTTTTTTCATTTTTATTAATCCAGATCGCTCTGTTTGCTTCCGAGTTCGGATCACCATAATCCAAACGCCACGGTTGCGGATCAGCCATGATGATAGCGGTATAGTTCTTTATGGAAGTTTTTTTTCTTATATTTGAAGCTATTTTTGAATCATTACGAGAGCCAATGTCTTTTTGTTGTATAATATTTCCTTTTGTTTCTCCAAATACAAAAGTTGTATAGTTAAAAATTGCTAAAGCAACAATCGTTATTGTTGTATATTTATATTTCATAAATTTACTTCCCTAATTATTATACTACAAACGTTGCTAAATATATTTAAAAACACTTTTAGATACAAATGTTTTTTACGATTTTTATTTTAATTGATGTCTGTACTCTTAGTTAAAGCTTCTCTTCCAAAGTTTTTCTCAAGATGTTTTAATAGATTTAGAAAAACTTTTGATCATATAATTTGTTATGTTGTTTATAAGACAGTTTTGGATTGTTTTTGCGCTTTATTCTTTTCCCTGTTAGCGTTTTAGCTGCTGCTGATTGCTTCAAAGTGAAAATACTGCCTTTAAAGTGATCGTGAAAGAAAGAATAAACACCAAGAATTGGAAAGAGCACGCAATCACACTGAGAAAAAACGTCAACGTGTTGAAATGTTGTTGTAGAATACTAGTCCTCGCATTGGTAATTCTCTTAGGTAGGGTGTCTTCTTTGCTCTGGCTATAATGAAATCGGAGCAAAAATGAAGAAGTGCGTTTTTGTTTAAGTGGGTCACTACAATGTGTGAGAGTTTTTGTTTGGTTCGAGTGCCGCTATGTACCACGAAAATCGTGATTTTCCGTATCGCAGAGCAGGGTTTTAAATGTGCTCATCATTAAAAACTCTTTTCAGAGCGATAGCTCTCAAAGATCTTACGACTGATCTCACCACTGGCGATGTTTTGGTTCTCCAGAGGTTCATGCACGCATTAAGCTGGCTTTCGGCTTCTTTTATTTTATCCAGCGTTGCTTTGGTGGGCAAAAACGCTGACAGGGAAAATACAGGAAACAGGGAGATCAAGTATGAAACAAAAACGTTTCATATGAATATTTCTTCTTGGTTTTTATGGGAAATTGAAAGACGCATATTCCTAAAGAATTGTATGAAATTCTTCTTCAATCATTTTGCCAACATTGGCTCTCTTTCATGTCAAGAAATCTCTTTAAGTAAAGAGTCCAACGGTGTGTGAGACTTTTGCAGGTATTTCTTTGTTTTCGCAAAAACGCAAGAGGGGACAGTGTTCTGTATTTTGATTCTTTGCATGCTTTGAAATATGTGAGGGTTGTTTAAGAAGCATCTTCTGATGGCGTTATCGGACTGTTTATCAAAGAATCAATATTGTTTTTTTCACGCAAAAATGCTTGCAGGTCTTGATTGGTTAAAGCTTTACTATCAGGTATACGAATGCGCATGGGGTCAACTTTTGTTCCATTGACGATGATTTCAAAGTGACAATGGGGACCCGTTGCAAGTCCCGTTGTTCCAACATATCCAATCACCTGTCCTTGGCGCACTTTAACACCTGGTTTGATGTCTGGTGCATAACTACTTTGGTGCGAATAACTGCTGACATATCCATTGGCATGTTGAATTTCTGTATGGTTTCCATAGCCGCCTGTTACGCCCACTTTTGTGACAACACCATCCCCAACGGCCATAATGGGAGAGCCTTTTGGTGCAATCCAATCAACGCCTGTATGCATGCGAACATACCCTAAAATAGGGTGTTTACGCGGTCCAAAGGGGGAGCCAAAAATGCCATTTGGAAGGGGCTTGCGGAGTAAAAAAGGTTTTGAGCTTTTCCCTTCTGAATCATAATAATCCACAGTTCCGTCTTTTGATTGATAACGATAATATTTATAGGTTGTATTGCCAAAAGTCGCGCTAATATAACGAATTTCAGGATCGGCATTTTGGGTTGGTTGTCTTGCTTTCTGGCTCTTTTTGCCGTTTTTTCCTGTATTATTTTGTTGTGGCACGGCATAAAATATTTCGAGTTGATCGGTTGGTGTGATACGGCTTTTCATATCAATATTGGTTGCAAGCAGACGAATAAGGCGCTGAGAGAGAGATTTTGACATATTATGGCTGAGTACAGCATTATAGATGGCGTCATAAGCCGTTGGTAATTGTGCTGTATTGACAAGAGAATGGGGAATACCATTTCGGAAAGCAGTTTTCAGTGCGTGTGACATTTCTGGTTCTGCACTTTCAACAAATTGGTCGTTATCATTGAGGGCAATGGTAAGAACATGATACATGCCTTGATAGATGCTTGCCCGCACAAGATGATCTTCTTCTCCAGGTTGAGTTACAATTCCAATGCGTAAAAGACTTCCCTCTTTGAGGGTATCCGAATGGTTCAATATGGCTAAAGTTTTTGCAACCTGTTCAATTTGTTCTTTTGTGTATTCGGTTTCTTTAAGAGCATCGACTATTTTTTGTTTTTTATGAATGGGAATAATATCCTCAGCATAATTTTTGCTGAGATCAATTCGGTGATTTTGAGCGGAAACAGTGACATTTTCTTGAACAATACGGACTTCTGGAGCATCTTTAAATTGTGAGGTGGAGGATGAGTCGTCTAATTTCAACGGATCGATCAGTGTAAGAAGTGAGAGGTCTTCCTTGTTTTTTTCCAAAGAAAATCCAGCTTTTTGTAATTCTTGTTGTGCTTCATCACTCGTCAAGGCATCTGCGCCATCAAAGTTTACGTCATCGATCATAAAATTATAATTACGCAGAATCATTTTTGTTTCCACTTTTGCTCCGTAAATTTGTCCGGAAGCTTGTGGTGTGGCAGCTTGATTTTTTGAATCAACAGCAAAAATATTCAAGGCATCGAATTTAGGATAGTTGTATTGCTTTGGGCGCTCTTCAGCTAAAGCCATTCGGATCCATTCAAAGTTCTGAGTCTGAATGACTTGTTCATCCCCCTTTTTTTGTAAAATTGATAACTCAAATTGGCGTTTGCTGTCGAAGCTTTGTCGTGCACGCGTGGGAGAAATACGGTCACCTTTATATCCATTGGCGTTAGGATCTTGTGATTCTGATAGGTTTTCTTGCGTAAACCACTGTGGCGGTGTTACTAAGCGCTGTTGTCCATCTAAAGCAGCAAAAAGCGCAATACCCATAAGAATACAGGAAGTGATTCCGGTAAGGACTGTCCCTGTAAGCCAACGCACTGAAACCTGTCGACGGGCAGGAAGAAAGCGTTTAACCACAAGAGCGGGGTCCTGTCCGGGATCATTTTTCTGATGTTGGTTATCCCA